>JBBIGZ010000027.1:0-34661 GCA_037447295.1 Chloroflexota bacterium | reverse complement strand
CGATAATGTGCAGTAGTACATCCGTAAAGAATTTATGATGATTAATATCCGTCAATTTATTGATAAAAATGATGTTTTTTAGAGGGGAATCTGGTATACTCAGGTATGTATCTATAACTCACCTGCAGGAGGTTTTGTGTTTCCCTCGTTTCTGCTTTCCCTGCGCGAAGGGCTTGAAGCGGCCCTGATCCTTGGCATTGTGCTGGGCGCTTTGCAGAAAATGCGCCGCACTCATCTCAAACCGGCAGTATGGGCTGGTGTTGGGTTGGCTTCAGTGCTCTCCCTGGTGCTGGCGGTTACTCTTGCTGCTTTTGGCCTGAGTCTGGAAGGCGTGGCGGAGGCGATTTTTGAAGGCATCACCATGTTCTTGGCGGCAGGAGTGCTCACCTGGATGATCTTTTGGATGAGCCGTCAGGCACGTAACCTGCGTCAGAGCTTGGAAGGAGATGTGCACCGTGTAGCAGCTCAAAGCGGACAGCGTGGTGTCTTTGCTCTGGCATTCCTGGCGGTTTTTCGAGAGGGTGTGGAACTGGCCCTTTTCCTGACCGCCTCTATATTTACTAGCACGGCCCTCCAGGTGATCGGCGGTGCTTCGTTTGGTTTGGGCACGGCCATTGTGCTGGGTTGGTTAATTTTTAGCGGCGCAAGACGCCTCGATCTACGGCGGTTTTTCCAGGTCACTTCTGTGCTCTTACTCCTCTTTGCTGCTGGGTTGGTTGCACATGGCGTTCATGAGTTCAACGAAGTGGGATGGATCCCGCCGATTATTGAACATGTCTGGGATCTCAATCCTGTCTTGGACGAGAATTCGGTGCTTGGGAGCCTTCTCAAGGCGCTCTTTGGCTATAACGGTAACCCATCCCTAAGCGAGGTGCTGACCTATTTGCTCTACTTTATTGGAATTTCCTTCAGGATGCACAGGGAAAATCGGAGTGCAAAACCACTCTCTGAAGCGAATGTTGCTTGATGACGGAGTGACGAACGGGCAGGGATGCAGGAACGCGTCCCTGTTTTGTTTTATTATGAGGCCGTATGATGCGATAACTCTGGGGATTGACGAGAGGGGGCTTGCAATCTATTCGGATCTCCTCAGTAATACGCCTTTCGTGAATTCGATTGTCGCCTTTTCTTTCCTCCCTTCCTCGTGCTCTTGGCCCGATTGAAGCGCGTAGGTTTCCTTATCACCCTTTCCTCACAATAGGTGATCCTGCTATGTGACATAAATCCTTTTTTGGGGCGACAGATGTCACATTTTTTCTCAGGGTGTGATGTCCAGCACAAAACGGGCGCTCATTTTGGAATAATTCAACAAAGAGGGTCTGCCATCGCAATGGACAAGGTCAAATTTGTGCTAGCGCAAAGAAGGATAGTTTGTCCGTGGTTATATTTAAGGCATGGATATAGTGGATGCGAAATGGAAAGTCGATCAGTTACTTAAAACCTACCCTCATGCGACCAAGGTGCTGATTGAGCTGCGTACGTTTTGTGTCGGGTGCCCTATGAGCCGTTTTTGCACTTTGGAAGATGTCTGCAGGTTTCACCATATCCCTTTGAGGAGCTTTTTGCCCATTTGGAATCCATACTTTCATCTTTTGAGGAAAGGAGTTACACATGAAAGCAAGATATTTCTTTGCAGCAGGTGTGTTCCTTGTGCTCTTGGCACTTCTTGCCTCCTGTGCTCCAAAGCCCGCGCCGATTGCTACGACCGAGTACGTGTTGACGATCGGAATGGAGGAGGGAAAATTTGTTTTCCTAGGAGTGGGAGGAAAGATCAGTGGGCAAGTCAACCCTGAGCTGGCGGCACGTCCTGGTGAGACGGTCACTCTGACGCTGATCAACGCTGGCGAGGGAAAACACGCCATTGCCATTGCAGGGCTGAATGTGCAAAGCAAGACCGTTTCCCGACGTGGCGAATTGACCTCGGTCACGTTCACCGTGCCGCAAATCCCATCCGAGCTGGAATACTATGATCCGATCGGTAACAATGCTGAACTCGGACTCCGGGGCAAGTTCATTGTGAGCGCTCAGGTTGTGGCTGAAACTCCCACAGCGGCTGCACCCGCCGAAGGTCCTGGTAATGTGGCCGATGTAGCCGTTGCCGCGTTGCAGAAAGGCGGGTGCGGTGCTTGTCACACCATCCCCGGAGTTCCCGGCGCCGTGGGTACGATTGGTCCGGATCTTTCTCGCCTCGGTGAAAATGCTGCTCAAACTATTGCCAGCAGTGAGTATAAAGGTCAGGCAAAGACGGTAGCTGAATATATACTCGAATCCATTCGGGAGCCGGATGCCTATGTGGTGCCCAATTGTCCTTCCGGTCCTTGTGTCAAAGGCACCATGCCGGCCGGTCTGGCGGCGCTTTTTTCGGAGAGCGAGTTAAACGCGGTGGTGCAATATCTTTCCCAGTTGCCCCAAACCACTGTGCCTGCTGAAGAGGCCTCTGCCGAACCTACACCGACCGCCGAAGTCCCGACCCTGAGCGAAGAGGAATTCGCCTGGGCTAAGCAAACCTACTTTGAGCGCTGTGCCGGCTGTCATGGCACACTGCGCAAAGGGGCTACCGGTCCGGCCCTCACCCCGGATAAGACCCTTCCCAAAGGGACGGCCGGTTTAGCGGCGATCATCTTCAACGGCACGCCGCGCGGCATGCCCGATTGGGGCAAACAGGGCTTCTTCACCCAAGCGCAGACCGAGATCATGGCCAAATTCATTCAGATGGAGCCCCCGGCGCCCCCGGAAATGTCCATGGAGCAGATGAACGCTTCCTGGCAGCTGCTTGTGCCTCCTGATGAACGTCCGAATTCTCCTCAAACCTGGCGCGATTGGGAAAACTACTTTGTTGTCACGTTGCGGGATGCCGGCCAGGTTGCCATCATTGACGGAGATACCTACGAGATCGTCAACAAAGTAGAGAGCGGCTATGCTGTGCACATCACGCGCATGTCCGCCACCGGGCGCTATGCCTATGTCATCGGGCGCGATGGTAGACTGGCGCTGATCGATCTCTGGATGGAAAAGCCGGAGAAGGTCGCCGAAGTGCAGACCTGCTATGATGCGCGCTCAGTCGAGGTGAGCAAATATCACGGGCCGGAAGGTGATTTCACCGACAAACTGGCCGTGGTGGGTTGCTACTGGCCTCCGCACTTTGTGATCTTGGATGGTCAAACCCTCGAGCCGCTTAAGATCGTCAGCACCCGTGGCTATACGGTGGATACTCAGGAATACCATCCCGAGCCGCGGGTGGCGAGCATCGTCGCTTCGCATTACCGGCCGGAGTGGATCATCAATGTCAAAGAGATCGGGCAGATCTGGTTGGTGAACTATGCCAATCCGCAAGCACCGGTCATCACCATGCTCCCTGCGGCCCGCTTCTTGCATGATGGCGGTTGGGATGCCACCCATCGCTACTTCCTGGTGGCGGCCAACCAGTCGAACAAAGTGGCCATTGTGGATGCCAAAGAGGATAAGCTGATCGCGCTGGTGGATACGCCCAAAGTGCCCCACCCAGGTCGTGGCGCAAACTGGATTGACCCTGAATATGGTCCGGTTTGGAGTACGCCACACCTGGGGGATGCAGCGGTTACATCTATCGGCACCGATCCTGAAGGGCATCCGGATTCGGCCTGGAAAGTTGTTCGCGTGACGCCGCTGCCCGGTTCCGGTAGCCTCTTCATCAAGACCCATCCCAAGAGCCAATGGATTTGGGTGGATATGGCCTTGAATGCCGATCCTGTCCTGGCGCGCACGATCTGCGTGATCGCAAAATCCGATCCGAGCAAGACGTATAAGTGCTGGGAGGTTGGCAGTTACGGGCGCGCCGTGCACATCGAATACAACAAGCAGGGCACGCAGGTGTGGATCAGTCTGTGGGGCGATGCGAGCAAACCAGGTGAAACCGGCGAGATTGTCATCTACGATGATGCCACGCTCCAAGAAATTGCCCGCATTCCGAACCTGATCACTCCGACCGGTAAATTCAACGTCTACAATACGGTCAAAGATATCTACTGAGGCCCAAGCGGGCAGGGGCTTGTTGCTGGGCTTAGCGGAGAGAGGGCACCGTGCCCTCTCTCTTTCATATGCTGGATGACTCGATGCCGGCGAATTTCCCAAGATGGCCGGTCACTGCGATTGCAGGTTCATGCGAATTTCTTAATCAAATCGCCGAGTTCTCTCTCTTGCGCAGTACTTGAAGTTGTGCTAGAATCGCGCCGCTCCATATGTGCGGATTTAGCAACTTGAATCACGTATATATGGCAGAATATTTGTTCTAGTTATTTTTATGCGTTGCCCATACTGTCAATATCCCTACTCTAGAGTGCTGGATACGCTGCCGGATCATCAGGGGGGGATCCGCCGCCGGCGGCAGTGTTTGCATTGCGAACAGCGCTTCAGCACCTATGAGCGCCCGATCTTGGCAACGCCCCTGATCGTCAAGCAAGATGGCACACGCGAGGAATTCGATCGCGAGAAATTGATCCGCGGCATTCGCATTGCTTGTGCCAAGCGCCCGGTTTCCGCCGCCGATATTGAACGCTTGGCTGGGCACATCGAAGCGGAGCTGCAAAAGATGGGCAAAACGGAGGTTTCCTCGCGCGTTATCGGTGATATGGTCATAGAGGGGTTAAAGGAGCTTGACCAGATCGCCTATATCCGCTATGCCATCGTCTACCTGAAACTAGACGATCTGCGCGCCATTCGCGACGAGATCAACCGCTTGCTCGAGAACTGATTCGGTACTCCGCCACAAGCATCGTTTGCCGTGGCTTGAAATTTTTGTCGCCAAGGAGAGAAAATATGACATTATCTTCCGCCGCTACAAAGAATGGTTTACTGCCTATTCCTCCCATGCCGGAAGGATTGCCCAAGGCCGAGCTAAGCGAAAACGGCCGCCAGGTGCTCACACGGCGTTACCTGCGCCGTGGGCTGGATGGCAAACCGGTAGAGACGATCGAGGAGATGTTCTGGCGCGTGGCCTATCACGTGGCCAAAGTGGAGGAAAAGTGGGGCGCGGATGTGATGGCGCGCGCTGTGGAGTTTTATCATTTGTTGGTGAGCAAGAAGTTTTTCCCCAATTCCCCTACTTTCACCGGTGCCGGCACGCCGCTGGGTCAACTGGCGGCTTGCTTTGTGCTCCCTATCTCTGATGATATGGGGCGCAAGAGAAGCGGCATTTTTCAAACCCTGCGCGATGCCGCGCTGATCCAGCAGACCGGCGGCGGGAATGGATTCTCCTTTTCGCGCCTGCGGCCCAAAGGGACGATCGTGCAATCTTCCGCCGGCGAAGCGACGGGTCCTGTGGGCTTTCTGCGGGTTTACGATAAGGCCTTTGGAGAGATCGCTCAGGGCGGAACCCGTCGCGGGGCAAATATGGCCGTGCTCCGCGTCGATCATCCGGATATCGAAGAATTCATCACCTGCAAAACGGATGAGAATGCCATCACCAACTTCAATATCTCGGTGGGCATCACGGATGCCTTTATGCGTGCTGTGGAAAATGATGAAGAGTGGGAACTGCGCTTCCCAGATGTAACCGACCCACGTTACCGCGATTTTGATGGTACGCTGGAAGAGGCCGAAGCAGCCGGTCTGCCGATCAAGGTTTACAAGAAGGTGCGAGCGCGGGAATTGTTCGAGAAAATGGTGCGCCAGGCGCATCATAACGGCGAGCCGGGCGTGCTGTTCCTGGATGCTGCCAATCGCAGCAACCCGGTGCCGCATCTCTACGCTCTAGAAGCAACAAACCCTTGCGGTGAACAGTGGCTTGGACCGTACGAGAACTGCTGTCTGGGATCGATCAACCTGAACGAGCATTGCGGACCAAACGGCACGGTTGATTGGGAAACCCTGCGCCAGAGCGTGGAAACGGCCACGCGCTTCCTGGATGATGTGGTCGAGGCGAATGCCTACGTGCCGGCCGTGCCGCAGCTGAAGGAAGCTGCGCATCGTGCGCGGCGGATCGGTCTGGGGATCATGGGCCTGGCAGATCTGATGTATCACGTGGGAGTGCGCTACGGGTCCGAAGAAGGTCAAGAGTTCGCATCTCAGGTGATGGAATTCATTCGCTATCATGCCATGCGCACCAGCATTCGCCTGGCGGAGGAGCGCGGCCCGTTCCCTGCCATTCAGGGGAGCATTTACGATCCGCAGAATCTGAAATGGCAGCCGCCGCGGAGCATCGTCCCCTATCGCCACGATTGGGGACGGCCGGAAGTGAACTGGCAAGAGATCGTCGATGGGATCCGTCGTCACGGCATCCGCAACGCGGCCCAAACCACCATTGCCCCGACCGGCACGATCGCCACCGTGGCCGGGACCGAGGGCTATGGCTGCGAACCGGTCTTCGCCTTGGCTTATATTCGACATGTGAACGATAAGGGGCGCGATCTGCAGCTCACCTATGCCAGCGCGCGTTTTGAACGAGCATTGACCCAGGCCGGTATCCCGGAAGAGAAGCGCCAAGAGATCTTCGAACGCGTGCTTCACGATGGGACGTGCCAGAACATTGCCGAAATCCCCGAATCTATTCGGCATGTCTTCGTCGTTGCCGGTGATATTAGCGCCGAAGAACACGTGCGCATGCAGGCCGCTTTACAGGCATTTGTCGATAACAGTATCTCTAAATGTGTGGTGGGTGACACATTGCTATTAACCGAGCGCGGCCTTGTGCCGATTGAAACCTTGAGCGATCTACGCCTGCCGGATCAGTTCGCACCTCTCGCATGTAATGTAGTAACGCCGGAAGGCGTTCAGGCCGCGACCCTGTTCTATTACGGCGGCTATCGTGAGACGCGTAAGGTTACTCTTGAATACGGTTTCGAGATCGAAGGCACACCCAATCATCGAATCCATGTGCTAGATGAACGAGGGGAAATCGTTTTCCGCCGGCTGGACGAATTACGCCCCGGAGATGTCGTCGTCCTTTATGCCGGCCAGCAACGATTCGGGCCGTCGGCGGCGCCGTTACCACCCTTCAGCGGACAATTCCGCATGAATAGTCCTCGGCCGACCTTTCCGGAGCGTATGTCAACCGATTTGGCTTTCCTGCTCGGTTGCATCACTTCAAAAGGAGCGATCACCACAAACGGCGTCAGCATCAGCAGCACCGACCTCGCTTTGTTGGAGCAACTTCAAGGGATGGCGCGCAAACTCTTTGGCCTAGAAGGGGATATTGCCGGTGACCCGCGCAATCAGGTGCATTATTTGCAGCTTAATTCCCGTGCCTTGCGTGATTGGTTGATCGCCGATTTGGATTTGCAACCGGGCGCTGAGGACAAGGTCATTCCACCTTGCATTCTGAGCGCTTCGCAAGATGAGATCGCCGCTTTTCTACGGGGTCTCTTCCAGGATGGCTTCATGAGCACCAATGGTAATCTCTTTGGCATCACTCTTGCCGGTCGGCGTCTGGTCGCACAGCTCCAGGTTCTGCTCTTGAATGCGGGGATTTTGGCGACCTCACGCCAGGTTGGTGAACGCGCCTATTCGTTAACCGTTCAAGGAGCTGATCTGGAACGACTGGCAGAGTGGATTGGCTTTGTCGAGATGTGGAAGGATGAACAGAGCGAACGTCGCAATCTGGGACGTTTGCAACGTTCTCGCCCTTACAGCCGTTCGTTGCCGGAAAGGATCACAGAGGCGCTGGCAGAAATGGGATCCCAAGTAGCGGTGAGCTTGCGCGCCATGTCCCAACTCGAAGAGGGCGCCGAATTCCAGACCTATCAGCAAGTGCAGGCCAACGTGCTAAACGGTCGTCGCTTGGAACGGCAGGATGCTCATCGTCTGTATCAGGCTTTGCGCCGTGCCGGTGGGCAGCACGATCTAGCCGATCGCTTTTTCGGCCATGACGATGAACGAAAGGTTTATCTCTCGGTCGAGAAAGTCGAGGCCAGATTTGCGGAAGTCTTCGATATCAGCGTGCCGGAGTCTCACATGTTCATCGCGAACGGTTTTGCCAATCACAATACCATCAATTTCCCGGAAAACGCGATTGTCGAAGATGTAGCCACGGCCTATCGTCTGGCCTGGGAGTTGGGGTGCAAAGGCTTGACCGTCTACGTTACCGGCTCGCGCGAGAAGGTTGTGTTGGAGACGAAGGCGACGGCCGAGAAAAAGCAAAGCGCTGCACCCTCCACCCCTCAGCCTCAGCCGATGATGTGGCATGAATCGAAAAAGCCGCGGCCTCGTGTCTTGCCGGGACGCACCTATAGCATCGAAACGCCGCTGGGAAAGGCCTTTATCACCATTAACGAGAACGGTTTGGGGCAACCCTTTGAAGTCTTTATCAACACCTCCAAAGCCGGCTCGGAGACGGCGGCGGTTTCCGAAGCCATCGGGCGCCTGATCTCGTTTATCTTGCGCTTGGCCTCGCCGGTAGCACCGCTAGAGCGTGTCCGCGAAATCGTCCAACAGTTAATCGGCATTGGCGGCGGACGGTCGCTTGGTTTTGGTCCGAACCGGGTGCGCTCGCTGCCGGATGGCGTTGGTCAGGTACTAGAAATGTATCTCCAGGAGAAAGAAGGCAAAGCCAACGGGGATGGTGCCCAGCTTCAACCCTTGTCGCGAGCTCAGGAAACTTCTCTCAGGCCGATGGAACAGCCAATGCTCCAGATCGGCGATCTGTGCCCTGAATGCGGGGAGGCGGCGGTTGTGAACGAGGAAGGTTGTCGCAAGTGCTATGCTTGTGGTTATAGCGAATGTTAACTTGACGCACAGCAACAAAACCACTATAATTCGCCCGCTTTTGAGCGAGAAAACAGGTGAAGTTTCCTTCACCTTCCCGATTCTAGAGTAGAGAGGAGTAGGTCATGCCGCCTCATCCAAAGCGCAAGTTGTCTAAAGGTCGCCGCGATCGCCGCCGGGCGCACGATGCGCTGCAAGCCGCTAATCTGGTGATTTGTTCCCAGTGTGGTTCCATGCGCTTGCCGCATCGCGTCTGCCCGAATTGCGGGTACTATGAAGGTCGCCAGGTGATCGAAATCAAAGCGAAGAAAGAATAGCTTTCTGTTGCTTTTTGGTCTTCTCAACGGGCCGTGACCTTCACGGCTCGTTTGGGTTTAACATGCCGAGGTGACCCGTGAACCTGATCCCTGAACAAACCGTCTTTGTCTTTCCCGGCCAGGGCTCTCAATCGGTGGGGATGGGAAAAGCGCTGGCGGAAACTTTCCCTTTGGCACGCGAAACCTTCGCCGAGGCCGATGATCTATTAGGATTTGCGCTTTCGCGCTTGATGTGGGAAGGGCCGGAAGCGGAGCTCAACGATACTGTCAACACTCAGCCGGCGCTGTTTGTTCATTCGCTGGCCGTCTATCGCGTGTTCGCATCATTTTGGCCGGATTTTCGCCCGCTGGCGATGGCCGGGCATTCCCTGGGGGAGCTGAGCGCCATCACCGCGGCCGGTTCACTGAGCTTTGCAGATGGTTTGCATTTGGCGCGCCGCCGCGGCGAGCTGATGAAAGAAGCCGGTGAGCGTTCCCCTGGTGGAATGGCGGCCATCCTCGGACTGGATATTCCAACCCTGGAACAGATCTGCACTCAGGCCAGTTTGCCGGGTGAGACGGTGCAGGTGGCAAACGATAACTGCCCGGGGCAGGTGGTGATCTCCGGTGCCCGTGCTGCGCTGGAACGGGCGATGGAAGCGGCCAAGGCGGCCGGTGCCCGCCGCGTCATCCCCTTGGCGGTGAGCATCGCCGCCCATTCGCAGCTGATGGCCTCGGCTCAGGATGGGTTCAACCAGGCGCTAGAGCGACTTTCCTTCAAAGCGCCACAGGTGCCGGTGATCGGCAACGTGCAGGCTCAGCTATTGGATTCAGCCGAAGCGGTGCGCGCCGATCTTTCGGCGCAACTGACGCATCGCGTGCGCTGGGTGGAATCCGTAGCTCTTTTGGTTCAGATGGGGGGGCGAACGTTCATCGAAATGGGCAACGGCAACGTACTGGCCGGGTTGATCCGGCGTATTGATAGCACCGCCCAGGCCTATTCTCTCTCTTCCCCGGCCGATTTCGAGACCCTACGTGCGCTCTGAACGCATCGCCACGCTTTCTACCAAACCAATGCCGAGCATGAGAGAAAGCAAGCCGCTGCCGCCGTAGCTGATGAACGGCAACGGTAGGCCGGCTACCGGAATGACGTTCAGATTGACCCCGATGTTCACCGCCGCCTGGAAGAAAATCAGCACGGCCACGCCGGAGGCGATAAGCATCCCCATCAGGTCCGGGGCGTTGCGGGCCGCTTTCAGGCAGCGATAGATAATAAAGCCGATCAAAACGAAAATGATCAGAGCACCCATCATCCCGAATTCTTCTGCCGTTGCCGAGAAGATGAAATCCGTGTGGCGCACCTTCAGGAAACGTAGCTGGGTTTGTGTGCCCTGAGTATATCCTTTGCCAAGCAGCCCACCGGAGCCGATGGCGATCAGCGCTTGGAGCACGTTGTAGACTGCGCCATGACGGGCGTTCGGATCGGGGAAGAGGAAATTAATCACCCGCTGCTGCTGGTAGGGTTGGAGGAAGGGAAAAGCCGCAATCGCCAGGACAATCCCGCCGACGGCAAAGGCGATCAGATATTTCCAATCCAAGCCGCTCAGCCAGAGTAACGAGATCCAAAGCACCATGAGCACGATCACATTGCTCAGGTTGGGTTGTAGCAGGATCCAGATGGCCAGGCTACCGACCCAGAAGAAACTCCCCAGGATCCAGCGCAGATTGTGGGGACGATCTTGCGTGTATTCGAAATACCGTGCCAGAAGCAGGATCACCACGATCTTGGTCAGCTCGGTCGGTTGGATGAAGATCTGGCCCACCTGAAACCAGCGCGCTGCCCCGAAGACGGCGCGTGCGCTCATAAAGAGCATGATCAAGAGAGCCGTGATCACCAGATACATCGGCAGACGCAGTGCATCCCAGTAGTGATAGTCCATTGCAGCGGCGAAGAACAATACCCCCAAGCCGATGGTCGCATAGATGATCTGCCGGTTCACGGAGGGGGCAATTTCCTCGTTGCCGGCCACGGCAGAACGGATCATCATCACCCCCAGAATGATGGCAATGACCACCGCTCCCAGCAACCAGTAATCGAATTTATACCAGGAGAAACCTCGAAACATTGGGAAGGGTTAGCCTTTTCTTCTTTCGCCGACTGCACGTAGGGGGATATCCGCAACCAGGCGTTGAGAGCGACCTTGACGTTCGATTGAAATCTGTACGGATTGAGCCTCGATCTCCACGTATTTGGAGATGGCGGCGATCAGCTCATCTTTGAGCGCTTCCAGGGCGGCCGGAGGCAGGTTCGTGCGATCATGGACCAGCACCAGTTGCAGGCGCTCTTTGGCATCTTCGGCGCTGGATTTGCGTGATCGGAAAAATCCCATCATTTCCTCCCTTTCAAAGGCCAAAAGCGTGCCCAGAAGGTGTCAGAGGCATTCCAGTCGTCGTTTGGGGCCTCTTTGCCCATTAGGCGCAGGGCAATGTTGCGAAAGGCCTTCCCGGCGCGACTTTTTTCATCCAAAACGACCGGCGCACCGCGGTTGGTGGCAACAATGACCATTTCATCTTCCGGAACGATCCCCAACAAGGGCACGGCAAGTAGATCGAGCACATCTTCTGGGGAGAGCATTTCATGTTGCCGTACCAGATCTGGTTTCAGGCGGTTAATAATCAGAGATGGAGAGCCTTTTTCTTCGGCTTCTAGAATTCCGATCACGCGGTCGGCATCGCGCACGGCAGAGACCTCGGCATTGGTGATCAGGAGGATGCGATCGGCGGGAGCGATGGCATTGCGGAAACCGCGCTCGATACCGGCCGGCGAATCCACCAAAATCCAATCAAAATCCGGGCGGAGTTCGTTGCAAAGATCCACCATATCGCTTGGTGAGATGGCGCTTTTATCGCGCGTTTGGGCGGCGGGGATGAGGTAAAGTTCCTGAAAATGTCGATCGCGGATCATCGCCTGGCGCAAGCGGCAACGGCCCTCGATCACGTCCACCAGATCGTAGACGATGCGGTTCTCCAATCCCATGACTACATCCAGGTTGCGTAGGCCGATATCGGCATCAATGCAAACGACTTTCTGCCCGGCTGCGGCCAAAGCAGTGGCAATATTGGCAACGGCAGTGGTTTTTCCCACGCCGCCTTTACCCGAAGTGACGGTAACAACTTGTGCACTCATTTAGCTACTCCCATGTTTCCCAGCGAGGTAATCCGTTCTCCAGAAAAACTTTTAGTGGCCGCTCTGTGGTCGGTGGTGCAGGCAAGGGGAATCCGGCCAGAGTGGCCTGAGTGGTTTGGAAACGCAAGGCGCAGATGAAAGCCTCGGTGTTCTTACTCTGGCCGGCGAAGATCCGTCCGCGTAACCTTCCCCAGACGATTAAGCTGGAAGAAGTGACGATCTCGGCGCCGGGATTCACATCTCCCACGATCACCACCGGGCCGGAATGCTCTATTTTAATTCCAGACCGCAAGGTACGTTCGATCCACAATGCCCCTTCTCCTTTCTCGGCAAGCGAGGGTGGCGGTTCCGGACGGGGTTTACCCAACCGAGTGGCCAGACCGAGCAACTGGGCATTTTTGATCGTGGTTGGAGATTCGCTGAGTATCGCCCACAGCGCAATGCCGCGCTCGGATAATTCATCTCTCAATGCGATCAGATCGTTTACCCGCAAGGTGCGCGCACCCAGTTCCAGGCTCAAGCGCGCCCCTTTGAAAAATTGCGGCTGTTCATCGAGCCGCCGACGGAGCAAATTCAAAACGTCCGCCCAGCTGAGATCGGGGGGAAGCGTTGCCAGCAAGCCATCCCGAATGCCTTTTATTTCGATCGAATCACTCATCAGGTGTATTATAGCAGAGGCATAGCCCGCCTATCATTACATGCCCGTTTGCACTCCGAATTGTCGGCTGATTGCAGCAAAACAAATTTTGAGCAGTTTGGCAACCGGAAATCGCTTTTGCCGAAAACGATGAAAAACCCGGTGTGTCTTTGTATGTGACTCGGAGCTTTTGGATGGGCTTGGCACTGGATCACAAAAATGCCCAAATTTCCTCTCTGGATAGGGTTTTCTACGCTGCGCACCTGACATAGTCCCATTGCTCCGATGGGACTAAATCCGCTTCGATGGGAAAATCCGGTGGTTATGGAAAGGTCCCTATGCCTTTGAACCGAGCAGTGCTATCGTGCTGAGAAAGTTCCCATCCATTCAGCCTCGGTCAGGATATGCCCTTGCATGGCTTGTAGCAATTGTTCTTTCGTCGCTCCTGGAGCCAGCGAAAGCATGCTATCCAGGGCATACAGGCGAAAGTAATAGCGATGCGTGCCGGAGGGCGGGCAAGGGCCTCCATATCCGATGCGTCGCCAGGAATTTTTGCCCTGTAGGCTGCCATCTGCCAAACGTTCCTCGCTTGGGATGGCTTCCTCCAGGCCGGTGCGCGTGGATGGGATGTTATAGATGACCCAATGGACCCATGTGCCTATCGGCGCGTCTGGATCGTCCATGATCAGCGCCAGCGACTTTGTCCCTTGGGGCAGATCGCTCCATGTTAGCGGTGGGGAAATATCGCGCCCTTTGCACGTATAGACGGCCGGGATCGGTTGTCCGTGACCGAAAGCGGGG
Source organism: Chloroflexota bacterium (assembly GCA_037447295.1). Lineage (GTDB taxonomy): Bacteria > Chloroflexota > Anaerolineae > Anaerolineales > Villigracilaceae > 630D-37. The sequence continues at coordinate 21,064 of JBBIGZ010000027.1, read as the reverse complement.
CTGGAAAAGGAGAAGGTCATCGTCACCTCCTGCGTCACACGAGCGCAAGCGGAAAGAACGAAACATACGAGAAAGACTATCGGAAAACGCATGCCTAGAGCAGGCGCGGGAAGAATCGCGGTGCGGTCAGCAGTAACCAGGGCAGGAGGACAAAAATGCCCACCAGTGCTGAACCTTCCAAACCGACGAAAAACGAGCCAAAAGTGTTGGCGCCGGCAGTCAGGAAGTAAATGAACCAGGGAATGCCATCCGTTCCGGGTTGAACCTGCCAGTTTCCAATCGAGCGGGTGAGCCAGAGAAAGAGGAGCACAGCAACGAAGATCGTCAGCCACCAACCCCAAAAATTGCGCAGCGGAATGCCGAAATAAGGCCCTTCCACTTCCCAAACCCAATGCTCGCCACGCACCATTTGTGGATCCATCACCAGGTCCCAGGAGGTCATGATCAACCCGGCCAACGTGGCCACCCAAAGGTAGCGTTTTGAGAGTGAAGTGCGCGGTGCCAGGGTCTCAGCGAACAGGTAAGAAGGATAGGCCATTAGAAACCACGCCAGCGGGATCAGGAAGGGCACGCCGAGCAGGCGCGGCCCTAATTTATCGGTATAGTGATATGGGCCATAGACCCAGGCGGTGGCGACGCCCAAAGCCTCGAACAGGAAGCTGACAATCGCAGTGCAGGCCAGCAATGTCAGCGCTGAACGCTTCCCCAGGCGTTGCATGGCGTGTAGCAACGAAAGCCCGAAGCCCACTAGCGTTGCCAGGGGCGTGATCCAAAGCGGTGGGCGCATCCCGCGCACGAAGAACGTTTCGGTGTAGATCACGATCAGGGCATAGAGAGCGAGCAGATACCATAACCGGCGTTGCATTTTGACCTCCTGTTTACCAGACACGCTGTAGATCGGGATTTTCGCAGGCGCGACGGCCTACTTTGGCCATATCCAACCATTGACCATGTACTTTAATCCGCACCACGTCCGCAGTGTAATCGGTCACTGTGTGGCCGTTGTTATTGAAGAGCCAGGAGCCGACGGCATAGATATCCACCGGCACTCCCAGTTTTTCAAAGCGACGGATCTTATCCGGATTGAAGCCGCCAGAGACCACGATCTTAACATTCCGACAATATTCGCGTGCTTTTTCTTTCCACGCGGCAGGGATCTCCCAACTCTCCCAGTCCGTATCCAAGGCTTTGCGTACGTTGAAAACCAGTCGCGGGTTGACACCGAGATCCAGCTCCGGGTCTCCCAAGGGAGCGACGGAAACGTCGCGCACGCTGCTGCTGGTATCCAGGCGCACCCCGTAGAGGCGGTAGCGGATCGCTTCTTCGGCGTTGCCGCTTTCGAGCATTTCCATATACTGCCGAAACATTGCCTGGCAAACCTGGAGTGAGTCCTGGACACAATCGTTGTTGAAATCCACCAGCGCAATACGCGGGATGTTGGGCGGCATGATGCGGGCAAATGCCAACATGGCTTCTGCCGTATCTCCCAGAAAGCAGGCGATGGCCGCGTGGGCGACCGTCCCACCGCCGGAACCGCCCCACCAATCCCCTTGGGCATCGGTGGAGACGAAGGGTCCAAGGGTCGAGGCATAGTCCATGTTATAGCGCTGCACGGCGATGTTATAGGCATAGCCATCGGCGGCCTGGACCTCGTGAAGGTCAAAACGGGCCGGGAAGAAGAGCACCGGCTTGCCCTTGGCGGCGATCAGCGTCTCATAGACGTTGGTGGCGACGCGGCTACCGCGCGTCAAGATGCCCAGGATAGGGGTTTCCAGGATGGCGAAATCGCGATAGCGGCCACGAATGCGCAGCACCGGCTGCACCTGGAGCGGATCCCCATCGTAGCGCACCAGTGAGCCATCGTGCACAGACCAGACCTCCAGTCGATCCCAGGTTTCGACGAAGCGATCCCCCTCCCAATAGCCGGTGCAGTGACGAAGCATGGTCAGCGCCTTATCCACCCCCACGACCACGGTTACTCCTGGGCGGCGGGTGAAGATTTGCATCTCCACCTCCATTTCGCCGACGAGGATATCCTTGTGAGAAATTCCCAAAGGTAAATGCGGGTGTTTGCCTCGGTAGGTATAGCCTTCGGTTGCCAGCTTGGTGAGCATGTGGGCGATGTTGATAAAGTACTTATCGCTATACCAGCCGCGGCGCATGCGTTCGATATCGAGCTTAAACGTGCTGTTATCCAGGCGCTTGCCGTCGAAGATGCTCATAATGCCTCCGCTTTCACCAGGGAGCGTAGCCACTGCTCATCGTCCGTCGAACGCACGCGGTGCATGCCGGCTGCAGCGAAGCGTGCATAGGCCGCTTCGGCTTCATCGGTGTAATCAATGGCGCCGGGCACGACGACCGGTGAGGCGCAATCTTCTAGCAGGTAGACTTTGTTGGCCAACGAGGGATCGGTGCGACGAATTTCGCCCAACAGGTCTTCCACCGTCCATGCCACGCAGTGACTTTTGGCCTGGCCGGCCACAATGAGCATATCCATCTCCTGGAGCATCTGAATAAAGCGCGGATTGCGTTCGCCGAGCGCTTCGCCATGCGGCCCCTGCTCCACTTCCGGGCCGATCGCCGAGTAATTTTCGGTGAACGGGTGGTTGCCTTTGATCTCGAAATAGGGTTGTGAGAGGCGCGCTACGGTATGGAAGAAGATGGCTTCTTCCACAGCCGGCACCAAGGCATGGCCGATGCCTCCTAACATGGCGTGATAGGGCCAAATGGTGTGGGTGTATTTGCCGCGCTTTGCCAGTTCACGCGTGTAGTGCAAAAGCAGTTCCTGACCGTATTCCGGGGCTATGCCAAAGCGTTTCGCCAGTGCGACATTGAAGCGCCAGCGCCCCTGGGCTATATCTTCGTGGGTAATTTGAGTGTATGGCGCAGGGTGATTGCCCTGAGCATCTACCAGGAAAATGGCGTGGAAGATCTGCATGGCCTGGTGAGTGTCCATCGTCACGCTGATCTGCGTGATCAGGTCTAGGTTGCGATAAATGAAGGCGCACAGGCGACGATTGTCTTCCACCGCTCCCTGACCGCTTCGCCCACCCACAAAAAGCTCAAAGTCGGGGATACAAAAAGTGTTTTGCACATCTACCAGCAAAAGCCAGACCTTGAACGCATCCTCCGCCGCCGGTTTTATGCCAAAGCGTTGGGCCCATTGGCGCGCTTGTTGTGCTCGTTCTTCATACAGCACACGCCAGACTTCTCCTACGCGCTCTTCACGGAAAAAGGTAGGGATCGGCAATCCCATTGCACACCTCCTGAAATCGTGCTTTGGAGATCCAATTTGAATCTCTTTCGATTTTATACTCTTATGCGGTAAAGTCAAGATCGCATGGGTGGGAATGCCCGCAGTACCCAACGGAGCGTATTTATCGCCAATGTTGTTTGCGCTCTGAAAAGCTCGATGGTTTTATCCTACGGTAACCGCAAAAAGAAAAAGGAGAGTACGGACTCCTATCGGGCCTTTCTTGGGCAAAGGCTTGAAAATTCGGGCTCATTCGTGGTATTCGTGTTTGTCCGTGTTCTATGTCCACGATGAATGAAGGGGGATCACATGCTCCTTGGCTAGGGACGAAAATATTCCGCGATCAGATCGTCTAAGTTCTGGTCGGTATGTTGGGATAGGATGCGAAAGAAGTCTTCATGGGTAGCGATCTTCCCCTGCATCTGACGGACATAGTCTTGCAAGAAGGTATAAAATGCCTCGTCTCCTATGCGTTGTCTCAAGGCGTTCAGGAATTGTCCACCGCGTAAGTAAACTGCGTTTGTATAGGACCTGAAGTTACCACCATCGTAAATTGGAATATTGACGAAACCCTGGGGAGCAAAAAAATTGACCCGAAAATTCCACCACCAATTTGCGGCGTTTTCTGCCCATTCGTAGAACAAGGCTTCGCTATAGAGGGCCAACGCTTCGTCCAGCCAGGGTTCGAGAGCCTGATCGTTACCCACCAGGCCGAACCACCATTGGTGGGAGATCTCATGAATGCCGATGGTGGTCAGGTTGTTGCGGGTGCCCCCCTCAAACTCTTGATAAAAATGTTGTGCCAGAAATACAAGCCCATCGAATTCCATGCCATCCAACATTTCGCTTTCGACGATGTTGAGGGCAGGATAAGGATATGGTGCGATGCGTTGCATGTAAAGGGTCAGAAAACGAACGGCCTGTAGCGTAATGTGCTCCCCCGCGACCCGATCCGTGGCGAGAAAGTAGCTCCTGATCGGGATCGTCCCAACTTGGATTTCGCTCACCCGGTAAAAACGGCTGACGGAAAAGACGAAAGTGCGCGCTTGGGGTAGGGTGTAGCGTTGCCAGCCGACCTCTTCTACTGCAGGTGCCGGAGCTGCGATTTGTACTCCATCTGATACCTGAAGATACACGTCAAAGTCGGCCGCTTCGTAGACCAGATGTTCACCAACATGCCAGGGCTCGTGCAAGATCCAGCCATTCCGATAGGGAACGACAAAGGGATACCAGTGCACGTAGTTCTGTTGCCAGGATGTGTAACCAAAAGCCTCGGCCATCCGTTTCGGAGGCAAATCTAGCGCGTAACGCAGGTGAATGGTGAGCGTTTCCTGGGGCAAGAGTGCTTGCGAAAGAAAAATCTCTAAACGGTGATCCTTCAGCGTGTATTTCGGTGAAGTATCTGCGATGGTCAACGAATGGAGGGAAAAGCAATTCGGCCAGCGGTTTGGCTCCACGGCCAACACCAGCGAGGAAAGAGCCTGGCTGGTCAGATTGGGATATTCGATGATCTGTTCGACATCCAGGTGATGTTTCGGCTCATCTAGACGCGCATATAGACGGTAGCGTGGACGGGAGAGGGCGGGTGTTGTGGTTTCGCTCGGGGTCGGCGTTGGAGTGGGTGAAGGGGTCGGGCTCGGTAAAGGAGAAGGCGTAGGGGTGGGAGAGGGCGTCGGCGTGGCAGGAAGAGCCGTTTGCACCACCCAGAGGGCGGCGCGCGGCGTGGATGTGGCAGGGAGAAAGGGAGTGGCACTTGGAGAAGGTGAGGACAAAGGGTACGTAGCGGGCGGCGAACAGGATGAAGAAAGGAATAACATTCCCCCTATCAAAAACCCTTGAAGCCACTTCACCTGCATAGTGCTGCATTATAACCCGGACAAAAGGCATCGGCCGTAGCCTAACCTGCCCGCGTCCGGCGGTGCGATCGGCAGTTGTCATTTTTGCACTCGGCGAATCATCGCGGTGATTTTACCGACAAACGAACCATCACCATCCGTTATGTGCTTCCAGCGAACATTGCCTTGTGATACAATAAAGGCAAGTTTGCTCTACAGCATGGTCGCATGCGCTTCTCGCTTGGAGGAGGGGTGCATGTTCTGTTGATCAAAGGCATTGCAGCCTTTGCAGCAAGCTCTGTCGGAGCATTTTTCCAAAAACATCGTCATTCGGTTTAGAAAAGGAGAAAGTTGTATGTCTGGACATAGCCACTGGGCAACTATCCGCAGGAAGAAGGGCGCACAGGATGCCAAACGCGGCGCACTCTTCACCCGTCTGACCCGCGAGATCGTCATGGCGGCGCGTGAAGGCGGCGGCGATCCCGAAACGAACGTGCGCTTGGCACTGGCGATTGAAAAAGCACGTGCCAATAACATGCCCAAAGAGAATATCGAACGTGCCATCCGCCGCGGCACCGGAGAAGATAAGGATGCCGCCGCGATTGAGCAAATCTTTTACGAAGGTTACGCTTCGCACGGCGTGGCCATGATGATCGAATGCGTCACCGATAATCGTAACCGTGCCGTTGCCGAGATCCGCCACGTCCTGACCCGCAGCGGTGGTAATATGGCAGAAGCCGGCTCTGTGGCCTGGCAATTCCAGCGCATGGCCTATTTTTCTTTCCCGGCGAGCCAGTTGGATTACGATCGCGCCTTTGAATTGGCCGTGGAGGCCGGCGCGGAAGACGTCACGCAGGATGGCGATAACATTGAGATCATCGCTCCGGCGGAGGCCTTCAAAGAAGTGGCAAACAAGCTCCACGCGGCCGGTGTGCAACCTGAAGAGGCCGGGCTGCGCTATATTGCCAAGCAGGAGATCGAATTGGGCGTCGAGGAAAGCTTACAGGTGCTCAAGGTAATCGAGGCCCTGGAAGACCTCGACGACGTTCAGAACGTTTATCACAACCTGAAACTGAGCGAAGAAGCGCTGGCGGCACTCGAGGCCGGATAATGCGAAGGGTCATCGGGCTGGACCCCGGTACGGCACGGACCGGTTATGCCATCCTGGATGAGGACGAACAGGGGACATTAACGGTGGTCACCTTCGGGGTGATCGAAACGCCACCCGAAGAAACCATGCCACGGCGCCTGTTGTTACTCTACGAGCAGTTGCGTCAGCTGCTGCTTCTCCACCAACCCCAAAGCGGTGCGGTGGAGAAGTTGTTTTTTCAGCGCAATGTGAGCACCGCCATTCAAGTAGGACAGGCGCGCGGCGTGATCTTGCTCGCCCTGGCAGAAGCCGGCATACCAGTCGCCGAATATACCCCGAATGAGGTTAAGCAGAGCGTCAGCGGTTATGGCTCGGCGGATAAGCGACAAATCCAAGAGATGGTCCGCCTGCTGCTAGGTCTGCCCTCCCGTCCGCAGCCGGATGATGCCGCCGATGCCCTGGCGATTGCTATCACCCACCTGAACTGGAAGACGTTTTAGTCACTGTGCGGTATTCCCCCCATCTACCAGCAATGTGTGGCCGGTGATGAACGAGGCCTCGTCCGAGGCCAAGAAGAGCACTGCCCGCGCGATCTCCTCTGCCTGAGCAAAGCGTCCCAAGGGAATATACGAGGCCGATTCGCGCAAGGCCTCTTCCATCGTCACCGGCTGCCCATCTTGAAAGTAACCCTGTTCTATCCAGCGTTCGACGAACGTATCCCCCGGACAGACGGCGTTCACGCGAATGCCCTCGGCGGCATGATCCAGCGCCATGCTTTTGGTCATCAGCACCACGGCGCCTTTGCTGGTGGCATAGGGCAGGGCATTGCGCGCCCCGACGATGCCCCAATCCGAGGCATTGTTGACAATCGCTCCACCCCCTTGTGCCCGCATGATCGGGATCACCAGACGCGACATGCGCCAAACGGCGGTCACGTTGAGTGCCATGGTGTAGGCCCAGGTTTCCTCGGAGGTCGTCTCTGCCGTGCCGGAAGTCACCACGCCGGCGTTGTTGAACAGGATATCCACGCGGCCGAATTCCTGCTGTGCCACGGTCACCACGCGTTCACAGTCCTCGGCGCGGGTGTGATCGGCCGGGACGAAGATTGCCCGCACCCCGAACGCTTTGCAGGCCTGTGCCACCGCCTCGCCACGTTCGCGCCGGCGCCCACTCAGCACAAGATGCGCACCTTCGCGGGCAAAGAGCAAAGCCGTCGCTTTCCCGATCCCGGAAGTGGCACCGGTGATGATGGCTACTTTGCCCTGCAAACGACCACAAGAAGACGGCGACATAACCCCTAAACTCCTCCACTATCCCATCAACCTTAACGGCTCTCCCGGTAGGCGATTGATAAACAGCACGCGCGTCATCTCCTTTCCCACCCACACCGCGCTGATCGAAGCGGTATCCACGTTCAGGCGCTGAAAGGCGTTCAGCGGCAGGCCGAGGAAATGCGCCAGCGCCAGTTTGATCGGATCGGCGTGGAAGATGACGGCGATGATGTCTTTTTCGTCATGTTGCGTTGGGAATTGCTCCAGCGCTCCGATCACGCGCGCTTGGACTTCGAGGAAGCTCTCGCCGTTCGGGAAGCGCACTTCCGCAGGCGCATGGATGATTTTGGGCCAAAGTCGCGTGCGACGGAGTCGCTTCCAGGAACGCCCGGCCCAATCTCCCACGTTCACATCTGCCAGCGCCTCCACCTCTTCGATCGTCAGGTTGTGCAACCGGGCGATCGGCTCGGCGGTCTCCAGGGCACGTTCCAACGGGCTGGAATAGATGGCTTTTAGCGGCACCTCGCTCAAGGTCCAGGCCAGCTGACGAGCCTGCGCTTTCCCGATCTCGTTGAGATGGATACCGGGCAGCTGCCCCGGCAGCAGGGAGCGGCGGCGATAGTCGTTTTCACCGTGGCGGATCAAGAGTAGAAGCGTCATTTCAAGTTCCGTTTCATCTTTTCGATGCGCTCTGTCGAGAGGTCTGGCATTTCCTGCGTTTGCTCAATTCCGAGCGCTTTGCGTTGCGCGGCGCGCCAGCGTTCCAAGCGTTCGCGCACCTGCGCCTCATAGCCCTCTTCGGAAGGGCGATAAAAGTATGTGCCGAGCAATTCCTTCGGTAAGTATTGTTGCGGCACGAAATGCCCCTCGCGATCGTGGGGATAGAGATACCCCTTCCCATGCCCCAGCGCCTGACGATCGCGATGGCTATCCTTGAGGTGATCTGGCACCTCGCCGACACCTTCCTGCTCGATGTGCGCCATCGCCTTGAAGTAGGCCTGGGTGCTGTTGGATTTTGGCGCGGTTGCTAGGTAGAGCGTGGCTTCGATCAGCGGATAAATGCCTTCCGGTAGGCCCACATAATCGAATGCCTGAGCGGCGGCAGCCGCCACTACTAGCCCCATCGGATCGGCCAGCCCCACATCCTCCCCGGCCAGGATCAACAGGCGACGCAGGATAAAGCGTGGGTCCTCGCCGGCATAGAGCATGCGCGCCAACCAGTAGAGCGCCGCATCCGGGTCTGAGCCGCGCACCGACTTGATAAAGGCCGAAATGGTATCGTAATGGATATCCCCTTCTTTATCGTACAGCACAGCACGGCGTTGAATGGATTCCTGGGCGATCTCCAGGGTGATGTGGATCTTCCCTTCGGCATCGGGTGGCGTGGATTCCACTGCCAGCTCCAGCGCATTGAGCAGGTTGCGCGCATCCCCACCGGCCACATGGATCAAATGTGCCCGCGCATCGGCATCCAAGATCACGTTTCGGCCACCATAGCCACGCTCGGCATCCTGCAGGGCACGCTCCAGAATGCGATCGAGCTGCTCCTCCGTCAGAGGATAGAGGCGAAAGACGCGCGAACGTGAAACCAACGCCCCGATGACCTCAAAATACGGGTTCTCCGTCGTTGCCCCGATGAAGATCACCGTGCCATCCTCCACATGAGGAAGCAAGGCATCCTGCTGAGCCTTATTCCAGCGATGGACCTCATCCACAAACAGAATAGTCCGTTGCCCGTAGAGTCGGCGGCGTTCTTTGACCTCCTGGATCACCTGGCGCAATTCCGGCAGGCCGGCCAGCACCGCCGAAAGGGTGACAAACGCGCTGCGGCTATGGGCGGCGATGATCTGCGCCAGCGTCGTCTTCCCGGTGCCGGGGGGACCCCATAAAATGATTGACGAGAACAGACGGTCGCTTTCAATCGCCCGGCGCAGCAGCTTCCCTTCTCCCAAAATATGCTCCTGCCCGACGAACTCCTCGAGCGTACGCGGACGCATACGCGCCGCCAGCGGGGCCTCGCGGCGCATTTGTTCCTGCAGGGCATGCTCAAACAGATCGCTCATAGCTTCCCGCAGAGACTTTCCACTCCCGGAAAAAGGCAACCATTCCTTCCAGCGAGAGCCGCTCCTGTGCTCCGTTCCAACGATTCTTGATCTCCACTTGTCCTTCCTTCAGGGCGCGCTCACCTACCGTCACCCGCCAGGGGATGCCCAGCAGATCGGCATCGGTGAATTTCACTCCGGCGCGCTCGTCGCGGTCATCGAGCAACACCTCCAGCCCGGCTGCCTCCAGCTCCTGAGCCAGAGAACGCGCCGCCGAAGCCGTATCCAGCTCCTTGCCGGGCACATGGAGCAAGTAAATATCAAAGGGCGCAGCCACCGGCGGCCAACGCAACCCATGCTCATCATGATGCACCTCGGCCAGAGCGCGCAGCACGTTCGCCTCCAACAGCACCCCATCGAGCACCACGGGCAACGTCTCTAGTGCTTCCAGCACCCCGTTCCCGCAAAGGCAACGATCGCCTGCCTCGGCCCAGATCAGATCGACCACCTGGTCGGCGCTAAAATCCCGGCCGTAGTTCACATTTTTCAGGTGATAGCCCTCTTCATTCGCCCCGGCCACCAGGTTCGGCGAAAGCGGAATCAAGGTATCTACCAGCACTTTGCCCCAGCGCAGCCCGATCGGTGAAGCATAACCCGGAACTGCTCCTACCGCACGGATTTCTTCTTCCCGCGCCAGACGCACCTCCCCCACCTGAGCGCGCAACTTGTGCGGATTGAGCGTCGTATCCCCACGCACCACCACAAAGATGAACTCTCCATCGGCCTCGCGGGTGAACATCAGTGCCTTGGCCGTGCGCGCCGTCGGAACGTTCAGGTAACGCGCCAAGCTCTCGATGGTGTTACAGTCGGGGGTCCAAACGCGCTCTAGCGGCCGGGCTTCTTCGGAAAATGTCTCTCGTGCGCTCTGCGCGGTTTCATGAGGGGAAAAGTACCCACACGTGGGGCAATGCAAAGCTTCCACCTTTCCCACCGGGTAGCGTGCGAAAATGTTCCCCTGCGCATCGGCGAGGACGGGAAGCTTAAGCGCGGCGAAAAAAGCTTCTGCCTTTAAGGAGCTAAAGAGGTCTTTCAACCGTGCTATTTGCCGAGCGCCGAGAGGGGTTGGCGTTCCATCCGGCGCCAGGAAAGCGGCCCGGAAGAGAAACGCTTCCCCCTCGGTACGCGCCAGGTTGGGTGCCTGGCGCAAGGTCTGAATCCCCAGCTCACGGTATCTCATTCCGTCTTTTCCTGTGGAGGCGGCAGCACGGTGGCCTGTTTTTCGGCCAGGATCATTGCTTCGGTAGGGGTCAGCTCCGGCATCGGTCCGAAGTCAATCTCCACATGTTCTTCCATGCGGATTTGGCCGCGCAGGAACGCACCTTCCTCGGTAACGAATGCCGTCGTCACCACATCTCCCCACACCCGTCCGGTGGAACGGATCTCCAGCTTTTGGGTGGTGATGTTGCCGTAAACCGCCCCGGCCACGATCACCGTGTAGGCGCGGATATTATCGCAGATCACCCGTCCGCTTTCACCGACCACCAACAGGCCGCGGAGTGCGATCTCCCCCTCAAACGCTCCTTCAATGCGCACCCCTCCGCTCCCGTTGAGCGAACCCTGCCAGATGATCCCGGAACCAAGCACCGAAGTGACGCGCTCCACTGCCTGGATGGCAGGCGGAGGCTGGGATGGCGGAGATGACTTGCGGAAAAACATACTTATTCGTTCCCTTCCTGTGGCGCGATCTGCACCCCGACGATGTTGAAACCGGAATCCACGTAGATCGTCTCACCCGTGACGTGGGAGGATAGATCGGAGGCCAAGAAGACGGCCACGTTTCCCACATCGTCAATCGTCACATTTTCGCGCAGCGGCGCCACATCAGCAAAGTGCTTGTACATATCGCGAAAGCCGCTCACGCCGGCCGCCGCCAGGGTGCGGATCGGGCCGGCCGAAATGGCGTTGACGCGGATCTTCTCCGGCCCAAAATCATAGGCCAGGTAACGCGTCGCCGCTTCCAGCGCTGCTTTCGCCACGCCCATCACATTATAATGCGGCGCGACCTTTTCCGAGCCGTAATAGGTCATGCACATTAGCAAGCCGCCCGGTCGCAAGATCGGCCGGAAGGCGCGCGCCAGCGCCACAAAAGAATAGACGCTCACATCCATGGCGATGCGAAAGCCCTCGCGGCTGGTATTGTAAAAGGGGCCGGTCAGCTCTTCGCGCAGGGCATAAGCGATCGAATGAACCAGAATATCAATCTGACCGAAGGCCTCCGCCGCCTTTTCGGCGATGCGGGTGATGTCCTCGTCCTTGGTCACATCGCATTCTTCCACAAAGGTGCATCCCACCTGCTCGGCCAGCGGACGCACGCGGCGTTCCAAAGCCTCGCCGGCGTAGCTCAGGCCGATGCGCGCCCCTTCGCGATGCATGGCACGCGTAATGCCCCAGGCGATCGAACGCTCGTTGGCCAGGCCGAAGATCAAAGCGGTTTTACCGTCCAAAAGACCCATAGCTATCTCCTCCATAGATTTGAAAGATCGCCGGGCTCCATCCGGGCAATGAAACGCCAAGGAATAGAGCGCCACGGTTCTGGTACACGATTTAACCCCACGCGCGGTGCAGTGGTGACGCGCGCTTCCGGAATTGTATAGCCGGTTTCGATCCACAGCCCATGCGCATCGGTGCAAAGGTCCAGCCCGTTTTCGGCCTTGCCGATGCCGAGTGCCTGGGTGAGCTTAGCCGGGCCGAAGGTATCGCCACCGTTGCGCCGTGCCCGGATGGTCTCGAGCCCTTCTTCTGGTAGAATTGCCCGAATGAGCACCGCCGCCGGAAACCCTTCTGCCTCCGTCACTGCGTTCAAGCACCAGTGCATGCCGTAGGTAAAGTACACGTAGGCGTATCCCGGTGGGCCGAACATGGGGGCATTGCGCCGCGTCTGACCGCGATGGGCATGGCTACCCTGATCCTCATAGCCGATATAGGCTTCCGTTTCGAGGATGATCCCGCTAAGTCGCTGTCCATCCAGGATGCGCACTAACCGCGCTCCCAGCAGCTCACGCGCCACGATCAGCGTAGGGCGGTCGTAGAACGAACGCGGTAAGATCATGCTCGCATCTGACCCTGAAATCGAGGATCGCGCTCGATCGTCAGCCGCAGTCCTTGTTCCAGCGAGATGGAGGGCCGATATTTCAGCTTCTTTTGCGCCAGTGTCAGATCGGCGACCATGCGCGCCACACCGCCGGAGGCTTGAGAATTATACAATACCTGCGGCTGCGTCCCGGTCACACGCAGGACCGTTTGGACCAATTGGCGGATGCTGGTTTCGTCCCCGGAGCCGACGTTGATTACTAGCCCGTTGACATCCGGCGCCGTAGCCGCGGCGATCATGGCACTGACCACATCGTCCACATACACGAAGTCCCGCGTCTGGGAGCCATCCCCGTGGACTACCAGCGTGCCATTACGCAGTGCCTGGCGCAGAAAATAAGGCACTACCGGCGGATGGGAAGGGGTTAGATGCTGACCGGGGCCGTAGGCATTGAAAATGCGCAAGCACACCGTCTCAATGCCCCATAGTTCGCCGATCGTGCGCACGTAGTATTCGGCGGCCAGCTTGGAAACGGCATACGGGGAACGCGGGTTCGGTCTCATATCTTCGCGGAGCGGTTGTTCGGCCTGTTCGCCATAGATGGCGCCGGAAGAGGCCAGCACAACTCGTCTCACGCCGACATCGCGCATGGCTTCCATCAGCGCCACCGTTCCCCCCACATTGACGGCGTTGTATTCCCGCGGGTAGAGCACCGATTCCGGCACCGAGACGCGCGCCGCCAGGTGATAGACGACATCCACCTCCTGGAGCAACGTCCAGAGCCGGGGGCGATCGTTGACATCGCCGCGCGTGAAGTGCACCTCCGGAGAAAGCACCATGGGATCGCCGGTGGAAAGGTCATCCAACCCGCGCACCAGATGTCCTTCGCGCACAAGAGCATTTGCCAGAGCAGAGCCGAGAAAGCCGGCCGCGCCGGTGATCAGAAAATTCATAGTTTCCGCGTCATCCAGTCGCTTTAGAACCTTTCGGTTCTTCAGCCTCTGCTGGTGGCAGAGAAGGTGAGGTCGCCGGAACGGGGCCACTCCCACGTAGGTTGACCAGCCGCCGTAGCACATCGAACCAGAAAGGCGCACCTTGCATGGCTGCCAGGCCGCTGATCAGGATGCCGATCAGCTTCACCAACCAGCCCCAGACATCATCCATGCGCGGCAGGGTGCTCAGAATGCGACACTCCTTGCCCACCCAGACCGCCGGATAAACCGCTTGACCCGGTTGCCAGCCACATTGCTGATCGGGCAGCGGCGCGGCAACCGACCAGCCTACCGGGATGCTCAAGGTTTCCACATATCCACGTGCCTGATTCAGCCCGCTGGAAGGATCGAGATCGGATTGGGCAGCTGCCTGTTGCACGATCACCTGCCGTAGGGTCGGCTCTCGCCAGAGCTGACGGGCAATGTTCACCGTATCCACATTGAAAAGCACGGCCAAAATCATGCCGATGATCAAAGCCCATTGCTGCGCGTGGCGCTTATAGGCGCCGCTCAATCGCTCCATGGCATCGTCGAACCAGCGTTCCAGTTGCCCGCGCCATTGGGCCAGGTTCATTTCGCCATGTTCCAACCGCTGATCCAGGTTGGGGAAGAAGTGATCCAGGAGCGTTGCCAGGGACGGATATTGACTGCGCAATGCCTGCAGGCTCTGGCGCATATCCTGGAGAGAGAGGCTACCGGCCATGCGCAGGGAGGGTTGCCCAGCGCTGAAGAAAACATCCAAGATCGCCGCGGCGAAGCGTTGCGCCGGAATGTACGAGGGACGACGCACATCCCCTGGTCTCTTTCCCGGCGGCGAAATCGAGCGAATGAGAGGGTGATTGTAAAAGCGCTCTACGAGGGTCTCATCCCCCAACATGTTCAAGATCGCTCGCTCTAAGAAGTACGCTCTCCAGGAAAAAAAGGTGCTGAGCCATTCCTGAACCTGCATGGTGGCCAGGCTCAACACCAACCAGGAAAACACCAATCCGATAGCAACTTCAAGGATCGCATCCAGGTACATGAGACCTCCCAAGAAAGGAAATGCCGGTTCGTCTTTGGCAGTGGAACGGAAAAGGTGGGTGAGAGACGGTGGACCATGGACGGTAGACCGTAGCCGTGGGCGGTGGACGGTGGACCGTGGACGGTGGGCTGCAGGACAAGGTGATTATACCCCAGGCGCGATCAGCCTTGTTGGTGCGAGCTGTGCACCAGGTAAATCCCGATCAGCGCCAAGGCCGAACCCAACCACTGCACCGGAAGAGGAATTTCTCCCAGGATCGGGATGGCCAGGAAAGTGGTCAAAATGGGCTGAGCGATCAAGGTGGGCGAAACGATGCGCGCCGGCAAGTGCCCAAGGGCATAGCTGATGGAAAGATAGCCGATCAGCTGGGAAACGAGCGCCGTTGCCAGGAAGACCAACCAACTCTCTCGGGGATAGCCAAGCAGTGAATAGCCGAGGGCGCGGTTGATGATCCCCAAGCCGAGGCTGGCCGCTACTCCAACCCAAAAGATATATTCCGGCGGGCTGAAATGTTTCCGTCCTTTTTGGGTGATCAGAAGATAGGCAGCGTAGAAAACCCCTGCGCCCACTGCCAGCAGATCACCTAGACCGGGCAAAGGGTGGCGCAGAAAGTCGCTCCCGATCAGCAGGATCGCGCCTGTCATGGTCAGGCCCAGCCCCGACCAGAAACGCGAGGTGATGCGCTCCCGGAAGATCAACCAGGCACCCAATGCTACCCAAATCGGGGCTGTGTTGCCCAAAAGAGTGGCGTTGGCCGCAGTGGTATATTGTACTGACGTGTTCCAGAGGGCAAAATCGCAGGCAGTAAAGAGCCCACCGAGCAGAGGATAAAACCAACCTTTCGCATTCGGCAAATGGAGCTTCTTCTGAGCCGCGAAGATTGCTCCCAGCAGCAGGGTGGAGAAAAAGATGCGGTAGAAACCGGTCACAGGACCCGGCGCCTGTGCCCAGCGTACAAACATGGCCGAAAAGCTGAGTGCCAGAACGCCGCTTGCCAGTGCCAGGTAGGGCAGGAAGCGTGGATGATGGTTCATTGCCTCACTCTCTCCAAAAGTTCACCGAGGTGTTCCAAAGTCCAATCTGGCTGCGCCGGCATCGGCTCTTCTATTTTGGGGGCATGGCGGCGTACCCAAATGGCGAATAGGCCGACCTGCTTTGCTCCCAAGATATCCACTGCCGGCAGATCTCCCACCATGGCAACCTCAGCGGGGGAAAACTTCCAGTGGCTTAGCGCTAATCGAAAGGGAAGTGGATGAGGCTTGCGGTAGCCACAGGCGGCGGAGGTCAGGATGAAATCGAAAAAGGGACGGAAGCCCATCCGATCCACGAGCTGCTGCACATCTTTCTCTTCGGCAGCGTTCGAGAGCAACCCCAGGCAAAAGCCGTGCTCCTGCAGACCGCGCAGCACCGGAAGCGCCTGTTCATCAGCCTGCCAATTCCGTTGGGTGATGGAGAAAAAGGCGGCCAGCGCCTCTTCCAGTACGGTGGGATGAAGTCCGGGAAGTAATTCCTGCAGGATATAGCGATAGGTATGCTCGCGAGCATCTTCTTTGCGTTGGGCGTAATATCTCATGCGCCTTTCTTGCCAGCGCGCCAGAAAGGCCTCCTCATCGGCTATCACCCCGCGATGGCGCAGGACGCGCACTAGGGCGCGATCGGCTCTTTCCCAGATCGGCGGCCAGGGGTCTAGCGGATAGATCAAGGTCCCGCCCAGATCGAAGAGGAAGGCTCGGAGCGACGGGTTCATAATCCGCCTACGAAGGGGTTATACCGCTTCTCTGCGCCTACCGTTGTTTCCGGCCCGTGGCCGGATAGCAGACGAGTCTCCTCCGGCAGTGTGAAGATCTGGGTGTGGATGCTTTCTTCGAGCAGTTCCCAACTGCCACCGGGCAGATCAGTTCGCCCGACCGAACCGGCGAAGATCAGATCGCCACAGAAGCACACCCCGGCCTCAGCGCAATAGAAGACGCAGTGACCGGGGGTATGTCCCGGTGTGTGGCGTACCTCGAGGGCGATCCGGCCAAGACGAAGCACCTGACCGTGGAAAAGTTCCACCGTTGGTTCCGGACCGACATCTTCCAGCGGGATGCCAAAGAGGCTTGCGCCGCCTCGGATTTTCCAGAGCGGATAGTCCGCAGGGTGGAGGGCGACGATCGGGAGGGGATTCAGCGCATCGGCGATCTCGGCGGCTCCACCGATGTGATCGAAATGGGCATGGGTGTACCACAGGTGGGCAATGCACCAGCCACGTGCCTGGGCGGCGCGCAAGATGTACTCTCCGCTCCAGGCCGGATCGATCACCGCCGCCTCTCCGCTTTGGCTATCGGCGATCAGATAGGCGTTGGTCTGTACAGGGCCTAGTGCGAAGGAGAGAATCTCTAGCATCGGTTTACCCTTTGCGTATGTTGTGGCTCAAGAGCAGGGTGACTAAAATGCCGACCAGGCTGATCGGGTAAATCCACTCGGGACGGTAAGTATAGATTAAGCCGGCCAGCGGCGGAGCGATGATCAGCGGCAGACTATTGATCGTTTCCAGGAAGCCGTAGGCCAGTCCCATTTGTGATTCGTGTACCACGGCGCGCACGCGAGCCGAGAGCAAGGGACGGGCGACGCGATAGCCACTGAGTAAGAAGAAACCGATCCCATACCATAGCATATTGTGCCCCTGCCAGATGGCGAGGGTGAAGAACGCAACGGCCCCCTGGGCGAGGGATAAGCCAAAGTAGGGATCTAAATGCCCCAATCCAAGGTTGAGCACCACGTTTCCTACGTTATTCAGCGCGTTGAGCAATCCTAGAGAGGTCAGGCTGAGCTTGCGATGTTCGGTCAGAAAGTTCGGTGTGAGCGGTTGTGGCAGGTAAGTGAAGAAGATGAGCAAGAAAGCCAGCCCCAGGAGGAGCGCATAGTGCTTGTTTTTCCATAACGGTATGGCCTCATGAGCGTTGCCGTTCTGCAATGGCTGAGGGCGAAGGAAAAAGATTAACGCGGTCGAAAGGGCGAAGATGGCGGTGGAGAAGAAGTATACCGAATGCAACCCCAATTGTGAGCCAATCCAGCCGCCGAGTAACGGGCCGGCGATGGCGCCGGTGTTGTAGAAAGCCGAGGTCAAGGTCATGGCGCGTGCCGGCGTCAACTTGCCGCGAGCGGTGGTGATATAGCTATTGAGAGGGGCAATGACAAAGGCCGTGAATCCGTAGAGCACGAGTCCGGGGACGAATAGGAACAGATTGCGCGCCAGAGCCATCATCGCGGCGGCCAGGAGCCCCAGCACCCAGGCAGCGCGCAGCAGGGGCCTGGAGCCAATCCGATCGGACAGGTAGCCGGCAAAGATGTGCGCAACGGCCATTGAAGCCCCAGAAGCGCCAAGGATAGAGCCGATCAAGATCGGAGAGGCGCCTAGCTCAATCAAATAGATGGGAACAAAGACGAAAAACATTCCCTCCCCCAGTCCCCAGGCCAGGAGGGAGATACCGATTAACCACAGTGCAGTGTTCATGGGGCCTCTTTTCTGCGGGGATGTGCTTTTGAGCGTATTATATCCCAGCACCGCACTCATCCTGAGATAGTGGAAGGGAGAGAGTGTTCTGGGCAGAGGAAATTCCCTGTGCAGAATGTCCGGTATATCAGGTGCGCCGATTACCTGTTGACAAAATCGCCTTCCCTGCTTAAACTAAAAGTATGAGCACCTTGGGTTTATCTTCTCACACCGTGTTCATGATGTACATGCAAGGCCGTTTATTCTCTTTCCGGACAGCGCAAGGAAAGAGCCTTTGATTGTGCGCATATGTGACCAGAGCTGTCCGGAAAACGGACGGCTCTTTTTATTTTTGTGCCTCCGGAGGTCCTGATGAGCACTCCTATCCTCGTTGCGATTGCTTGGCCTTACTCGAATGCCGATATCCATGTCGGTAACATCACTGGTTCCCACCTTCCCGGCGATATTGTCGCCCGTTACCATCGCCTGAAGGGCAATGCCGTGCTCATGGTGAGCGGCACTGATTCTCACGGCACTCCGGTGACCCTCAAGGCCGATGCGTTGGGCAAATCGGTTGAAGAGGTTTATCAGTATTATCACAACCGTTTCCTGGAACTCTTCCAGAAGCTCGGTATTACCTACGATCTTTTCACTACTACCCATACGCGGAATCATTTCCGCGTCTCGCAAAGCGTTTTCCTTGCTCTGCATCGCAATGGATATCTATTCACGCAAACCAGCCGGCAATGGTATTCGCCAAAACGGGCGCGATTCCTGCCCGATCGGTATGTAGAAGGCACCTGTTATATTTGCGGTTACGAGAATGCACGCTCGGATCAATGCGATCGCTGCGGCAACGTGCTCGATCCGGAGAAGCTGATCAACCCTCGCTCTCGGGTCGGCGATGATGTGCTCGAACTGCGCCCTACGGAACATTTCTACCTCGATCTTTCCAGCCTGGAAGATCGGGTGCGGACATTCCTGAACGAGCGCGCTGCCCACATGCGCGAAACGGTGCTCGGCGAATCGCTTGGCAAGATCGAAAAAGAGGGCCTCAAGCCCCGCCCGATCACCCGCGACTTGGATTGGGGCATTCCGGTGCCTCTGGATGGATGGGATGGAAAGTGTCTCTACGTCTGGTTCGAGGCGGTGATCGGCTATCTTTCGGCGCCAATTGAATGGTCACAGATCACCGATCAACCGCGCGCCTGGTATGATTGGTGGCTCAATCCGCAGGCCAAACAGTTCTATTTCATTGGCAAGGATAATATCTTCTTCCACACCGTGCTCTGGCCGGCCCAGTTGATGGGTGCCGGTGAGCAGTTCATGGAGATTTTCCGCGGCGAAAAGGGCCTGCGATTGACCCTGCCCTATGATGTTCCGGCCAATCAATTCATGAACCTAGAAGGCCAGAAGATCAGCGGCTCGCGCAACTGGGCTGTGTGGGGACTGGATTTCCTCGAACGCTACGATCCCGATCCCCTACGCTACTACTTGACCGTCAACATGCCGGAGCTGCGGGATAGCGATTGGGATTGGAGCGAATTCGTCGCCCGCAACAACAACGAGCTGGTCGCCACCTGGGGCAATTTGGCCTATCGGGTGCTTTCCTTCGCTGCGCGCCATTGGGAAGGGCGCGTGCCCTCGATCTCGCTCGCCGATTTGCGTCCACAGGATCGAGCGTTGCTGGAGACGGTGGATGGCGGTTTTGAAAGTGTTGGGCAAGAGCTGGAAGCCGTGCACCTGCGCGCCGCTTTGCAAGAGGCCATGCGCTTGGCCGGCGAAGTCAATCGCTACCTGGAGCAGAACGCTCCCTGGATGGAAGTCAAGACGAACAAAGATCAGGCCGCGCTCACCATTTACACGGCCCTGCGTGCCATCAATTCCCTGAAAGTGCTCTTTGCCCCCTTCCTGCCTTTCTCCTCCGAAGCGCTGCATCGCATGCTGGGCTATTCCATGCCGATCTTCGGTTCGCTGAGCGTGGAAAGCGTGAGCGACGATCTGGGCACCCATAACGTCTTGCGCTACCATCCGCCGCAGACCTCGACCGTCGAATGGAAACCGGGACATCTGGAGCCGGGTCAGGTGCTCGGTGAAATTCGTCCTCTCTTCCGCAAGCTGGATGAGGCGATTGTCGAAGAAGAGCGCGCCCGTCTGGGACAAGGAAATCCATGAGCGAGTTTTTTTCTTCGCAGGGTTTGAAGCTGGCGTTTGAGACCTTCGGGGAAGGGGAGCCGTTGGTGTTGATCCACGGTTATCCCCTGGATCGCACCATCTGGCGGCCGCTTCTGCCGCATCTGAACGGTCTGCGGGTGATCCTGCCGGATGTGCGCGGCTTTGGCGAAAGTCAGGTGGCCGTGCCGGGCTTTAGCATGGACGATCTGGCCGAAGACCTTGCCGCTTTGCTGGATCACCTGTGCTTGGAACGCGCCTTCATCGGCGGGCATTCGATGGGCGGCTATATCGCCTTGGCCTTTGCCCGGCGGTATCCGCAGCGCGTCCAGGGTCTGGCCCTAATCGCTTCGCAGGCTGCGGCCGATTCCCCTGAACGGCGACTTGCCCGTGCCGAGACTGCGGCACGCATTCAGCAAGAAGGCGTTGACTTCGTCGCCGAAGGGATGAGCACGGCGCTTACGCCGCTTGAATCGCTTCGTCCTACACTGCACGATCTCATCCTGAAGCAATCCCCCCAGGCGCTGATCGGCGCGTTGCAGGCCATGGCGGCGCGCCCCGATGCTCTGGACTTGCTGCGGGAAAGTACGTTCCCGCTGCTGCTCGTTCACGGTCAGGCCGATGCTCTTATCTCCATCGAACGAGCGCGTGAGGTCCAGGCCGCCGTGCCGCGTGCCCACCTGGTAGAATTGGAAGCCGTGGATCACATGCCGATGATGGAGGCACCGCTGACTACCGCCCAGGCCCTGCGCACCTGGTGTCTTGGAGCATAGCCGCTTTCGCCATCTATTGCCCACGGTCCACGGTCTACAGTCTACCGTC
>JBBIGZ010000026.1:0-35369 GCA_037447295.1 Chloroflexota bacterium | reverse complement strand
TTGGGAAAAGCGCGAATGGCGGGAGTGGTTCCGTACGGGACAGGCAACCTCGTAGTGCTCCCTTTGCAAAACAATAGCGGGACAGCCGAGTGGCTTGTCCCGCTTTTTGCTTTGAGGGTGACGACATGCTACGGTGTAGGAGTAGGGGTGTCTGTTGGAGTGGGAGTAAAAGTTGGTGTGTCGGTGGGTGTCGGAGTGAACGTGCTGGTAGGGGTGGGAGTGAAGGTCGGCGTTGGGGTGGGAGTAAACGTGCTGGTAGGGGTGGGAGTAAAGGTCGGCGTTGGGGTAGGGGTTCCGGCGCGCAGGATGTGAGGGTGTAGCCAGATGGCGCGATCCCCACTCGGTGAACCGTTGGCCAGCAGCATCAGGACGAATTTCACATCTTTCCCGTCCAGTGCGCTCAGATCCAGATCCAGGCGAGTGTATAGGCCCTCGTTTGCTTCGGCCCATGTGCCAAGCGTTTGCAGAGCACCGTTCCCGATGCGATAGGCCAGGCGGAATTTGACGTTGCAGTTTGTGGCCTGGTAAGCACAAAAGATCAGTGCCTTGAAGCGATCTCCACTGCGGATGCGAATGGGCGGGAATTCACCTTTGATGATGCCGTTCTGGATCGCTTGCGGAGCGACCAGCAGTCCCGGTTCATCTTCTCTTCGTCCGTTTTCCATACGCGGCGTTGGGTCAAGGAGCACATATCCGGCTGTGTTGCCTTCTATGCCAGGGCATGGGAGCGTGGCAGAGCCATTTTTCCAGGTGGCAGCACACATATTGGCGGTGAAGTCATATACCAAGTTAGAGGGTCCACTCACGCGGATCCAGGCCCAGAAAGGTTTATCTGCCGCACGCCCTATGCCAAAAAGGGCGCCTTGCGCATTGCGTAACATAAAATAGGCGCGGTAATCACCATCTGTCGAGGGCGCCTGCATGGTCATGGCAATGTTGACCGTCTCACCTGGCGCAACGGTATTTGGAAGCGAAGTGGCCCTGGGGGCGTTCAACCGATCCCCACCGACCCAGACAACATCATAAGCCGTCGTCCAAGTGCAGCGGCCAACGTTCTTGATTTTCCAGATCTTGGTAAAGGTTGCGCCGCGGGATAAAATGGGGCCGCTTGGCGGGTCGGGAAAATTGACATCGGCAATGAATTGGGCGGCATCGCAAGGAACAGAAGGTGTGGAAGTAGGGGCCGGAGAGAGTACAAACGTTGGCAGGATGGGTACTGTGGCCGTTGGAATGAGCGTGTTGGTAGG
This sequence comes from Chloroflexota bacterium, assembly GCA_037447295.1. Classification (GTDB taxonomy): domain Bacteria; phylum Chloroflexota; class Anaerolineae; order Anaerolineales; family Villigracilaceae; genus 630D-37. The sequence continues at coordinate 34,122 of JBBIGZ010000026.1, read as the reverse complement.
AGTGGGAGTGGTGACAGGAGAAGGCGTCACACTCCACGGTGTGGCCGAGGCCGTGAAAGCCAGTGACGTGGACATCGCCTGGATGGTCTGAGCCGCTGCTGTAAAAGCCGGGATTAGGGTAGGGTTGCTGGGGGCTGCCAACTCGGTCAAATTGCAGGCCAGGAGCAAAGGCAATAGTAGGAGCAAAAACCAAATCTTTCTCATAAGCACACACCTCCGTCTAAATAGACGAGGTGCTTAGAAAAGAAGTTCCATAGTGTAAGCCAAGGAGCGATGCACGGCCCAACGTCTTATACTGTTGGGATGTTGGGAAGGATGGTTTCTCTCGAAGTAGTCAATCGGTCAAGAAAAAAACTCGCTTTCCTAGACGGAACTCCCTCTTTGCAACCAAGCAAAGCGCAGCATAATTCCGGCTAGTATTCCAAGGCTTTTGCTCGGAGCGTCTGCCCGCCCCCAAATTTTCAGGCGTTTTGCCTCTCGCCCAGGCGACTATTCTCCACCGTTTCGTCGCACAATGGCATCCGTCATGCGCACCACGCGCACCATGTATTCGACATCATGCACGCGCACGATATCCGCGCCGCGCACGATCCCAACGGCTACGGCCGCGGCGGTGCCTTCGAGGCGCTGATCGGGTGGCAGGTTGAGCGTATAGCCGATGAACGATTTGCGCGAAGGGCCGAGCAGGATCGGATAACCCAGGGCACGTAGCTCTCCCAGGCGATCGATCAGCTCCAGGTTTTGTGCTACCGATTTGCCAAAGCCGATGCCCGGATCAATGAGGATGTGTTCATCCGGTATGCCGGCAGCATGGGCGAGGGCGATGCTTTCGAGCAGGTCGCGGCGAACGTCCTCGAGCAGGTTGGTATATTCGGCGGCGCGATAGGCATTCCCCAGGCGCTCGCGCACCTCTATGTTCGCAGGCTGACTGCGATTGTGCATTAGGATCACCGGGACATGGTGACGGGCGATCACTGCGGCCATATCGGGGTCGGCGCGCAAAGCCCACACGTCGTTGACCAGATCGGCGCCGGCTTTCAACGCGGCTTCGGCTACCACTGCCTTGTAGGTATCCACTGAAAGCACGGCATCGGGAAATTCCTGCCTCAACCGCTCGATCACCGGCAAGATACGCTCCATCTCTTCTTCTGCCGAGACCGGTTGAGAGCCGGGGCGAGTGGATTCGCCGCCGATATCTAGGATATCGGCCCCGGCTTCCAGGAAACGCCGCGCTTGTTCCAATGCGGCGCTCAGAGCATCCTCGCGCTGGAGCAGACCATCTCCGGAAAAGCTATCCGGAGTGAGGTTGAGAATGCCCATCACGTAGGTGCGTTTTCCCCACTCAAAGCATCGCGAGCGGAGTTGGAGGGGCTTGATCTGCGGAGCTTGCATAGGTTACGGGATCTGATCGAGTGGACGACTCAGCCAGGCTTCGGCCTCGTTGATGTCGGTAAACAGCTTCACCGCAGCGCCGGCGGCCGGGAAAGCGAGTGCCGCAATTTGACGGATGGCCTCGGCCACCTGTGGACTAGCGACGACGACTGCCAGGCGAATGTTACGCGCGGCCGGATCGTTATTCACCTCGATGGCGGTGCGGATGGCTTTTTCGGGCACTTCTTTGACCGCTCGAAGATCGTATAGGTTACGAGTGCGGCGATCTGAGCCGAGCAGATGCTCCAAGGCGAAGGCACGCCAGTGCTCGATCGTCGCATCGTCCAGGTGGGTGAAAACAATGTTCATACCGCCATCCGGGCGACGGGAGACGGTATAGCCGATGCCGGGGGCCGGTTGCCAATTCAGGGGTTTGATCTCGCTCATTATGACCTCCTTGAGATTTAGGGAAAATGGAGCGGTTTAAGAGGCTGATCGCTGCTCTCTAGTCCTAGGGTTGCCACTTTGTGAATGCCCGTGGTATCGCAGGCGGCCAGGAGATCGAGGGCACTCCGCCCCAGGCGCGGGTGCTTCCAATTGGGAGCGATTTCGCACAGCGGCACCAGGACGAAGGCGCGTTCGTGCAGGTGTGGATGGGGGAGGATCAGGCCAGGAGTCTCCAAAATGCGATCCTCGTAGGCCAGGATATCTAGGTCAATCAGGCGTGGGCCGTAGCGAAAGCTCGGTTGGCGCCTGAGCTTCTGCTCGCAGGATTTCAAAAAGTCTAGCAACGCTTGCGGCTCCAGCTTAGTTTCGCCGTGCAGCACCAGGTTCAGGAAGGCCGGTTGTTCGGTGTATCCCCAGGGTGGCGTCTCATAGATCGAAGAGAGTTGCAGAATGTGCACCTGTGGGGTGAGGCATTCCAGTGCCCGGCGAAGGTTTTCCAGGCGATCGCCCAAGTTGGTGCCCAAAGAGAGGAAGATTTCGGCCATTGTTAGAGTCGCTCAATGATCGTCGCCGTGGCCATGCCATGGCCGATGCACATGGTTTGCAGGCCGTAGCGGGCTTTGCGACGCTGCAATTCGTAGACCAGTTTGGTCATCAGGATGGCGCCGGTCGCTCCTAAGGGGTGACCATGGGCAATGGCACCACCGTTCGGGTTGACGCGCTCCATATCTGGCCTTAGTTCCCGTGCCCAGGCCAGGACGACACTGGCGAAAGCCTCGTTGATCTCGATCACGTCCATATCCTCCAGCTTCAACCCGGCGCGTGCCAGCACCTTCTGCGTAGCCGGGATCGGGCCATCGAGCATCAGGGTTGGATCGGAGCCGACTACTACGCGCGCTACGATGCGCGCCAGTGGGGTCAAGTTATAGCGACCGATGGCTTTGGGCGAGGCCAACAGCAGGGCAGCAGCGCCATCGCTGATTTGGCTGGCGTTGCCGGCGGTGATCACGCCATCTTCCTTGAAGACCGGCTTGAGCGCGGCCATCTTTTGGCGATCAGGCGGACGGCGCACGCCTTGGTCGACGGCGAAGAATGTGCCATCGGGCAGGCGGAGAGGCAGGATTTGCGCCTCGAAGCGACCTTCCTCGATGGCCTGGCCGGCGCGCAGGTGGGATTGATAGGCGTAATCATCCAGCTCTTCTCGCGAAAGCTGCCATTTTTCGGCCATCATTTCGGCGCTCAGACCCTGATGGATCAGCGGGTAGCCGACCTCCGGCCATTGGGGAGGGTAATCGGCGCCCAGCGGTTGGTGCGACATCATTTCCGTGCCGCCGGCCAGCACCAGGTCCATATCTCCGGCCAGGATGGCCTGTGCGGCGAAATGGATCGCTTGCTGACTGGAGCCGCACATGCGGTTCAGGGTCACGGCCGGCACCTGCACTGGAAACCCGGCCTTGAGCACGCCCAAGCGTGCCAGGTTGGCGCCCTGATCGCCGACCGGGGTTACCACACCCCAGACGGCATCCTCCACCCGATCTGGCTCGATCCCGGCGCGGCGGACGGCCTCCTGCATCACCCAGGCGGTCAATTCGACCGGCTGAAAAGGGTGAAGCGCTCCACCGGCTTTGCCGATTCCGATCGCCGTGCGTACTGCAGAGACAATGAAAACATCTTCAGCCATAGAATTACCTTTTCTCGCCGAGGCTCTGTTGCAGGGTAGAAATGCCGTTGCGCACCTGTCGGAGCAGGCGGTTGAGCTCTTCTTCCAGGCGCTGCAGGCTTTGCAACGCGTAGGCATCGGCCTCGCGACGAATGTTTTCGGCTTCGAGTTGGGCCTGGGCCAGGATTTGTTCCGCCTGTTTCTGCGCTTCCTGGACGATGGTATCGCGTTGCACCATCTGTTCGGCGCGCTCACGCGCCAGCTGCACCGTGCGTTCGGCTTCCTCCTGGGCCTGTGCCAAGATGCGGTCGCGTTGGGCGATGACCTGTTGCGCTTTTTTGACCTCTTCCGGGATGGTGACGCGCATCTGATCAATGATATCCAGCATGCGATCTTCATCCACGATCACGCTGTGGGTCAACGGAATGGCGCGGCTTTCGTTGAACACTTCTTCCAGGCGGTCAATCAATTGTAGGATATCCATCAGGCCCTCCTCTGAGGAAAAAGTCAATCCCGTAGGGCGTTGGGCGGTAACGGTTCGTTCAGGGTCTCCACCTTGCGGCGAAGAGCGGCTTCGACGTGGGGCGGCACCATGCTCGAAACATCCCCGTGCAACATGGCGATCTCACGCACGGTGGTAGAGGAAAGGAAAGTGTGCTCCTCGGCAGTGATCAGCGCGACAATTTCGATATCCGGTGCCAAACGATGATTGGCCAAGGCCATACGGAACTCGAACTCGAAATCCGAAAAGACGCGCAGGCCGCGCACGATCACCTGCGCACCGATGGCGCGGCAAAACTCTACCGTTAGGCCGCTATAGCCGGTGACGCGGATCTTCGGGTTGTGCGCCAGCGCCTGTTCAACCAGGGCAATGCGCTCCTGGGGAGAGAAGAAGAGCGTTTTCAGCGGCTTATCGTAGACGGCAACCACCAGTTCGTCGAAAAGACGGGCGGCGCGCTCAGCGATGTCAATATGACCGTAGTGAATCGGATCAAATGTGCCGGGGAAGAGTGCACGGATCATGGGCACCTCAGCTAATGTCTGTTCTCAGATCACCCCAGAAGCGCTGCAGGGCTTCGACCAGCGGCGCATGTTCTGGGCGCTGTAGATAAGGATCTTGCTCGAAGATGCGTTGGGCAAACGATCGCGCCTTTTCGATCAACGGCAGGTCGGAGAGGCTGGCCATCCGCAGGCTGGTGACATACCCGGACTGCCGCGTGCCCAAAAATTCTCCGGGACCACGTTGCTGCAGGTCGCGCTCGGCGAGCACGAAGCCGTTGTTGGTCTCCACCATGGCTAACAAGCGTTCGTTTTCCAAGGCGTCATCCCGTTCGGGAATCAGCAGGCAGAAAGATTGTTCCGACCCGCGCCCGACGCGGCCGCGCAGCTGATGGAGCTGGGCCAGGCCGAAGCGATTGGCGCCCTCGATCAGCATGACCGTCGCATTTGGCACGTCTACCCCGACCTCGACTACGGTGGTGGAAACCAGGATGTGATATTCGCCGTTGCGGAAGCGTTGCATGACCTGATCTTTCTCCTCGGCGCGCATGCGGCCATGCAGCAAGCCGAGGCGCAGATCTGGGAAGACTTCCGTACGCAGGCGCTCATATTCGGCAGTGGCGGCCGGGGCATCGAGGGCTTCGCTTTCGTCGATCAGCGGGTAAATGATAAAGGCTTGGCGTCCGGCTTCGATCTGGGAGCGGATCAGGGTATAGGCACGTTCGCGTTCCCGCGGACGGAGCAGATAGGTTTGCACCGGTCGACGGCCGACCGGCATTTCGTCCAGCACGGAAAGATCGAGATCGCCATAGAGGGTGAGGGCCAGCGAGCGCGGGATAGGGGTGGCGCTCATCACCAACAGATGGGGGGTGGTGCCTTTGGCGCGTAGCTGCGCCCGTTGTTCGACGCCGAAGCGGTGTTGCTCATCAATGACGGCGAATTGGAGATCGGCGAAGCGCACAGCTTCTTCGATAAGGGCATGGGTGCCGATGACGATTTTGATTTCGCCCGTTTCCAGCCCTTGGCGAATGCTTTCTTTTTCGCTGCTCGGCGTATCGCCGGTCAACAAGCGGACCTGAGCCTCGCCCAGCCATCCCGGCGTGACGAGCAGGCGGCGGAAAGTGTGGTAGTGCTGTTCGGCGAGGATGGAGGTGGGAGCCATGATCGCCGCTTGGGAGCCATGATGGGTGATGATGGCGGCAGCCAGGGCGGCAAGCACCGTTTTGCCGGAGCCAACATCGCCTTGGAGCAAGCGGTTCATCGGGTGGCCGGAGGCCAGGTCACGGCGCATTTCTTCCAGCACCCGGCGCTGGGCGGCAGTCAAAGTAAAAGGTAGAGCGGCGAGGCGCTCTTCCAGCCAGGTATCTTCCACTTCGAAGCGCCGGGCAGTGACTTTTTGCCAATCCTGCTTTTGACGCAGCATCCCCATTTGCAGGTAGAAGATTTCGTCAAAGGCCAGGCGCTGACGCGCGGCCCGCAGCATTTCCTGCGAATCGGGGAAGTGCACTTGCAAGATGGCCTGGCCGAGTTCGAGCAGCTCGGCTTCTTGGCGCACGTCAGGCGGTAACGGATCGGGCAGGCGGGGACCCCAATAGGTCACCACCTGGTACATGAGGTTGCGCAGCGTCTTTTGGGAAATGCCTTCGGTCAGCGGGTAAATGGGGACGATCCGCCCGGTGTGGAGTGCTTCGACTTCGATGGGTTCCCATTCCGGGTTGTTCATTACCAGGCGCCCCAGGTACTGTTCCACTTTGCCGGAGACGGAGATCGTCTCGCCCACTTTGAGGCGGTTGGCGAGCCAGGGTTGATTGAACCAGATCAGGCGCAAGGAGGCACTGGCATCGGCCAGGAGGGCCTCCACCAGGATCAAACCTTGGCGCACGTTGCGCAGCTCCACCGATTTCAGCACGCCGATGACGGTTACCTGCTCGCCATACCACAAGTTTTTGATCGGTTTAAGCTTGCTATAGTCTTCGTATCGGCGTGGGTAGTAATACAACATATCGCCCAGGGTGCGCAGACCAAGACGGGCCAGGAGCTGGGCATTGCGCGGTCCGACCCCTTGGAGCACGGTGAGAGGGGCCTCCAGGGCTACGGGGAGTTGAGATGTAGCCGTGGGGGCTGAAGGCGTTTCTTCCTTGGGTTTACTTGCTCTCGATTTTTGCAGGCGAGTTTTTTTGGATGTAGCCAGTTCTGGGTATTCGTTTTGGATGCGTTTCCACAGCCCTTGTAGCGCTTCGGCGCGCGAATTGGGGGTGAGGCGGGCGTAATCGCGTAGCCGACCGACCACGGCCTGGATGATTTCTTCTTTCACGCCTTCTTGGCGGGCTTCCGCTTCCCAAAAATCCAGAATACGCACCAGGCCGCCGATGACCGCGCTATCGGTGTATCCCTTTTCGTGTTCCAGACGGAAAAATTGGCGCAGTTTCTCCAATGCAGTGTGCATGTGAAATATTTTATCACATTGCCGATCGATGGCTTTGAGCGGGTGTTCACGCATGTAAAATTTCACCGCAAGGATTCGATCTAAGTCCATTGTTAAGGTATTAAAAGCCCCAACTCCTCAACTGCAATGTGAGAATTTCTAAAGTCAAGATTCGACTTCTTACACTCTCGTGTTCTTACGCTTCACACTCATCCTCACATTCTCACTCTCCTCCCGTTGGGTATAATTGTGTCGCATGGAATCACGGAATAGGGAAGATGCTGCACGGAATTCTTTGACCATACGAGAAGGGTGGGTAGATGGGATACGCGTCATCGGGGCATTCCTGGTGGTTTTGGCCCATATCGGTAAATGGGGCGAAGGACCAGAGTGGGTCCATCCTTTGGCCTATACCTTTTCGCGGATCGGTGTGCCGCTCTTCTTTATGCTCAGTGGTTTCCTGCTCTTGCCTAAAGAAGAGAACCTGGTGATCTTCCTACGCAAACGTGCCTGGAAAGTGTTTCTACCTCTGGTAGCTTGGTCGCTTATTTACGATGTTTATGTCAATCAGGCGCTGAGCAAGAGCGGTGTGACCCTGGAGGCTGTCGTACGATTGTTGATCCGTCTGCTACGTGGACCGCGTGCTGAGCACCTATGGTTCTTTTATACGCTGATCGGCCTTTATCTCTTCACGCCTATCTTGCGACTGTTTGTGGCCAGAGCACGTCAGAGTGACTTGCTTTACTACATTGGGCTTTGGTTTTTTACCGTGCCGCTCCTCTCTATTCTGACAGCGTTCACTCCCCTGCGCTTTGGATTTGAGATCCCGATGGCCACAGGATATATCGGCTATTACTTGCTTGGTTTTTATCTTGGGAATCTCGCTCCCTCCCGCCAAAGTATGCGCATCTTTGCCACCCTTTTCATTTTTGGCTTGCTCTTTACTTTCTTTGTGTTCCTGCTTGACCTTCCACCCCAAAAAGATGAAACCGTCTTCCGCAGCTATCTGAGCCTGAACATCATCCTGATGGGGCTGGCGGCTTTTTTTCTGCTCAAAAACGCGTTCCAGCACTTACCTCTAACTGTGTGGCACGGCCTTTTGCCCCTCAGTCAGGCCAGTTTGGGTATCTATCTGATCCATCCACTGGTGTTGCAATGGTATGATGCATGGCTTCCCCGGCTGGGATTGACAAGGGGAACAGGCTCGTCCTTTGTCATGATCCCGCTTATAACGATTTGCACATTCGTGATTTCTTTTTTGTTAACTCGTTTGCTACAGAAGATCCCTTTGCTCAGAGCTATCGTACCCTAATTCTTCAGGAGTATCCGTGAATTTTCAAACACTTTGCGTCTTAGGATTGGGCTATATCGGTCTACCAACAGCAAGCACGTTTGCGACCCACGGCCTAAATGTGATCGGGGTGGATATTAATGCGCATGTCATTGAAACATTGCGCAACGGCGGGATCCATCTTCACGAGCCCGGTTTGCGTACCTTGGTCGAGGCGGCTTTCAAGTCCGGACATTTGCGCGTTTCGCAGCAGCCGGCCGAGGCCGATGCGTTCATCATCGCCGTTCCTACTCCGTTTCTCGACGATCGCTACGGGGAATACGAGGGGCGCATCTACAAAATGGCTGATCTAAGTGCTGTCAAGGCGGCCAGTGAAGCAATCGTCCCCTACCTGCGCAAGGGGAATCTGGTGGTGCTGGAATCTACTTCACCGCCGGGGACGACGGAGAAAGTAGTAGCACCGATCTTGGAGCGCTCCGGCCTGAAAGCGGGTGTGGATTTCTACCTGGCGTATTCGCCGGAGCGCGTACTGCCGGGGCAGATTTTGCGCGAGTTGATCGAGAATGCCCGGGTTATCGGTGGCATCACCCCGGAATCCGCCCGCGCCGGCCGGGACCTTTATGCTACGTTCGTTAAAGGGGAAATCATCCTCACCGATGCCACCACGGCCGAAATGGTGAAGCTAATGGAAAACACCTACCGCGATGTGAACATCGCCATCGCCAACGAATTTGCCCGCCTGGCGGAGCGTCTGGGGGTGAATATCTGGGAAGCGATTGCCCTGGCCAATCGTCACCCGCGGGTGAAGATCCTCAGCCCGGGGCCGGGGGTGGGCGGTCACTGCATCAGCGTGGATCCGTGGTTTCTGGTAGAAGCGGCACCTGACCTGGCCCGGCTGATCCGCACGGCGCGCGAGGTGAACGATGGGCAACCGCGCTTCGTGCTCGAAAAAGTCCGCAAGGCTTTTGGCGGCGCCTTGAAAGATCGGCGCATTGCAGCCCTAGGGCTGGCCTATAAGCCGGATGTGGACGATCTGCGCGAAAGCCCGGCCATCGAGGTGGTCCACCTGTTACAGCAGGAAGGCGCGCAGGTGAAGGCCTTTGAACCGTTCAAGCCCGAAGCGCAGGTGAAAGGTGTGTTCACCGTCCCGACCCTGGAGCAGGCCCTGGCCGATGCAGAGTTGATCCTGGTGCTCGTGCGTCACACAACGTTCCTGCAATTCGATCCGCAGATGGTCGCCACGCAAACGCCTGCTCGGCTGATCGTGGACACGGTGAATGCTTGGGATGCAGAACGCTGGCAATCGGCCGGATTCCGCCTGCTGCGGCTAGGAGATGGCAAGGAGCAAGGATGACGTTGCGCGTGCTCTCCGTCTTTGGCACCCGCCCGGAAGCGGTGAAGATGGCGCCGATCATCCGCCGCCTGGCCGCAGAAAGCGAGATCGAAAGTCGCGTTTGTGTGACGGCTCAGCACCGTCAGATGCTGGATCAGGTGCTTGAGCTTTTCAAGATTCGTCCGGATTACGATCTCAATCTGATGCGCGAAGATCAGAGCCTGGGGGAATTGGCTGCGGCCATTTTTACCCACCTGGAGCCGGTTCTGGAAGATTTTCGTCCCGATTGGGTGCTGGTGCAGGGAGATACGACCACGGTGGCGATCACGGCGCTGGTGGCCTATTACCATCGTATTCGGGTGGGGCATGTGGAGGCCGGCCTGCGCACCCATGATAAGTGGCAGCCCTTTCCGGAAGAGATCAACCGCCGCATTGCCGGCGTGATCGCCGATTTGCATTTTGCGCCGACCGAGTGGGCGCGCCAGAACCTATTGCGGGAAGGGATTCCTGAGGCGAATATCCTGGTCACAGGCAACCCGGTGATCGATGCGTTGCACTACGTGGCCTCCCAATCCATCCCGAAGGAAGCCGCCGATTTGTTGGACCAGGCCAAAGGTCGGGCAAAGCGGCTGATCCTCGTCACCGCTCACCGGCGCGAAAACTTCGGGGAGCCTCTAAGGCAGATTTGCCGGGCGTTGCGCCGATTGGCGCGCCGCGGTGATCTTTTCATCATTTACCCTGTCCATCTCAATCCCAACGTGCAGAGCGTGGTGCGGAGTGAGCTGGAGGGAGTGGAGAACATCCTGCTCTTGCCGCCGCTGGATTACCTGCCGTTGGTGCACCTCATGCGCCATGCGACCCTGATCCTGACCGATTCCGGCGGCATTCAGGAAGAAGCGCCGGTTTTCGGCGTGCCGGTGTTGGTGCTGCGCAATGTGACCGAGCGCCCGGAGGGGGTAGAGGCCGGGGTATTGAAGCTGGTGGGTACGGAGACGGAGGCCATCCTGTGCGCGGCCGAGCGCTTGCTGGACGATCCCGCGGCCTACGAGGCCATGGCGCGGGTGGTCAACCCGTTCGGGGATGGGCACGCCGCGGAGCGTATTGTGCAGGCGCTGAGGGAGAGAAAGATGAGGAGATAACGACCGATAGCAGGAAGCGCTTTTGTGTGGGGAGATCCGGGCATGGCAACATACCGGGGGGATTCTTACGGATGTTTCTATGCAAGATTGTGGTGTTGGAATGACGATTTTGCGCTTATTGCCCATCGGGATTCAGCGCTTCTTGGGTGGGTGATGCTTGCCCGAGTGTAATACCGTTCGGCCGCAAAGGCGGCACCTTGGATGCACTTAGGGATCAATTATTGTTTTGTAATCAACTCCCCCTTGCAATTTTGCCCTCATAGGCGTATAATGTGGTAAATTGTGGCAAAAAGTGGTAAGAACGCCGGGCTTCCGGCGTTCCGCTGTTAAAGGCCAAGGTAGAACATATGTTCTTGGGACAGTATAAGCACACGATTGATGACAAGGGTCGCCTGATGATTCCGGCGCGCTTCCGCCAAATGGTGGGGGAAGGCGCCTATATCACGCAGGGCTTTGACCGCTGTCTGATGCTGATGACCGAGGCCTATTTTCGTCAGGTCTATGAGCGCATTAGCGCCATGAGCCTGGCCGATCCGACGGCGCGCCTCCTACGCCGTTTGATCCTGGCAAATGCCTATCCCGTTGAGGTGGATAAGATCGGACGCATTCTCTTGCCCCAGCCCCTGCGTCAATTCCTGAACCTGGATGGAGAGGCCATTCTGGTCGGGCAGGGGGAGTACTTTGAGATTTGGACGCCACAAGAGTGGGAAAAACAGATGCGCTTGCTGCAGGATACAGAAGCCAATCAGCAGCGCTTTGCTACGCTTGACCTTTCTTCGCGTTCTGAGATGCCTTAACCGTGACACAACCTGCGGCTCTTTCTTCTCGTCCGCATATTCCTGTACTTTACCACGAAGTATTACAGTTCCTTGCGCCGAAAAGTGGCCGACGCTACGTGGATGGGACGGTCGGTGCCGGTGGCCACGCCTGGGGCATTCTCGAGGCTTCTGCGCCTTCCGGGTTGCTGCTCGGGTTCGATCGCGATCCGCAGGCGCTGGCGCTGGCGGCCGACTATCTGGCTCCTTTCGGCGAGCGGGTGCGCCTGATCCATGCTTCGTTCGCTTCCCTGTTGACGGTGCTTCATCAGCAGGGATGGGAGCAGGTGGATGGCATTTTGCTCGATCTGGGCCTTTCTTCCATGCAGCTGGATACGCCGGAACGCGGCTTTTCTTTTCAGCAGGATGCGCCGCTGGATATGCGTTTCGATCCATCGACTCCCGTCACCGCCGCCGATTTGATCAATACCCTGAGCGAGGGTGAGTTGGCCGATCTCTTCTACCGCTACGGCGAAGAACCGGCTGCCCGACGTATTGCTCATGCCATCGTGCGTGCCCGCCCACTCCACACCACAGCTGAGCTGGCTCATCTCGTCGAAGGTCTGATCCCCCGGCGAGGGCCGATCCATCCGGCGACGCGCGTTTTTCAGGCGTTGCGCATTGCCGTAAACCGTGAGCTGGAGGCGCTGGAACAAGTGTTGCCGCAGGCCGTACAGGCCCTGGCTCCCGGTGGCCGTCTGGTGGTGATCGCTTTCCACTCGTTGGAAGATCGCATTGTTAAAGAGTTTTTCCGCCGCGAGAGCCGTGATTGCCTTTGTCCACCGCGGCAACCACTTTGTACTTGTGGTCATCGGGCTACGTTGCACATCTTGACTCCCAAACCGGTGGTGCCCGGTGCGGAAGAAATTGCCCGAAATTCCCGTGCCCGTAGTGCACGTTTGCGATGCGCCGAGAGACGATGAGAAATTCTTTGGTCCATCAGATTCATGCGTTTCAACAGGCTCCCTGGCGGGTGCAGCGTCAGTGGCTGGCACTGCTGACGCTATCCGTCTTGCTGGGGCTTGCGCTGGCCTCGATTTCGCTCCAGGCCTCGGCGCGGGCGACCCTGCTGGGGCGTGAAATCCAGGATCTCCGAGGGGAGCTTGCGCGCCTGGAGCGCAGCAATGCCGATTTGCAGGTTCTCCTGGCCGCTCAAACGCGGGTCGAAGCGATGGAGGCGCGTGCGCGTGCGCTCGGTTTCCGCCCGCCCAAGCCGGCAGAGCAAGAGTATATCGTGGTGCCGGGCTATCTTTCCTCTTCTGAGATGCCTAAAACTTCGGCTTTGTCGCTGCCGATTGCTTCTCTGCCTCCTGAATATACCCAATCCCTGTGGGACTGGCTGCAGGAGCGCTTTACTGCTTTAATGGGAGGGAGACGGTGAGGCAGGAGTTCGGCGTCCGTCTCTGGCTAGTGATCGGCGGGTTCGGATTGTTTGCGCTGATCGTCCTGGCGCGCCTGTTTTATATTCAGAACAGCGCCGAAGCGGAGATCTTCCGCACTCAGGCCAGCCTAAACGAGCATCAGATTGCCTATCTTTACCCACCTCGCGGGGAGATCAGGGATCGCAACGGCCATCTGCTGGCCGGGAATGAGATCACTTACGAAGTCGGAGTGGCGCTGAACGCGGTCAACGATCCGCAGACCTTAGCTTCGGCCTTGAGCGGCACGCTCAACCTGGACTATGGCGAGGTCTATGCCCATCTGCTTCATCCGGCGCCGAACGAGACCTACTGGATGGTAAAAGATTTTGTCCCCAAAGAACAGGCGCAGGCACTTCGGGCGATGCAGGAGAATTTGGAGCAGAGTGGCAATCCGTTGCCCAGTTTGCGCGGCTTGGTCTTTCGCGAGCATTTGGTGCGGAGCTACCCGGAGAAGAGCCTGGCCTCTAACGTTTTGGGCTTTGTGAACCGGGAGAACCGCGGTTATTTCGGCATCGAGGAGAAGTACAACGATCTGCTGGCTGGGCGACCGGTGGTGGTGAAAGTGCCTACCAATCCGCTCCAGGCCGTGGAATCGCCGCGCATGGCACGGGGCACGGATCTGATCCTGAGCCTGGATCGCACCCTGCAGGCACAGATGGAAGCGCTGGCCGATCGGGCCTTAGAGGAATATGGCGCCAAGCGTGCCGTGATCGTGGTTATGCAGCCGCGGCAGGGTGATATTCTGGCCATGGCCAGCACACCGCGCATGGACCTGAATCAATTCTGGAATTATCCCGCCATCTATCCCAAGGCTGCGGATTTCAACCCGGCGATTAGTTATGCCTATGAGCCGGGCTCGGTGATCAAGCCTTTCCCGATGGCGGCTGCGCTGGAAATCGGATTGGTCACACCCGAGACCACCTACTTTGATACCGGCAACCTGCTGGTCGGCGGGCGCTATATCTATAACTGGAATGGCGCGGCCTGGGGAAAGCAAAATATGGTGGGCTGTCTGCAACATTCTCTGAACGTTTGTCTGGCCTGGGTTTCCACCCAGATGGGTGCCCCGCGCTTTTATGAGTTCATGGATCGCTTTGGCTTCGGCCGGCCGACCGGCATCGATCTGGCCGGCGAGGCGGCTGGACGGCTGAAACATCCCGGCGATGGGGATTGGTACCCGATCGATTTGGGGACGAATGCCTTTGGTCAGGGCATTGCCGTGACCCCGATCCAGATGCTCATGGTGGCTTCGGCGCTGGCAAACGATGGGCAAATGGTGATCCCGCGCCTGGTAGTGGCGATGGAACGTGATAGGCGGCATTATGCTTTGCCACCGCAATTTGCTGGCCGTCCGATCTCACCGCAGACGGCGCGCACCATCAGCTGGATGCTGGCAGTTTCCCTGGAAGGAGAAGATTCGGCGGCGCTGGTGCCCGGCTATCGTTTGGCCGGCAAAACCGGCACGGCGCAGATCCCAACCCCCTTTGGATACTCCTCCGAGCGGACGAATGCCTCCTTCATCGGCTGGGGGCCGCTGGACGATCCTCAGTTTATGATCTATGTTTGGTTAGAGGAGCCTTCCACTTCGATCTGGGCCAGTGAAACGGCGGCACCGCTTTTTGCCCAGGCGGCAGAACGCGTGATCTTGACGCTGAAAATTCCTCCAGATGCCGTACGAACGGCCAGGGAGCCTTGAGATGTTGACGCTTGCCGATGTTATCGAAGCTCTGACCCAAATCCGTCCTGAGGCGCCGCAGGTGATCACCGAGGCAGCGATTGATTCGCGCCAGGTGATTCCCGGCAGCATGTTCATTGCTTTGCCCGGCGAACGGCGAGATGGTCACGATTTCGTCGCCGAGGCTTTTCAGCGAGGGGCCTCTTTTGCGTTGATCCAACGCGAACTGGCGCAGCCGTTCACTACCCTCGATCTGCGGCCGGATTCGCTTTCTCCCCTGGATAAGGTCGCCACGCTACCGTTGCCGATTTGCCTGCGGGTGGAAAATACGCTCAGCGCGCTGCAGCAAATTGCGCGCTTCTGGCGACGAAAGTTGCAATTGCGCGTGATTGGTATTACTGGAAGCGTGGGCAAATCGACGACGAAGGAACTGATCGCCGAAGTACTTGGCCAGCGCTATCGCACGCTGAAGAATCCCGGCAACCTGAACAACGAGATCGGCTTGCCACTTACCATTTTGCAATTGGGACCCGGACACGATTATGCTGTATTGGAGATGGGCTTCTACGTGCCGGGTGAGATCGCTTTCCTATGCGATATTGCCCTGCCGCAGGTGGGCGTGGTCACGAATATCGGCACGGTCCATGCGGAACGCGCCGGCTCTCAGGAAGCGATCTTTCGCGGCAAATCCGAATTGGTTCAGGCCTTGCCGCCGGCGCCGGAGGGCGTAGCCGTTTTGAATTTCGACGATCCCTGGGTGCGAAAGATGGAGGAAAAAACGCGCGCCCGCGTTTTCTTCTACGGACTTTCTCCCGAAGCGCATCTCTGGGCAGATGGGATCGAAAGCCAAGGATTGGAAGGAATCCGTTTCCGCATGCACTATGGGCGCGATGTGCTCCATGTGCGGGTGCCGCTGATCGGCCAACATTCGGTGCACACGGCCTTGCGGGCGGCGGCGGTCGGGATCATCGAAGGCTTGACCTGGCAGGAGATCCTGGACGGTCTGCGCTTAGGACACACGCAGCTGCGCTTGACCGTGACGCGCTCCGCCGGCGGCGCGCTGATCATTGATGACACCTACAACGCTTCTCCGGAATCCGTGCTGGCCGCCCTTAACTTGTTGAGCGAGCTGGAAGGACGACGGATCGCCGTTTTGGGCGATATGCTGGAACTGGGACCTTATGAGCGTCAAGGGCATGAGCTGGTCGGTTCGCGCGCCGCGCAGGTGGTCGATCGCCTTTTGACCCTAGGCTCGCGTGCTCATATGATCGCCGCCGCGGCACGTCGGGCCGGGATGAAGCGCTCGGCAGTGCTGGAATTTGACGAAATGCCGCCTTTAATTGAGTGGCTGCAAAAACATTTGACGGCCGGCGATGTGGTGCTGGTCAAAGGATCCCATGGCCTGCGCATGGATCGCATTGTGGCGGCATTGGAGGCAGAGGCATGAAACAAACCGCCATCGCCTTGAGCCTGGCGACCCTTTCTTTTATCCTGACTGTGATCTGGGGTCCCCCCCTGCTACGGGTTTTGCGTCACTTCCGCATTGGAAAGCTGATCCGTGTTGAGGAACCGGCGCATCACTTTGTCAAAATGGGCACTCCCACCATGGGAGGGGTGCTTTTCATCTTGCCGACACTGCTTTTGACCGGCCTGCTTAATGCCGTTTCGCTGATCGGCATTTTCCAAAATATTACCGGGCGCTCGGTGCTGTTGCCGATGCTGGTCATGGTCAGCTATGCCGTGCTGGGTGCGCTGGATGATTGGGAAGGTATCCGTGGGCCGCGGCGCGGACAAGGTATGCGGGCGCGCACCAAGTTCCTGTTTCAGGTTTTGCTATCTTTGTTCATTGCTTATGGCCTCTATCAGGTGCTGGATGTGCCCCAACTTTTCCTGCCTGGAGTGAAGGGCAAGATCGAGCTGGGATGGTGGTATATCCCCATTGCCATGTTTATCATCGTGGGTACCTCGAACGCGGTGAACTTCACCGATGGCCTGGATGGCTTGGCCGGCCTGATCACGGCCACCGCTTTTGCCTCCTATGGCGCCATTGCCCTAATGCAAGGACAGCTCTACTTGGGGCGATTCTGCTTTACGATGGTCGGCGCGCTCTTTGGCTTTCTGTGGTTCAACGTCCATCCGGCGCAGCTCATCATGGGCGATACCGGCTCGTTGGCGCTGGGTGCCACCTTGGGAACGGTGGCGCTGATGACCGGGCATTGGATTCTGTTACCGTTGATCGCCATCATCCCCTTGGCCGAGGCGCTGAGCGTGATCATCCAAGTTGGCTATTTCAAGATAACGCACGGTCGTCGTTTCTTCAAGATGGCACCCATTCACCTGCACTTTGAGCTCCTGGGCTGGAGCGAAACGCAGGTAGTGCAGCGTTTTTGGCTGATCGGATTGTTGGGTGCGATGATCGGAATCGGATTGGCGATGGTGTGATATGAAATCTTGGGATGGGCAACGGGTGGTAGTTTTGGGCGCAGCGCGGCAGGGACAGGCCCTTGCACGCTATCTGACCCGTCATGGGGCGCGCGTCTGTCTGAGCGATCTCCGCACCGAAACGGATCTTCAGGCGGTGCGCCAGGCCCTGGCGGATCTGCCCCTGGAATGGGCACTCGGCGGTCACCCGATCGAATTGCTCCAAGGCGCCGATCTGCTCTGCATTTCCGGCGGTGTGCCGACCAATTTGCCGATCGTGCAGGAAGCCCTGCGGCGCGGCATTCCGCTTTCCAACGATACGCAGATTTTCATGGAAGTTGTGCCTTGCCGCACGGTGGGCATCACTGGCTCGGCCGGCAAGACGACCACCACCACCTTGGTCGGCGAGATGGCACGCCGCTCGGAGCGACATCGCCGCGTCTTCGTCGGCGGAAATATTGGCGATCCGCTGCTGAACTATGTGGACGAGATGACGCCCGACGATCTGGCAATCTTGGAGATCTCCAGCTTCCAACTGGAACAAATGACGCTTTCGCCGAACGTGGCTGCCATCCTGAATATCACGCCGAATCATCTCGATCGTCATGGGACGATGGAGGCCTATATCGCCGCCAAAGCGCGCATTCTGGAATTCCAATCGCCGCAGGATACCGCCGTTTTAGGGCGCGCTGATGCCAATGCCTGGGCACTCCGATCGCACATACGTGGGCGCCTGGTCTCGTTCGGTTGGGACGCTTTGGAAGATGAGAACGAAGGCACCTACTATCACGAAGGCATCCTTTACCTTTACGAGCGGCGGGTGGACATTCCCCTTTTGCGCCGCGAGCAGCTTTTGCTGCGCGGGGAGCATAACGTGCTGAACGTGCTGGCAGCCTTTGCCATTGGCCATGCGGCCGGCTTATCCCTGGATGCGATGCTGGATGCGGCAGAAAACTTCCGCGGCGTGCCGCATCGCCTTGAATTGGTGCGTGAATGGCGCGGGGTGCGTTGGTATAACGATTCGATCGCTACTGCGCCGGAGCGCACGATGGCCGCCATTCGCTCGTTCGATGAACCGCTGGTGCTGTTGCTCGGCGGGCGCGATAAGAACTTGCCGTGGGAGGACCTGGCGCGATTGGTGCGGCAACGGGTGGATCATGTTGTCCTGTTCGGCGAAGCAGCAGAGAAAATCGAACGTGCTCTCTATGCCGTGGAAGGCGAGCGCCCCTACACGATAGAGCGTTATCCCAACTTGTACGAGGCCGTGCAGGCCGCAGCGCGCGTGGCCGAAAGCGGCGATGTCGTCCTGCTTTCGCCGGGTGGCACCAGCTTCGATGAATTCCGCGATTTTGAAGAGCGTGGAGAGAGGTTCCGTCAATGGGTACAACAACTTTCGTAACGCCTTCTGAACGATCTGCCCGTTCCGTAGGCCGTGGCTACGATTTGCCACTGCTGGTGAGCCTTGCACTCCTGCTCCTCTTTGGATTGGTGATGCTTTTTTCGGCCTCTTGGGATTATTCGAATCAGCTCTATGCTTCGCCCTGGTATATGTTTGTGCGCCAGGTGCGATGGCTGGCCCTAGGGCTGGTGCTGATGTTCGTGCTGAGCCGAGTGGACTACCATCGCTGGCAGCGCTGGAGTGTGGTGGCGATGGGAGGTACCCTGATCCTGCTGCTGCTGGTTTTGCTGATGGGAGAGCTACACCTCGGCGCGCGGCGTACGTTGTTCAAAGGCTCCTATCAGCCTTCTGAGCTAGCGAAGCTGATCACCATTCTCTACTTGGCCGTGTGGCTCTATGCCAAGCGGCAATTCTTGCATGAT
The DNA here is from genome assembly GCA_037447295.1 of Chloroflexota bacterium. GTDB lineage: Bacteria > Chloroflexota > Anaerolineae > Anaerolineales > Villigracilaceae > 630D-37. The sequence continues at coordinate 15,304 of JBBIGZ010000026.1, read as the reverse complement.
GTTTCATTTGGTCTCCTGCCCCTGAGCATGATCCTGGGTTTGGTGGGTGGCCTGATCTACCTCCAACCGGATTTGAGCGCCACGCTGACCATTCTCACTCTGGGGGGCTTGCTCTTCTTCTTGGCCGGTGGGCGCTGGTCGCAGATCGCCTTTTTGCTCGTGGCGGCGTTGATCATCCTTTGGTTGCTGGTCAAGGTCAACCCTACGGGTCAGGCGCGCGTGGCGGCCTACTTGGCCGGATTGCGCGATCCGCAACAGTCTTCGTATCACATGCAGCGCGTCTTCGAGGCGTTTGTGCGCGGCGGCTTTTTCGGGCGAGGTCTGGGCGAATCGGTGACCAAGCTCAACGGTCTGCCCGTGCCGCCCACCGATAGCATTTTTGCCGTGTTGGTGGAGGAAACCGGCTTCCTCGGCGCGCTGGCCCTATTCGGGCTTTATGGGTTGCTCTGTTGGCGGGGGGTGGTGCTGGCCCGTCGGGCGCCGGATATGCTCGGCACGCTGATGGCCGCCGGGATTACGCTCTGGATCATCCTGGAGATGCTCATCAATACCGGCGTGATGGTCGGACTTTTGCCTTTTGCCGGCAACACCTTGCCCTTTTTCAGTGCCGGCGGATCGAACCTGATCGCTTCTCTGGCCGGCATTGGCATTCTGTTGAACATTTCCCGTCAGGCCGGCGAGGCCGAGACGGAAGAATGGAGGTCTTACGGTGCGATTGTTGATCTGCGCCGGCGGAACCGGCGGCGGCGTCTACCCCGCACTCGCCGTGCTTGAGGCCCTGAAGGATCTGCTTCGCCCGGCCGAACCACAGGTTTTGTGGGTCGGCGGTGAGGGGGGGATGGAAGCGGACCTGGTGGCGTGCCACGGTATCCCATACCGTGCCGTTCCGGCGGCCGGAGTGCATGGGGTCGGCTGGAAACGTTTGCCCGGCAACCTGCTCCGGCTGGTGCGTGGGTATTTCGCCGCGCGGCGCATTATGAAAGAATTCCGGCCCCAGGTGCTGTTCTTCACTGGTGGCTATGTCGCCGTGCCGGTCGCGTTGGCGGCGGCCGGACGTCCGATCCTGTTGACCGTACCCGATATCGAGCCGGGGCTGGCGCTCAAGGTGTTGGCGCGGCTGGCGACGCAGATCACCGTGCCGGTCGAGGCTTCGCGGCAGTATTTCCCCCGCAAGGCGCGTTTGCATGTGACGGGGTATCCGGTGCGCAAGGAGTTGAGTCGCTGGGATCGGCAGAGCGCTCGGCAGCAGCTGGGTCTGGATGCGGAAGTGCCGGTGCTGCTTGTTTTCGGCGGCAGCAAGGGCGCCCGCTCGATCAACCAGGCGCTGCTGGCGAACCTGGAAGCCCTGCTCCCGGAAGCCCAGGTGGTGCACATCAGTGGCACGTTGGATTGGCCGCAAGTGGCAGAGCGACAACAGACGCTGGCGGAACCGCTCCGCTCGCGCTATCATCCCTACCCGTACCTGCACGAGGAAATGGGGGCGGCGCTGGCGGCCGCGGACCTTGTGCTTTCGCGCGCCGGTGCATCGATCCTCGGTGAATTTCCGCTTTTTGGTTTGCCGGCCATCCTGGTGCCTTATCCGCATGCCTGGCGCTACCAGAAAGTAAATGCCGATTACCTGACCCAACAGGGCGCGGCGATCCTGATCGAGGATGCCGATCTTCCCAAAGAATTGCTGCCGCAGACGCTTTCCCTGCTGCGCGATTCAACCCGCAGGCAGGAAATGTCGGCCAGGATGCGTGCGCTGGCTTGTCCGCAGGCCTCGGAGACCATCGCCCACCTTTTGCTTTCCATGCAGGAGAAAGCCCTATGATGAGCCTGGTGTATGTCTTTTGGATGTATGTGATCGTCTTTGCCATCATTGGCTGGCTGCGCGGCTGGGCGAAGGAGCTCCTGGTCTCATTCAGTGTGATCCTGGCGCTGACGTTCATTCACGTCACCTATCGTTACCTTCCGCTTCAGCCGCTGATCAACACGCCGACAATGAGTTTCTGGTTCCGAACGCTGGTGTTGGGCGTAGTGGTCTTCTTTGGCTATCAAACGGTGATTAGCGTGCCGCGCCTGGCCAGCAAAGCCTTGCGGGAGCGTTTCCAGGATTCGCTCTTCGGCATCGTATTGGGTGCGCTGAACGGCTACTTGATCGCCGGCTCGGTGCTTTTCTTCCTGCATGATGCAGGCTATCCGTTCCCGCAAGTAGTCACTCCTCCGCCGGCCGCTTCCCCTTTGGCCGAAACGTTGACCAGAATGATGGATTACATGCCCCCGGCGCTGCTAGGTGAACCGGGTATCTATTTCGCCGTGATCCTTTCGTTTATCTTTGTCCTGGTGGTGTATATCTAATGACGCACGTGCATTTCATCGGTATCGGTGGGACGGGTCTTTCGGCGATCGCCCGTGTGCTTCTCGAAAGTGGTTACACGGTGAGCGGTTCCGATCGCGTCCTTTCTCCCCTGGCAGAAGAGCTGCAGCGCCTGGGGGCGAAGGTGTATATCGGTCACCGCGCCGAACAAATCCAGGATGCCGATTGGGTGGTGCGCTCCTCGGCCATTCCGGATGATAACGTGGAAGTCCAGGCGGCGCTGCAGGCCGGCATTCCGGTCTATAAACGCGCCGATTTCCTCGGACGTTGGATGGAAGACAAGATCGGCATTGCCGTAGCCGGCACCCACGGCAAGACCACCACTACGGCGATGATCGCCTGGATGCTGACCGCCTTGGGACAAGACCCGACCTTCATCGTCGGCGGTGTGATGCGCAATTTGGGCGTCAACGCGCGCGCCGGTCATGGTCAGACCTTTGTCATCGAAGCCGATGAATACGATCGCATGTTCCTTGGGCTGCGTCCGCGCATTGCGTTGGTGACCAACATCGAACACGATCATCCGGATTGTTATCCTACTTTTGTGGACATGGTACAGGCCTTTGAAGCCTTTGTCGGTTTGTTGCCGCAAAATGGCACCCTGATCGCCTGTGCCGAGAATCCTGGCGCTTCTTATATGATGACGGTGGCCCAGCGCGCCGGTCGCCAGGTGTTGGCCTATGCTGCTGAAGATCAGTTTACCATCCACGCCATGCATTGGGTGGTGGCGAGGGAGATGCAGTTGAACGAGCACGGTGGCTACACCTTCCGAGCCGAAACGAATTTTGCCCATGGACGCTCTGCTCGGATAGCGCTCCAGGTGCCGGGGCGGCATAACGTACAAAATGCGCTGGCGGCCTGGAGTGTAGCCCTTGTGTTGGGTTTGCCGTTCAAACAGGCTGCTGAGGCGTTAGAGGCTTTCCAAGGCACCGGGCGGCGCTTTGAGGTCCGTGGCGAGGTCCAGGGGATCACCCTGATCGACGATTATGCCCATCATCCGACCGAGATCGAGGCTACGCTGGAAGCGGCACGCACGCGCTACGGTCAACGGCGATTGTGGGCGCTCTGGCAGCCGCACACGTATTCGCGCACACAGGCTCTTTTGCCTTTCTTTGCCCGCGCGTTCTATCGTGCCGATGAGGTCATCGTGACCGAGATCTACCGCGCTCGCGAGGCCGTACAACCTTTTTCGGCGCAAGAAGTGGTGCGGCAGATGCATCATTCCTCAGTCCATTTCCTGCCCACGCTGGAAGAGGCTACCGACTATTTGGAGCGACATTTGCAACCAGGCGATGTGCTGCTTGTCCTTTCGGCCGGAGATGCCGACCGGGTGACGGAGGAACTGTTACGCCGTTTGCGCACCGAGGAGCATACGTGATTGCCTTACCGTCTTCTCTCCTTGCTAGGTTCGGTGAGCGCCTGCAGCAGAACGTACCCCTGGCGCCTTATACCAGCGCGCGCATTGGCGGCCCGGCCGATTTTTTGCTGGTGGTGAAATCGGCGGCGGAACTGGAAGCGGCAGTGGTGGCGGCCTGGGAGGCCGATCTGCCTTTTACGTTGCTCGGCAGTGGGTCGAATGTGCTGATCGGCGATAAGGGCATTCGCGGGCTGGTGATCCTAAACCGGGCAGGGCATGTGCGTTTTATCGAGACTGAGAAGCCGCGGGTCTGGGCTGAATCCGGCGCAGGCCTAAGCCAGGTAGCACAGCGCGCTGCAGCACGCGGTTACGGCGGTCTGGAATGGGCGGCGACGGTGCCCGGTACGGTCGGCGGCGCCGTCTATGGCAATGCCGGCGCTTTTGGCGGCGATATGGCCGGCTCGCTCCTCCTGGCCCACCTCATCACCCCTCAAGGGCGGCAGAGCTGGAATGCCCAGGAGATGGGATATGGCTACCGCACCAGCCGTTTGAAGCGCGGCGAGGTCCAGGCTGTGGTGCTGGCTGCCGAATTGCGCCTGGAGCTTTCAACGCCGGAGCAGGTGCGCCGGCAGATTGCAGCATTCAGCCAACGGCGCAAGGCTACCCAACCGCCCGGCGCCAGCATGGGCTCGATGTTCAAAAATCCCCCCGGCGATTACGCCGGACGGTTGATCGAGGCGGCCGGCCTCAAGGGGTTGCGCATCGGGGAACGTGGAAGTCAGCCCGATCCATGCCAATTTCTTTATCAATCACGGCCAGGCCCGTGCTTCGGATGTGCGGGCCTTGATCGAAGAGGTCCAGGCCAGGGTGCGCGAGGCTTTCGGCATCTCGCTGGAGCTGGAGATTGAATTCCTTGGAGAGTGGTGAAAAAATGACGAAACTGCGTGTTTTGGTTCTGTTCGGCGGTCGTTCGGGGGAGCATGAGGTCTCGTTGATCTCGGCACGTTCGGTGTTGAATGTGCTGGATCGGGCGCGCTACGAAGTGCTCGAAGTAGGCATTACGCATGAGGGAGAGTGGCTGGGCGGAGAAGGCGCGTTGGAGGCTTTTGAGAAGGGGGAGCATTCTCGCCTGGAGCCGGTGACGCTCTTCCCTCAACCCGGGCGGCGCGGCCTGTTTGCCTTACGCGGCGATCGCTGGGTGCGCATCAACGAGGTGGACGTCGTTTTTCCGGTGTTGCACGGCACCTTTGGCGAAGATGGCACGTTGCAGGGATTGCTGGAAATGGCCGAGGTGGCCTATGTGGGTGCCGGGGTGGTCGGTTCGGCGGTGGGCATGGATAAGGGTGTCTTCAAATATGTGATGCGGGCGCGCGGCATTCCGGTGGTGGATTGGATGGTGGTCACGCGCCGTGAGATCGAAACGCAGCTGGATGAAGTAGTGGCGCGTGCCGAAGCGCTCAGCGCTTACCCGATCTTTACCAAGCCGGCCAACCTGGGTTCTTCGGTCGGGGTGACGCGCTGCAAGGACCGTGCCGATCTCGTGCGTGGATTGCGCGAGGCGGCGCATTACGATCGGCGCATTCTGATCGAGCACGGCATTCCACAGGCGCGTGAGATCGAGGTGAGTGTGCTGGGCAACGATCAACCGCAAGCCTCGATCGCCGGTGAGATCATCCCCAGCCGTGAGTTTTATTCCTATGAGGCCAAGTACCTGGATGGCACTTCCGGCCTGCTTATCCCGGCGCCTCTGGAGGCCGAACAGATGGCACATGTGCAGCAGCTGGCCCTGGAGGCCTATCGCGCCGTAGATTGTGCCGGCATGGCGCGCGTGGATTTCCTGATGGATCGCCAAAGTGGCGAGATTTACCTGAACGAGATCAACACCATTCCCGGTTTTACCTCGATCAGCATGTATCCCAAACTATGGGAGGCCAGCGGCCTGCCTTATGCTCAACTGGTGGATCGGCTGATCGAATTGGCATTGGAGCGCCAGGAAGATCGCCGGCGCACGGAACGCGTCTATCGGAGGGAATAATGAACCGTCGCTCTTTGCCGCGTTCGGAACGCATTCGCCAACGTCGGCGCACCTCGCCGCAGGTGACGCGGCGCGCCGTATGGGACGATTTTGCCCGTGCCGGCAGAGGAAGGTCACGCAGGTATGAAGTGACTGTAGGAAGTTTCGTGCGCGTGCCGGGGCGTCTGCCTCTGTTGCGCGGCGTCTCTTTCAATTCCGTCGCTCGTACGTTCTGGATGCTCCTTATGCTGGGAATTGTGCTCGGCGGGCTGTATTTTGTCTTCGGCACGCCGTATTTCCGGGTGGATCGTCCACAGATCGAAGGCTTGCAATGGGTAAGCCCGCAGGAGGTGGAAGCGGCGCTCGAGGCGGACGGGCATTTGCTGTTTACCCTTTCGGCAAGTGAGCTCGAAAGCCGGTTATATCGCCGTTTTCCGGAGTTTGCCGAGGTGGAGGTGCGCTTGAGCTTGCCGAATCGGCTGGAGGTCCGTGTGCGTGAGCGCCAGCCGGTGATCTATTGGGAGCTGGATGGGCGCTATACCTGGGTGGATGCAGAAGGCATTGCCATCCGGCCGCGTGGGGAGATGCCGAATTTGCTACATGTGCGGGCACTCACTCCGTCGCCACCGCAACCTGCCTCCGATCCGCTGAGGCCGCCGGCTTACCTTTCGGTGGAAATGGTAGAAGCGTTGCGTCATCTGGCGATCTTCCTGCCGCCGGGGACGACGTTCCTCTACGATGCGCACTACGGCTTTGGCTGGGAAGATGCCCATGGCGGACGCGTTTTCTTCGGTCAAACGCCGGATGAGATGCCGGCCCGTGCGCAGGTCTATCTCTACCTGAGCCGTTTTTTGAACGAACGCGGCATTTATCCGGCTTTGATCGATTTGAGATATCCGGATGCGCCTTATTACCGTCTGGAGCCTGGCGATGGATGAGATTATCGTAGGCATTGACGTGGGTACCACGAAGGTATGCACCCTGGTCGGAAGGGTGGAAGAGGATGGGCAGATCCGCATCCTGGGGCTGGGGATCGAGCCGGCCGCTGGGATGAAGAAGGGCGTGGTCGTCGACCTGGATGCGGCCTCGGCGGCGATCCGTCGCTCGGTGGAGAAGGCTCAGCAGACCTCTGGCCTGGAGATCGCCGCGGCGCTGGTGAGCCTGGCAGGCGGAAACGTCTCTTCGGTCAACAGCCGCGGGGCGGTGGCCGTGCCGCACGGGCGGATCGAGGCGCAGGATATTGCGCGGGCGCTTGATCAGGTCCAGGCGATTGCCATCCCTCACGATCGGGAGATCGTGCATATCATCCAGCGCGATTTTACCGTTGATGGGCAGAGTGGTATTCGCTCTCCGTTGGGAATGCATGGCTATCGCTTGGAAGTGGAAGCGCACATCATCACCGCTTCGATGGCTACACTGGAGAACCTGCGTCAATGCGTGCGGGCGGCCGGCGTTGAGACGGTGCAATTCGTGCTCAATCCGCTGGCTTCGGCGGAAGTGGTGCTGACCGATCAGGAGCGTCAACTGGGAGTTGCCGTTTGCGATATCGGCGGCGGCACGACCGATTTGGCGATCTATGTGGATGGCAATGTCTGGCATACGATGGTGCTGGCAGTGGGTGGCAATCACATTACCCAGGACCTAGCCCACGGGCTGCGCCTGCCGTTTGAGCAGGCAGAAGAGATCAAGATCCAAAAAGGGCATGCGCTGCGCCGTGCCGTGAGCGCGGAGGAGACGTTCACCATCCGCCCGTTTGGTGAAGATCAGGAGGTGGAGATCGGCCGTGAAGAGATCGCTTATATCATCCAGGCGCGGGTGGAGGAGATGTTCCTGCTTATTTTGCAGGAGATCAAGCGCTCCGGGTTCGATGGTCTGCTCCCGGCCGGCCTGGTTTTGACCGGCGGCAGCAGTGCTCTGCCGGGGATGCGTCAACTGGCGGCAGAGGTGCTGGGGATGCCGGTGCGCGTGGCGAAGCCGGAAAATCTGTTAGGCATGGTGGATCGACTCGGTTCGCCGGCCTATTCGACCAGTGTGGGCCTATTGCAGTGGGCCGTTTCGATGCGCAAGCAGGAGCTGTATAGCCCTTTGCGCAGCTCGCATCGCTCTAGATTCAACCTTTGGGAATGGCTGAGGCGCTTATTGCCTTAGAAATCATCCATGAGGAATTCTTTTCACAGGAGGAACAACATGTCGTCTACCCCATCTAATACCCCCGAATCGTTTGCCCGCATTAAAGTGATCGGTGTGGGCGGTGGTGGTCAGAATGCCGTCAACCGGATGATCTCCACCGGCATTCAGGGCGTTGAGTTCATCGCGGCCAACACCGATGCGCAGGCGCTGGCGCTTTCCAAAGCGCCGCTCCGCATTCGCCTAGGCGAAAAATTGACCCGCGGCCTGGGCGCCGGCGGCGACCCGGAAGTGGGGCGCAAGGCCGCCGAAGAATCGGCCGATGAGCTCTATAACGCGCTCAAAGGCGCCGATATGGTCTTCATCACGGCCGGCATGGGCGGCGGAACCGGAACCGGCGCGGCACCGGTGGTGGCGCAGGTGGCGAAGGAATGTGGCGCGCTGACCATCGGCGTGGTGACGCGCCCCTTCTCATTTGAGGGTTCGCGCCGTATGCAGTCGGCGGAGGTAGGTATCAATCGCCTCAAGGAACATGCCCATACTCTGATCGTCATCCCGAACGACCGCCTGCTGCAGCTCTCGGATAAGCGCGTCAGCCTGGAGGATGCCTTCCGCATGGCGGATGACGTGCTCCATCAGGGTATTCAGGGCATTTCGGAGCTGATTACGGTGCCCGGTTTGATCAACCTGGATTTTGCCGATGTGCGCGCCATTATGTCCGAGGGTGGGGCGGCGCTCATGGCGGTCGGCCGCGGCTCCGGCGAGGACCGGGCGCGCATCGCTGCCGAGCAAGCCATATCCAGCAAGTTGCTGGATATTACCATTGATGGTGCCCGCGGAGTGCTCTTCAACATCACCGGTGGCCCGGACCTGACGCTCTTTGAGGTCAATCAAGCAGCGGCTATCATCCGCGAGACGACGCACCCGGATGTGAACATGATCTTCGGTGCCGTGATCGATCCGAATATGGGTGATGAGGTGCGCATTACAGTGATCGCTACCGGGTTTGAGCGCACCGGTCTGCCACGGCGCACAGTGGATCGACCGATGGCTTCGGGTGCCACTCATGAATCACGTCCTTTGGTGGATGTGGATGCGACCAGATCGCGCCCCTCAGTCGGCGGCTTGCCACCGGCGGATAGCGACGACCTGGACATCCCGACCTTCTTGCGCCATCGGCGGTAAAACGCGGCGCCTGAAAGCCGAGATAGGTGGATGGGAAACCATCCGCGATCGACATGTGACCCTCCTGAAGCGTGAGGCTTTGTTATGCTTCTCAGCGCTCGTAAGCAGGGATACGGCATATCGCCTTCCGGTGGTATGCCGTACTTTTCTCTGCTCTATGGCAAATCTACTGTTAACCTGTTTTTCCCACACCGTTAATCCTTTGGCGTATAATAGTACCTAGGTGTCTCGGAAAGCCATTTCTTTGCACGAGGGAACGATGCATATTCTAGTCACGAACGATGATGGTGTTACTTCGCCGGGGTTGCTGGCATTGGTGCAGGAGATGCGGCGACTGGGCGAGGTCTCGGTGCTGGCCCCGGATCGGAATTGGTCGGGTAGTGGGCACGTTAAGACGCTCGATCGGGCTTTGCGCGTGCGTGAGGTACGCTTGGCGGATGGCACCCCTGCCTATGCCAGTGATGGCGCTCCATCGGATTGTGTAGCCCTGGCTACCTTGGGGTATATCAAAGAGAAAATCGACCTGGTTGTCTCCGGGATCAATTTCGGCGCTAATTTGGGGCATGATGTCACGTATTCTGGAACTGTGACGGCGGCGATGGAGGCGGTGATCGCCGGGTTGCCGGCGGTGGCTGTTTCGCTGGAATTGCCGGAAGGGCATGTTGGCGAGCTGGACTTTTCGCCGGCAGCGCGCGCCGCGGGCTGGGTAGTGCAGCAGGTGATCGAAAACGGTTTGCCGCCGGAAGTGTTCCTAAACGTGAATGTACCCTTTTTGCCGCTGGATAAAATTCGCGGCTTTCGCATTACTCGCTTGGGGCTGCGCGTTTATCATAGCCGTCTGGATGAGCGCATCGATCCGCGCGGCCGGCCATATTATTGGATCGGCGGTGACGCGCCAGGTGGTGTGCCCGAACGCGGCACGGATGTCGGCGCACTGGCCGAGGGATATGTCTCGATCACCCCTCTGCACCTCGATCTCACCGCCTATCGTGCCCTGACGGAGTTGATGACCTGGAATTTGCCTGATATTCAAGATTTGTGAGGGAAGCATGTTGCGCAAAACTTTTGAACAGGAACTACAGCATGTCAAAGAAGAGATTATCATCCTAGGAAGCATGGTCGAGGATGCTACACTGAAGTCTGTTGAAGCGCTCAAAAAGCGCGATTTGCAAGCGGCGCGGCAAATCCTGGAGACCGATCGGGAGATCAACGCTCGACGCTATGCGATCGAAGAAAGCGTGGTTGTGCTAATTGCCACCCAACAGCCGATGGCGCACGATCTGCGCTTCCTGGCCTCGGTCCTTGAAATTGTCAGCGAGCTGGAGCGCATGGGCGATTATGCCAAGGGGATCGCCGTGATCAATCTGCGCATGGGCGATGAGCCCCTGCTCAAGCCGTTGATCGATATCCCTCGCATGGCGCAAAAAGGGGTAGATATGCTTCACCGAGCGCTGACCGCTTTTATCCAAGAAGATGTGGAAGCGGCACGTGCTATTCCGAAAGAAGATGATGAGGTGGATGCGCTTTATAATCAGGTGTATCGCGAGCTGATGACGTTCGTGATCCAGGATCCGAAAAATATCGAGCGCGCTAACTGGTTGCTCTGGGCCGCTCACAACTTGGAGCGCTTCGCCGATCGGGTGACAAACATCTGTGAACGGACGGTTTTTCTGGCTACCGGTCAATTCATCGAATTCGATACCACCTATGATGAGCTAGAGCAGAAATAAGGCGACTTGGATATGTCTGCGCCTTATCGCGTTCTTTTCCTTTGCACCGGGAATTCGGCGCGTTCACAACTGGCGGAGGCCCTAACCAATGCATTTTTAGGGGAACGCTGGCAGGCCTTCAGCGCCGGCACCCGCCCTACCGGTTACGTGCATCCGTTGGCGCTTCAGGTGTTGCGCGAGATCGGGATCGAACATCAGGGAATATCGAAGTCCATCGCCGATTTGCCTACCACGGAGTTCGATTTGGTCGTCACCGTTTGCGATTCGGCCGCGGAGGAGTGCCCGGTTTGGCTGGGGCGCGGTCATCGGGTGCACCAGGGATACCCAGACCCGGCAGCGATCGGGGAGACGGAAGAAGAGCGCTTGCAGGCTTTCCGCCGAACACGCGATCGGATGTTGCAGGAACTGCCGAAATTGCTCCAGGAATGGGAAACGGCGCCGGGACGTTTCCCGGAGAGTGCTAACTAACCTGCCGCTCTCTTGCTAGCGAAGCCCCCAAAACAGATAGAGCACCATTATCAAGGTGACAAAAGTTGTCAGCAATAGCCCGGCCCCAACGCGGGCAAAATCGCCGAAGCGATAGTTGCCGGGGTTGACCATGATCAGGTTGACGGGGTGAGAGATCGGGGTCAGGAACGAGGCCGAGCAGCCGATGGCGCCGGCCAGCGCGACGGCGCGCGGATCGTATCCGAAATGCAGCGCCGCTTGGATCAGGATCGGCCCGGTGATGAAGGCGGTTGTCTGACTGCCGAGGATTTGGGTCAGCAGGGCGCTGAGCCAAAAGGCGAGGCTGCTCAGCATGAGTGGATCGGGGTGCGGGAAGATTTGCAAGATTCCGTTCAGGATCGAGCTAGCCAGGCCACTTTGAACGATCGCCAGGCTGACGGCGTACATGCCACCTAGGAAGAACAGAGTCGGCCATTCGATGGCCCGGTAGAATTCCTCGATGGATAGCAAGCGAAGGAGAGGGGTAAGCAAGGCGGCTCCCAGGACCGCTAGATAGGCCGGCAGGCCGAGCAGCGAGGCAAAGATGGCAAGCAGAAAGAGCGCCAGGGTGGCCAAGGCTTTCTTGCCGGGTCTTTGTGGTGGGGTCGGTTCGACTTCGAACACAATCCATTCCGCATCCCGACGAAGAGCGGGTATTTTTTCGGAGGGGCCGACGAGGAGCAGAGCATCACCCAGCTCCAAAGGATAGTCGCCAACGTCGGTGCGGATGCTTCGGCCGCGGCGGAGCAAAGCGACTGCGGTGAAGCCGTAACGACGGCGGAAGTTGATCTGCTTGAGGGTTTTCCCCAGGATGGGAGCATGAGGAGAGGGGAGCACTTCGAGCAGGGTGACTTCCATCGAGCTCAAAGGGCGCGTTTTGCGCCCGATGACGCAGCCGCGTTCGCGTAGGCGCAACACCCGCTCCTCGCGACCGACCAGCAAGAGCATGTCACCTTGTTGTAGACGCTCTGTTGGTTCCGGGATCAGGATGGCACGTCGACCGCGCCAGATGGCGATCACTGCCAAACCCAGTTCATCGCCCAGTCCGCTCTGGGTCATCGTTTTGCCGATCAGCGGTGATTGTCCGCCGATCTTCACTTCCCACAGGCGCTCTCCGAGGGCATAGAGCCGTTCCAGGTCGGCTTCGCTGCGGCGTGCCAGGGCCTGTTCGAGCACCGGGCGACGTTCGGGTAGGAGCTTCTTTCCTATCGTGAGCAGGTAAACGATTCCGATGAGCGCAATCCAGCCACCACTGGAGAAAAATGTGCCCATGGTTAGGGGATGTTGAGGCGGTTGGGATGTAAGCAGTAGGTTGCTAAAGACGATGTTGGCCGTGGTGAAGTAAGTGGCCATGCCCCCCAGGGCGACGCCGAAGGCGATCGGGAGGAGCAGTTTGCTAGGGTAGAGGTTTCGTTTGCGTGCCACCTGAATAGCTCCAGGAAGCAGGATGGCGCCGACGACGACGTTGTTCATGAAGAGCGAGAGCAAGGCCGCCAGAGAAGTGAAAAGAAAGAGCAAGCGGGTTTCGGATTGCGCTCCCAAGCTGGCCAGGTGTTCACCGATCCATTGGGTGAACCCATGGTGGCTCAGAGCATGGGTGAGGACAAAAAGGCCGATCAAGGTGAAGATCAGCGGTTGGCCGAAACCGAGCAGCGCTTGCCGAGCCTCTTGCGGCGCATTCTTTGGGCCGAATAGCCCCAGGCCGAGGAATTGACCCAGAGCCAGCAAGAGCATCAGGGTGAGGGCGAGCAGGTCAGGACGGAGTGGAGGCAGCTTGCGCATGATTCTTTAGAGAGAGCGGGATGATGGACAGATTATAATTGAACATAGAGACTCGACAGAAATGGGATTGCCCGGTTCTTGGGGTCGCAGGCATAGGCGGTGTTCTTGCTTTGTTCCTGGTATCGGGTGGATCTCGTCTTTTACTTATCGAGGAGCGACATGAGCAAGAGGCGTTATCTCTTTCTGATGGTTTTGGTGTGTTTATCGCTCTACGCTGCCGTGCTGGCACAGGGGGAGAGGAGTATCTTGGTTTTGCAAGCCAAAGGTCCGATCATGCCGCCGATGCTGGATTATTTTCGGCGGGCGATTCGAGTTGCCGAACAAGAGGGGGCACAATTGGTGCTGATCGAGCTGGATACGCCCGGAGGAAGCCTGGATGCTACCAACAGTATTATTCAGGCCTTTCGTGCTTCCAATGTGCCGGTTGTGATCTATATCAGCCCGAATGGAGCGATGGCCGGTAGCGCCGGCGCGCTGATCAGCATGGCGGCGCATCGCATTGCCATGGCGCCGGAGACCTCGATCGGCGCGGCAGCGCCGGTCAGCGGCAGCGGTGAGGCACTGGATGAGACAATGCAGAAGAAGGCGAAGGAGATCACCAAGGCTTCCATTCGTCCGCTGGTGGAAAAACGCGGCGAAAAGGCGCTTGCGCTGGCCGAATCCATGATCGAAGAGGCGCGAGCCGTTTCGGCGCGCCAAGCACTGGAAGCGGGGCTGATCGATTTCATCGCTACGGATCGAGCCGATTTGCTGCGGCAGCTGGATGGGCAGGTGATCGAGATCGGCGGTGCACAACGTATTCTGCAAACTGCCGACGCTCCTCTGCGCCCGTTTGAAATGAGCCTGATCGAACGATTGCTTTTGACCCTTACTGATCCGAACGTCGTTTTTGTGCTCATTGGCATCGGTGTTCAGGCCATTCTGATCGAGCTTTCCAGTCCCGGCGGCTGGGTGAGCGGGTTCATCGGCGTGGTGTGCTTGGGACTGGCTACCTACGGGTTGGGCGTTTTGCCCGTCAACTGGCTGGGTTTGCTCTTCATTCTGATTGCTTTCGTGCTCTTTATCCTGGATATTAAAGCGCCTACGCACGGCGCGCTGACGGCGGCCGGGGTTGGCACGTTCATCGCCGGGGCGCTGATCCTGTTCAATTCGCCGGCTTCGCCGCAGTTCCTGCGCGTTTCTCCCTTGTTGGTAGTGGCGATGGGCCTTTTTCTGGGGGGAGGGTTCGCCATTGTGCTCCATTTTGCTATCCGTGCCCAGAAAGCCCCTGTGCAGGTGGGAATGATGGCACTGACGGGACAACAGGGGATTGCCCAGGTCACGTTTAAAACGGGGCATGGGCAGGTACTGCTGAATGCCGAGCTATGGAGCGCCGAAGCAACCGCCGATTCTCCGCCGATTCACAAAGGGGATCGGGTAGAAGTGGTAGCCATCGAAGGTTTGCGGCTTAAGGTGCGAAAAGTAAGCGATAGGGGAACACGTTGATCACCTGAGTAGGGCCGTATTGTGTAATGGATGGGCTTAAATTGCGTTGTGTAAAGTGAAAATGTCCGTGAAGGTGATAGCGTGGTTGGGTCAGGCGGAGTAGCCAATTAATCCCAAAGGGGGGCGCGTGGGTGACCAAAATATCCGCCCAGCGATGGGCAAAGATGCGGTTAAGCAGGAGTCGTGGGGTCAAGCGCCATACACGGATGAACATTTCGAATTGTGTGTACTGATTGACCCCGTTGCGATAACGAATGCTTCCGCCCAAGCCGACCAAGATCAACCCGTTGATCTGTTCTACCTTCCCATCCAGGTGTAGACAACCCTCGGCAAAGGTTTGCGGATCCGAGGGACGATAGGCAGGGTCATGATTCCCCGGTACGTAGGCCAGAGGGACGTTTGTCAGGGTGACCAGATACTCCAGGTAGGAATAGGGGAGATCGCCGCAACCTAGGATGAGCTCGATGCCATCGAAGGGGGGCTTGCCGATCAATTGATAGACGCGCTCGTTTTCTTCATCACTGATTGCCAGGATTTTCACCTTCCGTTTTCCCCTCTTGTGCCAAAGGTAACCAGACGATGAAGGCCGTGCCTTCTCCCAGGCGGGATTCGACCTGGATATGTCCCTGATGGTGATCGACGATCCATTTAGCGATTGAAAGCCCCAGTCCAAAGCCACTGATCTGCCCGGAGCGGGTGCGTGATTTTTCGGCGCGGTAGAAGCGATCGAAGATATGGGGTAGGTCTTCCGGTGGAATGCCGGGGCCGGTATCGCGCAC
>JBBIGZ010000025.1:0-35802 GCA_037447295.1 Chloroflexota bacterium | reverse complement strand
GTCGGGGTGAAGGTGGGGGTGAAAGTAGGCGAGGCCGTCCAGAAAGGCGCAACGCGGGTCTGGAAGGCCGGGTTGCGGGTGGTGGTGGCGGCGGCGTAGGTCAGGCTGCCCAGGGCGGCGCTCAGCAGCAGGGCGGCCGCCAGCGAAAGGGTGAGTTTCCAGCGCTGCCAGGCCTTTTGCCAGGGGCTGGGCGGCAGGGGAGCAAAGGTCTCCAGCACTTTGTGAGGGTCGGGATAGGCGCGTTCTTCAGCGCGCAGGGCCTGGGCCTCGGCGCGGGCTTCCTGCAGCAGGGCGGCGGCTTCGCGGTAACTGCGGGCAGCCAGTTCGCTCTTTTGGGCCTGCTCCAGCAGGGTTTTCACTTGCGGGTCGGCGGGCTTCATCTGGCGGGCCTCTGCCAGGGCGGTCAGGGCCTCGGCGGGCTTTCCCTCTCGCAAGGCAGCACGGGCCTGATCCAGTAGGCCGATAAAGCGCTTTTGTTCGGCGCTTTCCACCGCCTGGCGCAGGGCGCGGGCAAAGTCACCGCAGGCGGGGAAGCGCGCCGCCGGGTCTTTGGCCAGGGCGCGCAGCAGGATGGAATCTATCTCCGACGGCAGGCCAGGCCGCAGGGCGCTGGGGGGCTGGGGCGTTTCCTGCTTGTGCTGGCGGTAGAGAGTCACGCTGCTGCCGCCGCTGAAAGGCGGACGGCCGGTGAGCAGTTCGTAGGCCACCAGGGCCAGGGAATACTGGTCGGAGGCCGGCAGGGGCGGCTGTTCGTTGGCCTGTTCGGGGGAGATGTAGAGGGGGGAACTTTGGGGGAAGGCCGCCGAGCCGCTGAGCGTGGCAGCCTGCTGCAGGACGGTAAGCAGGCCCAGGTCGGACAGTTTCAGGCGCAGGCGGCCGGAAGCATCCTCGTAGAGCAGCAGGTTGCCCGGCTTCACGTCTCCATGCACCAGAGGCTGTCCGTTGACCTGCTGGCCGTGAATAAAATCCAGGGCGGCAGCGGCATCTTCCATGAGCGAGGCCACTTGCAGCAGAGCCGGAAGGTTGGGGCTTTGTTCCGCCAGCCAGCGGCTGAGGTCGCCGTGAGGCAGGTATTCGAGCGCCATGTACAGGCGGCCGTTCTCCTCGCCCAAATCGAGAGCTTCCACAATGTTGGGATGGCGCAGGCGGGCAATCAGCCGCGCCTGAGCGATGAACTGTTCGCGCACCTGGGAGTTGTCGCTCCATTCGGGCAGCAGCACCTTGAGGGCTACTTCGCGCCCGATATCGCGCTTGAGGGCGCGAAAGACCTCGGCGAAGCGGCCGCGACCGAGCGACTCTTTGACCTGGTAACTGATAAAGGGCTGGGTGTTTTTCTGATTTGCCATGCGGAACCTCCCTGGTTAGTCTTTGTTCAAAATCCACAACGTTGCCAGTATGTAGAACAGCAGGGCCAGCGGCGCAGCGAACAGAATTGCAATGCCGATTTGCTGGAGAGCGCCGCGCCAATCAAAGGGCGGTTTGCGTGGCGGGCGGAGACCCAGCGTTACCAAAATTCCATCCGGGTCGGGGAAATCCGGCGCCAGGTCGAGCACGGCGCTGGCTTTTTGGCGGGCGGTCTGCCATTTTTGCCAGGCTTCCTGGTAGCGCTGCGCCAGTTCGGCACGGCGGTCAATGCTCTGGCGCGCCTGTTGAATGCGCGGGTCGCCGGGAACAAGGGCTTCGGCCTGTTTCAGCAGTTCACGCGCCGCTTTATAGTCCTCCCTTTTAGAGGCTTCCTGGGCCTCCTCTACCAATTCGCGCACGCGGCGCAGCAGGCTGGCCTGCCAGGCCTCCCACAGGGCGCGCACAAAGTCACCGCAGGTTGGGTAACGATTTTCTGGAGCCTTTTGCAGGGCTTTGAGCAGCGGCTCATCGAACTCCACAGGCGTTGCGGGGTTGACCTGGCTGGGGCGGGGTGGGGCTTCATCCAGGCGTTTGCTCATCACCGCAATAGGGTCTTTGCCCTCGAAGGGGCGCTGGCCGGTGAGCAGTTCGTAGGCCATCACCGCCAGGGAGTACTGGTCGGAGCGGCCATCCAGGGCCTCGACAGGCAGGCCTTCCACGATTTCGGGGGAGACGTAGTAAGCCGTGCCGGGGATGCCCTGGGCCTGGGTGAGGGCGGCATCGCTCTGCGGGTCGAGCACCAGGCCAAAGTCGCTCAGTTTCGCCACCATCTGACCGTTCAGGGGGTCGCGGTCGAGCAGCACGTTTTCGGGTTTCACATCGCGGTGCAGCAGGGGGCGGTCGCTCTGGTAGCGCTGGGCGTGCAGGTAATCGAGGCCCTGGGCCACCTGTTCGAGAATCGAAAGGAGAACCGCCGTATCGTGGGGATGCTGCTCCAGCCACTGACGCAGGCTGCCGCCGGGCAGATATTCCATGGCAATCGCCAGGGTATCGCCTTCCTGAATCAAGTCAAAAATCTCAACCAGGTGAGGATGCTTGAGGCTGGCGGCAATGCGCGCTTCACGTTCCATGCGCTGGCGCGCCAGGGGCTGGCTGAGCCGCGCGTGATCGAGAATTTTGACGGCAGCTTCGCGCTCCAGCAAAGTGTGGGTGGCGCGGTAAACGGTGGCAAACGCTCCGCGCCCGATTTCTTCATGCAATTCGTATTTGCCCAGCGTGGTCATCTTGATCTCCCAACAATGCTTTTCAAAATTATACAATCGAACTGGTCTTACCGATTGGCATTTCGCTCCGAACCAGGAAAAGAATTCGATTTATGGCAGAAGCGCAAAATACCTTAGAGTCAGCTCTCTTTTTGCACTTTGTTTTCATCCCCTGTGATGATCACACTCCCACTCACATTCCCACCGATGGCGACGGAGCGCTCCCCGCTGGCGGTGACGGTCACACCGGCAGCCTTGGCCTGCTCCCACAGGCGGGCGATCTCTTCGGCCAGGGCGGGGTCTTCGGTCAGCAGTTTTTTCAGTTGCTGCCGCAGGGCGGCCTGGGCGTCGGCATCATCGGGGGCATTAGCGGCATCTTGCGCCGCTTCCTGCGCCGCCGGGCGGGCCTCGACCTTCGGGCGCAGTCTCGCCCAGAGCGTCTTGGCCTGTTCCCAGGCGGCCTCGCCGAGCTTCTTCCCGGCCTCTTCGGCGGCTTGCTCGCCTGCTTTCAACAGGTAGGGCAGGAAGGGGGTGAGAAAAGCGACCAGTTGTTGGATGAGTTGAGGGTCCATATCTCCCTCCGAGCCGGAGAATCCAAACGCTTGTTCTCTCCTGATGGCAATGCAAATTTCCCCCGCAGCAGATGAACCGACAGAAGCGCTTGCTTTTCAGGTAAGAGAACGAACTCGAGCGTTTGTTTTAAATTTTACCATGGATTTAACAACGAGCACCTAGTAGCAATCCCCAACAAAGGCACTGTGCACCCTCTTGCGTCGCCCGCCCGAAAAGTGAGTGCCTATTCCTCAGATGGTTTGACTTTTCGGCACCCCCTAAGCTGAGCAGAGTGCCTATGCTTCCTTCCCGCTCCCAACCGCCCACCATCCACAGCCTACCATTATCCCCACCGTCTACGGTCCACGGTCTCCCCTTCACCGCCTACGGTCCGCAGTCTCTCCTTCATCGTCTACAGTCCACGGTCTACGGTCTCCCCTTCACCGTCTCTCCGCCCCTGCAACGCGATCACTTCTTGATCCACCGGCAGACGATCAAACCGCACACCGACGGCATTATAAATGGCATTGGTGATCGCCGGCGCCGTCGGGATGCTGACGATCTCCCCCACGCCTTTGGCGCCATAGGGCCCCTCAGCCGTGGGATGCTCAACGATGATCGGCACGATCTCCGGCGTATGGACGATCGACGGGATGCGATAGCGCGCCAAGCGATCGGTAAGCACATAGCCGTTTTCGACGATGAACGTCTCGGTCAGCGCCGTGCCGATCCCCATCACCACGCCCCCTTCAATCTGCCCACGCAAGGTGAGCGGATTGATCGCCCGGCCGACATCGTTGGCCG
Source organism: Chloroflexota bacterium (assembly GCA_037447295.1). Lineage (GTDB taxonomy): Bacteria > Chloroflexota > Anaerolineae > Anaerolineales > Villigracilaceae > 630D-37. Next base: position 31,840 of record JBBIGZ010000025.1, on the reverse strand, counting down.
AGATCACCTGCAGTACCCGCACTTCGCCCGTGCGCGTATTGACTTCCACTTCCGCCGCTTGCACGGCAAACGAAAAAGCAAAGTGCATATCGCCCGGCTCGCCCAAGGGACGAGTGGTCGGTGCCCAATACTCATAGAGAGCCCGCGGCTCGATCCCCTGTTGGCGCATTTCCGCCACCACCTGCCCCAGTGGTAGGGTTTGACCATCCACTTGTGCCAGCCCCTCAATAAAACGCACCTCCTGCGGCGGACGGTCATAGCGCTCCGCCAAATACGAAGCAACCGCCTGACGTAGGGTGCGCGCCGCCAAGCGGGCCGCATTCCCGGTGACGTAGGTCTGGCGGGAAGCGGTGGTGGGCCCCCCATCCGGAGTACGAGCGGTATCCATCACCAGCACCCGAACGCGTTCCGGCGGCAAGCCCAGCTCTTCGGCCACGATCAGCTGCAGCACGGAAACCAGCCCCTGCCCCAATTCGGCAGAAGAAGTGCGCACTTCCCCCGTCCCATCCGCGAAAAGTTCCACTTCCGCAGCTGCCTTATCCGGCGCACCTCCGCCCAAACCGGTGTTCTTATACGCCGCAGCGATCCCCCAAGCGTGGATGAGATGCGGCGCCTGCGGATCGGCATGGGGAGCAAAGAGCTGCTCGCGGCGCAGGCCACAGCGTTCGGCGGCCAGGCGAGCCATCTCGGCTTCCACGCGCTCCAAACACTCCAGTAGCCCCACACTCTCGCGCAGCACCTGCCCGGTACTGGTCACGCTCCCCACACGGAGCGCATTGCGCCGGCGGATCTCCAGCGGATCGATCCCTAGCTCATGCGCCAAAATGTCCATCATGCTCTCAATGGCGAACGCCGATTGCGTCACCCCAAAGCCACGGAAGGCGCCGGCCGGCGGATTGTTGGTATAGACGGCATAGCAATCGGCCTTCACATGCGGAATATCATATGGGCCGGCCGAATGGGTCGTGGCGCGCGTCATCACCTTCTCGCCGAGCGAAGCATAGGCGCCGGTATCGCCGTAGAGCTCGGTCTGCACCGCCACCAACCGTCCATCACGGCGCGCCCCCATCTTCACGCGGATCTCGGTCGCATGGCGCTTCGGGTGCACCAGCAAGCTCTCGTGACGGTCAAAGAGCACCTTCACCGGCCGACCGGTCGCTTTTGCCAGCAGCGCAGCGTGGATTTGCCCGGCAATATCTTCCTTGCCCCCAAAGCCACCGCCCATCGTCTGTCCGACGATGCGCACCCGTTCCTGCGGCCAGCCCAACGCCCGCGCCACCTGCGCCCGATCGGCATACGGTATCTGCGAACCGACGTAGATCTCCATCCGCCCATCCGGCTGCGGCACGGCGATGCTACACTCCGGCTCGATAAACGCATGTTCGTAGATCGGCGTATAAAACGTCCGTTCCAGCACGATCTCCGCTTCGGCAAACCCTTGCTCCACATCCCCTTTGCGCACTTTAATATGTTTCAAAAGATTGCCACCGGGGTGCAGCTGCGGCGCATCGGAGGCCAGGGCGGCGCGCGGCTCCGTCAATGGCGGGAGCGCCTCCAGTTGGACCTCGATCAACGCTGCTGCCTCCTGAGCGATCTCCTGCGTTTCGGCTGCGACCAGGGCGATCGCATCGCCCACATAGCGCACGCGCTCACCCACCCCGACGAGCACCGGCCAATCGTAGACCACCAACCCGTGATTGTTCTCCCCCGGCACATCGGCCGCGGTCAAAACAGCATAGACCCCCGGCAAAGCCCGCGCCCGGCTCACGTCAACGGCGCGCAGGATAGCATGGGGCACGCCGGCTCGCCGCACGGCACCGTAAAGCATACCCGGAAACTGCAGATCGTCGGTATAGATCGCTTTCCCGGTAACCTTCTCTAGCGCATCTGGCCGAACGATCTCCTGCCCCACCCAGCGCGTTGTCGCTTCGGTCCGCAAAACATCCTGCGCCGATCGCCGCAGGGTAAACGGCACACTGTGCTTTCCCTGCCGCACCTCTTCCGCCGCCCGCAACACGGCCCGCTCGATCGAAGGATAGCCCCCGCAGCGGCAAAGCGTATCCTTCAACGCTCGGCGCACTTCGTCACGGTCGGGGCTCGGATTGTGCCTGAGCAAAGCATAAGCGGTCATAATTTGACCGGGTATGCAAAAACCGCACTGCACGGCACCTTCTTCGATAAAAGCCTGCTGCAAAGGGTGCAGCTGCCAATTCCCCTCTGCATCCTGCGCCGCCAGCCCTTCGATCGTCAACATTTCCTTGCCGTGAGCACGCCAGGCCGGATACTGGCAGGAAAGCACCGCCTCCCCATCCACCAACACGGTACAGGCGCCGCACTCCAGCTCCTCGCAGCCGATCTTCGTCCCGGTCAAGCCCAGGCGATAGCGCAACACCGAAGCCAACATCTCCTGCGGCGAGACCTGCAGCGTTCGCCGCTCACCGTTGACAGTAAACTCCAAATCCATCCTCATATCTCACCTCACACATCCGCAGGCTGCCCGGCGCGTTCCCAGGCAGTGGTTAAAGTTTCGTAGAACAGTTCCCTGAGCAAATGGTAGCGGTAGGTAGCACTGGCCCGGTAGGGACTGGAGCGGAAACGGACCTCTTCCAGTAAAGTTCGCAATCCCTGCTCCAGGATCGTGGAAGTCCAACGTTGACCACTCAACACGGCCTCGGTCTGCAAAGGGCGTTGAGGGGTAGGTCCGGCCGGTCCCACCGCCAGCCGAAGGGCAGCGATCCTCTCACCGGCACGGCGTAGCCAGACGGCCATATTCAAAATCGGCAAAGCGACCCCTTGGGGGCGCATCACCCTGCGAAAAGCCGAGGCCTCGTTTTCGCCGCGCAAAGGCAAATAGAATCCCACCAGCAATTCGTCCTTTTCCAAAGCCGATCGACCAGGCCCCAGGAAAAGGCTCTGCAACGCGGTTTGGCGCCTGCCGCGTGGGGAAAGGACCTCCGCCTGAGCATCCAGCGCCAGCAGGGCGATCGTGCCATCGGCAGCCGGCAGGGCATGAGCGACATTGCCGCCGAACGTGGCCACATTGCACACCTGCGGCCCGGCGATCAGCGAGCCGGCCTCGACCAGCGCCTGGGCATGATATTGGATCAAAGGATGGGAAATGGCTTTGGCGATCGGACAAGCCGCGCCGAGGAAAAGGGCCTCATCGCGCGCTTCGATGGTCTGGAGATCGGGAATGGCCGTGACATCCAGTAACGTCTGAACAGGGGGATGCCGCCCCTGCTCTAGGTCCAGGAGCAGGTCACTGCCACCGGCGAGGATCGCCAGCGGTTGTGGAGCCGAAGTCAGGATTTCCAGGGCTTCCGCCACCGAGCGCGGGCGGAATACGTTCACCCAGAGTGACATTGCTGCCTCCTGACGGCGGCACTTTTCGACAGGCCCTTTGCGCGCCTTCCCAGTGCTTTCCCCCACGGGAACAGCCTTCGCATCCTGACGCCGCCGGGGATTCCTCCGACGACCGCCGAGTGGGGAAAATTATACCTCAAAACGGTTGACAGTGGCGGTGGAGTAAGAAGGAGGTAAGGGATGCGAGCGTTTGTCTATTTTTCCAGCAGGCGACGGGCGAGAGATTCGGCCTCTTGGATCAGATCGGCTTCGATGGGGAGGCGGAATTCTGGCGTCACGCGCAGGGTGAGGCATTCCGCTCGGGCGCGCGTTTCGGCATCCAAACGTTCATCGGCGGCCAGGAGACGCAGGAGATCGTAGGCGCTGGAGGTGGAAGGAGTGCTCCCATGCTGCGCGTAATAAGCACGAACCGCCAGGCCGGCGGCGCGTCGGGCACAAACGCGTGCTTGTCCCTCGTTACCGCGCGCGCGTGCCTGCCGGGCGCGGTTTAGTTCTTGCTCAATAGTCGACCACACATTTTTGATCAGCTCTGTTTGCGACATACAAATTCATTACAACCTGTGGGAACTTTTGCAGGGTAAACGGCTAAAACTTCGAAACCTAGCCTTTCCAAGTGAGCACGCATCTCGTCTACTGTAGCATATTCGTATGGATAGCCACCGATCCAATCGATCACATTGTGCATAAAATCCATGCCGCGCCGCATCTTGAACGGGTTTTCCAAGGTCACCAGCCATTTCGCTACTGCGATCACCGGTACAAAGAGCCAGATGAGCACTCGCTGCCCCCATTTCCCAATCCGATTGTAGAACCACTTGATGAGTTTCCAAATTGGGGAGGACCAGTGACGATGATAGATGGCGATCATTAACAATCCTTGGGGACGCACCGTCTGGGCGGCATTTCTTAATGCGCGCAGCATATCGCCGGTGTGATGAAGCACGCCCCACGAATAGACGATATCAAACGTGCCCCAAGAGGCCACTTCTTGTTCGTCTAAAACCGAGGCCTGCCGGAAAGAGATTGGCACATCTGAATTGCTCAGCCAACGCTTTGCATTGCGCTGAGAGGTTTCTACGGAGAGCGGATCGATATCCACTCCTAAGACACTGCGTGCTCCCAAGCGCGCCGCAGCGATGGAAAATAATCCACTTCCACAACCGATGTCCAGGAACGTCTTTCCCTGCAAGCCGTTCTCACCGAACAGATTCACCAGTGAATGCATCGCTTCTTGAATGCGCTCTTCGGTCAGTATTTGCGAAAAGGAGGACCAATTTTTGCCAAATGAAAACATTTTCGCTCCTCAAACATTGGCAATGCTTTGCCTTTGCTGCCAAGTAGATGATGTAGAAAAAGGCCCTCTGGATGAGGGCCTCAGGCTGGGGGCGAAGGATTCGAACCTCCACGTACGGATCCAGAGTCCGCTGTCCTACCGTTAGACGAGCCCCCAACGCACGCTAGATTTTACCAGATCGGCGCAAAAAGGGCAAGGTTTTGTGCTTTCTCAAAAGGGGCTTTTCATGTCCTACCAATTCTGATCTAACTCCACTGCAAAAGCCATATCTGCCACACGGGCTCGATAGGACACGGAAGAACATGGACGGCACGGAGAAATTGGGAACGGGTGTACAGCCTATACCGACCCAGGCCGAGGCCAAATGCTACGGTCTTCGTCCACGGTCAACGCTTGTTTCTCCGCCGAAGCAACACGAGCAGTGCTATCAACATCCAGGCCAAGTTGACACCAAGAGAGGGCTAGGCAGCATGATGCCAGGCATTGATCGAAAGGAACAGGCCACCCATCAGGTTCATGCTTTGATAGGTGACGGAATCCGGCAGCAGGCGATGGGTGGAAACCAGGTAATAGGCCAGAAGGTAAACAAAGGTGCCACACCAACCCATGAGGTCAATATAGAAAGTGATGTTCGATGGGTTCATAACAATCTGAGACGGGCATCGAGGGCAAATATGCCTTCGGGTAGGACGTACAGCGGATTGATCTCAAACTCGGCAATGCGCGGTTGATGCGCTAGGAAGTGCGAAAGGGTGAGCAGTGCCTGTCGCACGGCAGTATGATCGAGCGGCGATTGATTGCGAACCCCCCACAGGGAGCGGCCGGCCCAGGTGCGCCGCAACACGGTTTCGGCCTGTGCTTCGTCAAGAGGGGCATAGCCAAAGGCGACATCGCGACGCGCTTCAACTTCGATGCCACCGCCCCCAAAGAGCACAAACGGCCCCAGCGTAGACTCCCGTAAGCCCCCGAGGATCACTTCACGGCCACCGCTGAGCTGCCGCTGCAGGTAGACTCCCTCCAGGCGGGCGGTAGGTAACCGCTCACGCAAGTGGCTCATCATGCGCTGAAAGGCCTGTTCGGCCTCTTCTTCATTCCGTAGGCCGAGGATCACGCCGCCTAGATCGGACTTATGCAGGATATCCGGCGAGGCGATCTTCATCACCAGGGGAAAGCCGAGCGCTCGCGCCGTTTCGCGAACCTCTTGCGGGGTGCGCGCCAGTCGCAAAGGTGCGAAAGGAATCGAAAGTGCTCCTAAGATGCGCTCGATCCGCATGGGAGAAACCCATCCCGAAGGCGCGGCTTCGAGCGCGGCTGAGAGCTCAAGGTCCAAAAGCGCAGGCGCACCCGCGGATGGCTCAGGCCGGCCGATTTGCTCGGCACGCTTGGCCAGGGCGGCCAGCGCATTGGCCGCTTGTTCCGGAAAAGAATAGGTGGGGATTCCCGCGGATTGAAAGCGAGCGCGGGCCTCGGCGATCTGCGGTCCGCCCATCAGTGCGATGACGACCGGTTTGGTAAGGGGATGGAGGACGGGAAGGATGGCCTCGGCAACGGCCTCGGCAGGGTACATGGGCGGCGGCGGGAGGATGACCAGGACGCCATCCACCTGCGGATCGGCCAGAAGCAGGCGCAAGGATTCGGCATAGTTCTGCGGGGAAGCAGAAGCGAGCATATCCACCGGGTTCTGCAGGCCGGCAGCAGGAGGCAGAAAGGCGCGCAAGGCCTGGATGGTATGCTCCGAGAGAGAGGCCAGTTGCAGGCCGTGACGTTCGAGCGCATCGGCAGCCAGCACGCCGGGGCCGCCGGCATTGGTCAGGATGGCCATACGCCGACCGGCCGGCAGGGGCAGGTTCTCAAAGGCACGTGCCCAATCAAAAAGCTGTTCGCCGCTTTCGGCTCGAAGCAGGCCGGCCCATTCAAAGGCGGCATCGAAGAGGCTATCTTCCGCGGCTAGCGCGCCGGTATGGGAGGCGGCGGCCTTTTGACCGGCCGGACCGCGCCCGGCTTTGAGCACCAGAACGGGACGGCGACGGGAAATCTCTTTGGCTACGCGCAGAAAACGCTCTCCATCCTTCAGGCTCTCCAGGTACAGCACGATGACTTTGGTATCTTCCTGCTCGGCCAGCAGGGGTAGAAAATCGCTCTCTTTGAGGTCGGCCTGATTGCCTAGGCTGAGAATGCGGGCAAAGCCAAAGCCCTGCTGACGGGCCCAATCTACAATCGCAGCGGCAAAGGCGCCGGATTGAGAGAGAAAGGCAATGCCGCCAGGAAGCGGCATGGGAGGCTGAAGGAAGGTGGTATCGAGCGGCAAGTGCGTATCAATGATGCCAATGCAATTGGGACCAAGCAGGCGCATGCCGTGCACTGCCGCGATCTCCAAACAAGCCTTTTCCAGCATTGCGCCACTCTCGCCGATTTCACCGAAGCCGGAGGAGATAATGATGGCAGCGCGAATGCCTTTGGCAGCACATTGCTCTAGCGCTTTCGGCGTGCTCTCGGCCGGTAAGATCAGCACGGCCAGATCGGGCACTTCGGGGAGCTCTTCCAGGTTGGTATAGAGGGGATGACCGAAAAGATCCCCCGATCGCTGGGAGACGAAATAGAGACGGCCTCGATAACCGCTCTGGACAAGGTTGCGGGCAATGCCATAGCCCAGTTTTTCGGGATGGGTGGAAGCGCCGATCAGTACCACGCTTTTGGGAGAAAGAAAGGCGTTTAGGCTCATAGCAGGGTCACCAGTTCCGGGCTCCAGCCAGGAAGGCTTTGCCACTCATCGGCTTTTTCCCAGCCGGTTGGACTTCTTCGAGTAGGAGCAGACCTTGGGCTGTGCCCAGCGCCGGCCAGCCCTGCCAGCGTAAACGATTGCCCGGAGGAGCATTTTGCTCCACCACGCGCGCTCGCAGGACCTTGAGCGGGGCATTTTCCCAAAGAAACCAGGCGCCAGGCCAGCTACGGAAGGCACGCACGCGACGCTCGAGTTGAATGGCCGGCTTGGAAAAATCCAGCAGGCCATCTTCTTTGCGGATGAGCGGCGCGTAGGTCACCCCTTCAGAGGGTTGAGGGCGAGGCACAATTTCACCGCTCAGATAGCGCGGTAAGGTTTCGAGGAGCAATTCGGCACCGAGTGAGGCCAGTTTTGCCGCCAGCGTTTCATCGGTTTCATCGGGCGCGAGGGGCAAGGCACGTTGAGAGAGGATCGGGCCGGTATCCAGCCCTTCATCCATCTTCATAATCGTCACGCCGCTTTCGGCATCGCCGGCCAGGATGGCATGTTGGATCGGCGATGCACCGCGCCAGCGTGGCAGCAGCGAGGCATGGACGTTCAGGCATCCCCAGGGCGGCAGGTTGAGCACTTCGGGACGCAAAATCTGACCATAGGCCACGACGACGATCAGATCGGGCGCCCAAGCTTTCAGCTGCTCCACCGCCTGTGGCTCGCGCAGGCGAAGCGGCTGGAAAACGGGCAGACCAAGCTCCTGGGCCAGGATTTTGATCGGCGGCGGCGTCAGGCGCTGACCGCGTCCGGCCGGGCGATCGGGTTGGGTGACTACGCCGACGATCTCGTAGTGCGCGGCCAAGGCGCGCAGCGAGGGCAAGGCAAACTCCGGCGACCCCATGAAAACGATGCGGGTCATGCGCGTTTTCCCTCCCCATTGCGATGTCTTGCCCGTTCCTGCCATAGGCTTTCGGCGGCAAAGAGCGCCAAAGCGATCCAGACCAGCGTAAAGCCGATTAAGCGGGCGCGGTCGAACGGCTCGTGATAGACAAAGACGCCGATCAGGAATTGCAGCGTCGGAGCGATATATTGCATGAGCCCGATGGCCGAAAGAGGAATGCGTTGGGCGGCGGAGGCGAACATCAACAAGGGAATAGTGGTGACCAAACCGGCTCCCAAAAGCAGCAACGTAATGTTAGGGGCTGTGTGCAAAAAGGCAGCGTTCCCCTTGGCTTCCTGATAGAGCAGGTAGGCCAGGGCCGGCAGGAAGAGAATGGCCGTTTCCAGGCTCAGACCATGGAGCGAATTGAGCGGTGCCAGTTTTTTCACCAGCCCATAGATGGCAAAAGTGAAAGCAAGAAGGAGGGCAATCCAGGGGATGCGGCCATAGGTCAAGGTTAGGTAGAGCACGCCAAGCGCCGCCAACCCGACCGGCAGCCACTGGAACGGCCGCAGGCGCTCCCGTAAAATGAGAACACCCAACAGGACGCTGAGCAAGGGGTTGATAAAGTAGCCCAGGCTAGTCTCCACGATCTGATTGCTGTTTACTCCCCAAACATAGACCAACCAGTTCACACCAATCAGCAATGCCGCGAACAGGTAATAGCGGCGAATTCGCGGCCGGCCGAGATAGGTCCAAAAGACTTGCACCTGGCCGATGGCGGTCAAGATGCCCAAAAGCGTCAGGAAAGACCAGAGAATGCGGTGACCGATCAGCTCCACCGCAGAAACCTGATGAAGTGCTTTCCAGTAAACGGGAAAAACGCCCCAGATGGTATAGGCGCCTAAAGCGTAAAGAAAACCTTGCTTTTGCATGAAGGGACTCCTTGGTGGATGGTAGATAGTGGATGGTGGATCGTGGACGGTGGAGGAGAAGCGGTATCAGCGACGGTGCTCCCGTAACCATGTTCGCAGACGATCGGGGGGCCAGGTGTTGATCACCTGTTGGGGGGTCAACCAGGCGCGGCGGGCGATCGCCACACCATAACGCAGCATGTCGAAATCCTCGGCACGGTGTGCATCGGTATTGATCGTCAAAAGGATACCGCGTTCGGCAGCGGCACGCGCATATACATCGTCCAGATCGAGGCGCGAGGGATGGGCATTGATCTCCAGCGCCACGCCATATTCGGCCGCGGCTTGCAGCACGGCTTCCATATCCAGATCGGCGCCGGGGCGATCGGGGAAAAGCCGCCCAGTGGGATGAGCGATAATATCCACATGTGGGTTGCGCATGGCAGCGATCAGACGATCGGTAATGCGCTCACGCGGCTGATTCAGCCCGGTATGTAGCGAAGCGAGGACCACATCCAGCTCGGCCAGCAATTCATCGGGGTAATCCAGCTGCCCATCGGCGCGGATTTCGACTTCGGCTCCGTGGAGCAAGAGAATGGAATCGCCCAGCAGGCGCTGTGCGGCTTCGATCTCTTCTTGCAGCTTGGCATGTTGCTCCGGGCGCAAGCCGCCGGTCACACCCAAGCTGGCCGAATGATCGGTGATCGCCAACACCTTCAGCCCGCGGCGCTGCGCAGCGCGCGCCAGTTCCAGCACGCTGAGCTGTCCATCGCTCCAGGTGGTATGGGCCTGCAGATCGGCTTGAATATCGCCGATCTCGATCAGGCGCGGCAATTTGCCTTGTGTGGCAGCCTCGATCTCGCCGCGGTCCTCACGCAATTCCGGCGGAATCCACGGCAAGTCTAGCGCAGCATAGACCTCTTCCTCTTCTGCGCAGAGGATCTCACTCTCATCGGCCAGACGGGTAAGAGCGTGTTCGGAGAGCGAAAGGCCGCGTGCAAGCGCCCGTTCTCGCAAACGCACATTGTGATCCTTCGAGCCGGTAGCATATTGCCAGGCGGTGCCGAAGCGCTCCGGCGGATGAACCCAAAGCTGCGCCCGTAGGCCATCGAAGAACTCCACCGAGGATTTGGTCTCACCTTGCGCCAGGATGCGCGTCACGCCTTCTAGGTGGACAAAGGTCTCCATCGCGGCTTGCGGATCGCGGGCCGCAACCAGCAAATCGACATCGCCCACCGTCGAACGCATGCGGCGCAGGGAGCCGGCCATTTCGGCGCGCACTACGCCGGGCAACGTCCGTAACGCCTCCAGAATGCGTTCTGCCAAGGGAAGCGCTTGCCCCAACGGGATGCGGCCGCGGCTACGTTTGAGCGCTTCAATCCCCGCCAGAATGTTGGCCTCCGTCTTCTCGCCGAATCCAGGCAAACTCCGCAGCCGACCCTGACGGGCGGCAGATTCCAACTCATCCAAGGTGACGATGCCCAACGTGCGCCAGATCGTGCCAACGCGCTTCGGGCCTAGGCCTTGCACTCGCAACCATTCGGTCAGCGCAGGCGGGACCTCGGACTCCAGCCGCTCCAGGAAGCTTAGCCGCCCTGTGCGCATCATCTCGTCAATTTTTTCCTCAATCGCCTGGCCAATGCCCGGGATCTCGCGCAGGCGCCCTTCCTGCCAATAGCGCCGTGCTTCGATGGGCAGTGCTTCCAGACTATCGGCAGCTTTGCGATAGGCCAACACCTTATAAATGACTTCCCCTTGAATCTCCAGCAGATCGGCAATGCGGCGAAAGATTGCCGCCAATTGACGGTTATCCATAAAACAACCTCCAGGTCAGCAATGCAGAATTATACCTGAGACGGCAGACCGTGGACGATGAGCGGTAAAGCGGTAAATGGTAGGGGTAGGGAAGGCTGCCAAGCGAAACCAAAACAAGGAGAAGGAGTTAAAGAGGCAGTGACATCACTTAATCCCCTTTGAGGAGCTCAAGATGACCCCTTTAGCCTCTTTCCTTGCCATTCGTTGGTTTCCGAATGTGAATCAGAAGGTGCGTGAGGCGCTATTGATCCTCGCGGGAGCGCTGTGGGTAGCGCTGTTTGCCCAAGTGCGCATTCCCTTGCCCTTCACGCCGGTGCCAATTACCGGACAAACGTTCGCCGTGTTGCTGATCGGAACAGCGCTGGGGGCGCAACGGGGAGCAGCCGCGCTGGTACTTTACCTGAGCATGGGGTTGAGCGGATTGCCCGTCTTCGCCGGCGGAACCGGCGGGGTTGAGCACCTGGCAGGACCGACCGGTGGCTATCTGATCGGATTCGTGCTGGCGGCCTACGTCATCGGCCGCATGGCCGAACGCGGCTTGGAGCGCACGATCCACACATCCTTCCTCCCCTTCCTGGTGGGCACTGGGATCATCTACCTGGCAGGCGTTTCCTGGCTGGCGCTGTATATCGGTCTGCCGGCGGCAATTGAAAAAGGTTTGCTCCCTTTCCTGATCGGAGATGTGCTGAAATTACTTTTGGCCTCCATTGCCGTGCCTTCGGCCTGGAAACTAGCACAGGGAATTGCCCCACGCGGTGAAATGGGCTGAAGAGAAGTCCCTCAGCAAGAAGACCACAAAGCTCCACCGGGGCTTTGTGGTTTTTTATTTTGAAGACCGAAGGCGGTGAAAAAAAATCCTGCGCGTCAGAAGGTTCAGCAGGGACGCGCAGGGATTTGAAAGCGTAAGGGATGAGACAGACGTGAGTGCTTGCTGCACACACTGCAAATGCAAGCATTTGCTCTATGGGATAAGCAATCTAAGCGTTTGCTCTACTAGGGCGCGGCGACCGTTAGGGTGGCCTTCATGCCGGCTTCAAGATGCCCTTGAATTCCGCAAATTATCTCGTATTCTCCGGGTTCGGAAGGCGCCGTGAAGGTGACCGTACCGGTCTCTCCAGCTTCTACCTCATGTTCCCAATAGACCTTGTCTTCGTCATCATTGTCAAATGGCACCGTGACCTGTTCGCCCTTTTTGATGATCACAAATTCGTGTGTCACTGCGCCTTTGTTGGTCAAGTTGAGCGTGATCTGCTGACCGGCCGGGATGGCAAATTTATCCGGTGCGAACTTGAAATCGGAGAGCTCGATTGAAAGGTTGTTCGATGGCCTAGCAGCCTTTGCACCGCAAGCAACGACCAGGGAAGCCAAGATGGTCAGTACAAGCAATAAGCGTTTCATAGCAGTTCTCCTTTTGGATATTTAGGGTATTCGATATCCATTTTATCACTTTGTAAAGACTTTGTAATCACCCAAAAGGATGATTTTCCCTTTCTCTACACACTTTCGATGATCCACAAGGCATACTCTGCAAAGGCCTGTTCTACAGGTAGGGCAAAAATGGCCGGTAGCGCGTAGGAATGCAATTCGCGAATCGCCTGTTCGATTTCCGGGTAACGTTCCTCTGTAGTTTTGAACAACAGGCGATATTCGTGATCGTGTTGGACCTTTCCTTCCCAGCGGTAGAAGCTCTCGATAGCCGAGATCTGAGCACAGGTCGCTAGACGACGTTCTACCAACTCGTGTGCCATGCGTTGCGCTTCTTCGAGCGTCGCCGTGGTGGTGATGACGGCAAGGATCTTCGCCATAGCTCTCCTCTAGGGCTGATAGTGGATCAACGCAAAGAGATAGGGCTGTTGGTAGACATAATCAATGCCCACCAACCAAGCGCGCCAATCGCCGGCACCGGCTCGGCTTTCCGGCTTGAAGACGGTGTAGAAGTGGATGTTCTGATATTCCACCGGCCAGGGCGAGAGATAACCGACCAATTTGGAAGCATCGTTGCAATACAGTTCGTAAGAGGCCGTAAAAACTTCCTTCAGCCGTGGTGTTTGACTGGCTCTTTAAGAGCCAGTCAACGCTTTGCCGGAAGGAGGCACTTTGCCCCAAGGGATGGGATACGTACTCCAAAACAGATAACGAGCATACAGTTCCAAGAAATTGTACGGCGTACCCTGAGCGGTAAGTCGCACCGTCACCCCGTGCATTGGACTGACTAGACGGGCAAAACCGGCACCATCCATGTTTTGAATTGCGCTCGCCAGCTTCTCGATCAACGGACGGATGCGCTCATCACGACAAAACGCTTCGGGCGGCACGTACTCTACCACGTAATAGGAGCTGATCCACCCCGTCCCGCCCCCGCTTCGCCGCACTTCATACCAAATGCGGGGAATGTTGCCAAAGGTCCGGCCGGTAAGCGGGATATTCTTCTGCTGCGCTGCCAGCGCGCCGACGATGGGGCTTTGAATATCGGGACGCGAACGCATATGCAGTGTCCCTTTGTCCGGCACATTCACCAGGGCATAGGTCAAAGGTACTGCCGTCGCCGTAGCCGTAGCCATCTGGGAGGTCGGTGTAGACGTGATACCAAGCACAGGTGTCGTAATAACCGTCGGCGTTGCTGTGATGGTGGACGGAAATGGTGTAACGGGTCCACCAGCTTGGGCCGTTTGCATCAACGGTAAGAGCAAAAACATCGCCAGCAAAAGAAGGAGAAGCAGTGGCCGGCGTCTCATGATCCACCCCTTGCGGCTTCGGCGCGCATCTTTTCGGCCACTTTCCGGGCCACCAAGCTGAACCCGGCTGTCGGGCTGGAAAGAGTGGCCAGCACTACATCGAGGATGTCGGGAGCAATACGCCGTACATTGCGCAGGCGACGTTCCAGGAAAGATTCATCGGCCGTTGCTTTGCATGCCTCGGCCTCGATTTCTTGGAGCTCGGCACGCGCATCGGCTTTTTCCGTGGCATCCAGCCGCGGGTCCTCGGCGAGCCAGCGGTAGATCGGCTCGAAAGGGGAAGAAAGGCCGGCAACGTTCCCATCGCCGGTGATGATGATGTTGTTGCTGGCATTCCCGCCGATCACCACGCTGCGATCGCCGGCTTGAATGGAATGGCGAGATTTGCTTTTCGGGCTCATGAGATCTCCTCAGGATTTTGTGGGGCGATGACCGGGCGAAAGCCCAAATCATCATTGAAAGTGAGTGGGATAGACCAATTGCAAAAGGATGTGCGCGCAAACCACTGATAACCGATCCAGGAACCGCCGCGCACGACCCGATAGCGCCGATCCTCGTCATACCAGGCGTTGATCCATTCCCAGATATTGCCGCTCATATCCCAGGCTCCCACCGGGCTCATGCCCTGGGGGTAGGTGCAAACAGCGGTTGTGCCGCCCAGGCCGGAAGAGGTATTCGGCGCGGCTTCCCAAGTGTTGGCGGCCTGACGCTGGAAATCGTTTCCCCAAGGATATTCCCAACCTTCGGTGCCGCGGGCGGCACGCTCCCATTCTTCTTCGGTCGGCAGGCGCACCACATAGCCTGGCGGAATAGAGATAATCTGGGTGGTGAGCCAGCGACAGTAAGCCTCGGCCTCGTACCAGTTCACACCGACGACGGGACAGATCGGGTTCCCCAGGTCCGGATTATGCCAGTAGTAGGGAGCGTTGCGATGCGAAGGAGGGCGGTGCTCCAGCCAGTCGCGTTCCAGGACCTCGAGCCGGCGCGCGTCATATTGGCCGGTGCGCCATTCCCAGCCTATTTCGCTCCAGAACTCACGGCGTTGATAGCCGCCGGCCTGGACAAAACGGGCAAACTGCAAATTGGTAACGGGATAACGTGCGATCCAAAAGCGGTAGTTGATGCGACGCGGCTCTTTCCTTCGCCCGAACAAAAACTCCCCCGGCGGCACCTCGACGAAGCGTTCCAGGTCCGCCGGACGCCAGCCCAAGCGTCCCAGGATCAGCCCGGCCTTGCGCCGCAACGGGCCTCGGACACGCGCATCCTGCATCACCGGGATTAAGGCATGGATGACCTCTTCACGGGTGCGGGGTGGGACACCGCCGGGCCAGGTATCCAGGACGGCTTCGCCGGCCAGCAGGATGGCCTCGACGGCAGATTCTCCCAGCAGGCGCAAAAAAGCCTCCACCACTTCGCCGGCCACTTTCGGCAACTGTTGGCGAATCCCCAGATAGGCAACGGTGAGCAAGATCACTTCGCGCCAGGCCTGTTCGCCGATATAGGGGAGGAGCAGATCGATCACAGGGCGGGCATTACCTTGCCCCTGTAAGGCAATCGCCACGGCGGCAAGGTATTCTTCAAAGGTTAGGTGGATGAAACCGTATTCACCGGGCCCGCGCTCCACCAGTAAGGCGGCGTGATCGCGCACATCTTGTAAGAACTGCCGCGCCGCCTGCTGAGGGTTGACTTCGCCATGCTCATAGAAGATCTGCTCTAGCTTGCGACGCATCTCCTCGGCTTTGACCAGCCCCATGCCCGGATTCACTTGGTGCATCCACAGAGCCAACGGAGCCAGCACGCGCACGGTCTGGATTTCATCCAAATCGCGGCTGGGGGCGCGTCCGCTCAGGCTACGGGCGCGGTTCCAGGTGGAGAGGAGCGTCTTGATGTATTCATCGTAGAGCTGTACGCGGCGTTCGGGCAAGGTCACGCCTTGGCGCTTCATCAGCGCCAGGATGGTCAAAAGCAGAGGGGTCGCCGCCAATCGCCGAATGCCGGGGTTGCGCCGAATGGCTTCCAGGAGCTCACGCTTTTCCTGCTCTGCATCGGCATGGGCAATACGGGTATTGCCTTGCGCTTGTTTTTCCAAAGCCAGCGTCCAGCGTTCGACGAAGGCCTGGATATCGTCTTCATCGAAATCCACCAATGTACATTCGATCAGGCCATCGGCGACCGGGCGCACGGCACGGTAACCGACCACCCGGCTGGTGAGGACGAACTTGTTCCCAGCGCGACGGTGGAAGGCATAGAAATCTACCACCCGCTCGACGACGGTATTCCGCAGGTTGACATCCCGCACTTCATCCAGGCCATCGAGCAGGATCAGCGCCCGGCCGGTATGGAGGGCCTTATTCAACATGGCGGCAATGGGCAAATCGAGGCCGATCTCATCAAAATAGTGGGTGACAAAGTCATCCAGGCGTACTTCGCCTCGTTGCAGGGCATTGGCGTAGGCCGCCAAGGGGAGCAGGATCGGTAGCCGATTTCCTAGGCCAAGTTGTGGGCCTTCACCTTTTGCCAGGCGCAGCGCCAAGTACTTGAGGAAGGTGGTCTTGCCCGCGCCGGGGTCACCAAGGACGATCAGGCCATCCACTTCGCGCAGCAGATCCAGCAGGGAAACGCTCCGGCCAAGCTGCCAGGTGCGCTTTCCCTCCCCATCCAGGAATTCCCGCCCGGCCAGCAACGTCTCGCGCTTCCAGGTTTCTCCTTCGGGCAATTCCAGGCGCGCCTTGAGCGGAACATAAAGATCTAAAAGTTCCAGACGTAAAGGAATACGGTCTGAAACGCCCATGCCTTTGAAATTGAGAAAGGAATGGCGCTCCAGCAGATATTCCAGATAGGCCTGGGTAGCAGAGGTTAGATCGGCGGGAATGGTGTGATCATGCCAGAATTGTTCTGCCAGCACGACCGTTTGAGCATGGATGATCGTACTTTGGTGCACATCGCCGGCCACGGCAATACTCTGATCCCCGCTCTGAATGGCAGGCAGATCTTCCTCTTCCTCCACCGGGGCAAGTTCTTCCGATAGAAGCGCTTGCAGTTCCGCTTCCAGCGCCTGCTTCTTTTCCCGCACGAATTCTTCCCCCAGCTCTTCCCGCAAGATTTCCAGAGAAGCGATCTTGGCGCGCAGTTGAGCGATACGTTGCTGAACCTCGTTCATTCAAGCGTCTCCGATAGGGGATGTGGACGGTGGGCAGTGGACGGTAGACCGTGGACCGTGGACCGTGGAAATGGTGGAATCGAATACGTGGGTAGGCGACCTATATGGAAAAATGCCAAAAAGCGGCCGATGATATACAAATCCTACCACAAGATCACCTAAAGTGCATAAAGAATAAGCGCCAAATCTGCCCAAAGAGCTGATCTTGCCGAGCAGAAAATTGACAACACATTAACGGAACCGGCGCTCTCATTGTCCCGCTCACCGACAAGGATCGGTTATAATCAGCCATGCTTCTTTGTTCTGCCGTTAACTTATTTGATTTTATAAACCATTTTTCTCGAATGAAGAGGAGAGACTGAGAGAAGATTCAACATTTCAGGTGGAAAATAAATAGCAAATACCTTACCAAGCATGACAAGATCATGACAGCGTATAGCCTGATATGCAGCAACATTTCTCGTTTCGTTTTAGGTATTACCATTAAAACGTCTATGCATTTTCAAGCTTAATTCATGAGTAAAATAGAAATACTTATGCGGCAAAGAAAGTTTTCGTTAGAAAAAATTTCAATAGCTGTGGTGATTCCCTGCTATCGAGTAGAAGATCACATCGAAACAGTAATTCAGACTATTCCCTCGTATGTTCGGTATATCATCGTAGTGGATGACGCTTCCCCAGACAACACTGCTGAAAGGGTTGAGCGATTGATGACCGAGGAACCACGTCTCGTATTGATTCGCCATAAGCAAAATCGTGGCGTAGGCGGGGCGATGATCAGCGGATATCGGAAGGCATTGGAACTAGGAGCTGAAATTGTAGTAAAAATGGATGGTGATGGACAAATGGATCCATTTTACCTGCCTTCTCTGATCATCCCGCTGGTGGAGGGAAAAGCCGATTACACCAAAGGCAATCGTTTTCATGATTTCACCGCTCTTTCCCAAATGCCAAGGGTCAGGCAGATCGGTAATATTGCACTAAGTTTTCTAAGCAAACTAGCCAGCGGTTACTGGAATATCTTTGACCCAACAAACGGATACGTGGCCATTCGTGCGACGGTTTTGCGGATGATCCCACTTGAGACAATCGATCCCAGCTATTATTTTGAGATTTCTATGCTTGGTGCACTATATCTTTTAGGAGCACGCGTATTGGATGTGCCGATTCCGGCACGTTATGGAACGGAAAAATCTAACCTGTCCCTGCGCCGAGTTTTCCTTAACTTTCCACCGCGCCTTCTTTTCACTTTTCTGCGCAGGATTATCCTGCGGAATTTTCTGTATGATTTTTCAATGCTCTCAATATACTTGCTGAGTGGAATTCCATTGATCCTGTTCGGGCTAATTTTCGGCATCAGCAAATGGATCAAGTATGCAAACCTTGGCATCCCTGCGCCGACCGGTACAGTAATGCTGCCAACGCTAAGCCTCATTTTGGGAATCCAATTCCTGCTCTCGGCAATAGAAATAGACCTTCGCAACGTTCCTCAAACACCCTTATCCTCGCCTCTTTTTTCTGAGGGATCTGATGATATATAAAAAGCAAGCACGCCTAATTCACAGCTTTGGGCTAATACATTTCATTTTGCCACATGCTCCATTAGAACGATATTTCATGAGGCTATTATGAGATATGCGGTAAGTTCAAGAAGAGTATTCTCGATTGCTATAGCATTTGGGCTAATTAGTTTTGCTCTCCTAGTAAAAACATATGATTATGAGAAAGTTTGGTTGCTTTGGAACATTCCAGTTATGCATCCATACTTTGCAGATCTACGGAGTGTACTTTCCAGCGTTGAATCTTACAAACACGGTTTTGATCCCATGCAGATCAATCCTTTTGATCCATGGGGAAGAAAGCTAAACTATCCGCGGATATGGGTCTATTTCTTATCCGTACTAGGGCTTACCCAACAATCCACAACCCTAGTCGCCGTATTAATAATACTCTTGTGGCTCTCTGGACTGTGGCTAGTTCTTCCAGATATTAAGCCTAGGGAGGCTCTCCTCATTCTAGGAGCTATTTTCTCCCCGGCCATCCTACTAGGCGCAGAACGCGCTAATACTGATTTGCTGATTTTCTTCCTAATAGCCTTAGCAATTGTAGAAATAGGATATCACGCAGGATGGGCATTAACGACCTTGTTGCTGGCGACTTTTTTGAAGATTTTTCCTCTTTTTGCTGCTCCAATATTTCTGAAGGTCAATAATTCAAAAAAGATCTTTGCAACATTTATCGCATTCACTTTACTATACTTATTTTTCCAGCTCCCGGATATTGGTCTCATGTCTTCTAACACGCCAAAATCCGTAGATCTTTCTTACGGATTGTTAGTTACCACATCTAAGCTATACAGCTGGTACGTACCACTGTGGCTAATTTTCCTTATACTTTCCCTTCTGCTTTCTCTCTTGATATGGAGTATGTTTGCTGCTTTCAAAAAAAATCTATCTTCCGATGATGCACCTCCTATTCACATCAATGGTTTCCGTGCAGCAACAGGAGTATATGTGGGCACATTCCTGTTTACGCTTATTAACTTCGATTACCGCCTAACCTTTCTGATACCGGCTTTTCCTCTGCTTTTTCGCTTATCAGAAAGAGGAAGTTTTGTTGCTCAGGCTACATTGGTAGCGATATACACTTTATTGTGGGAATTGCTCCTACAAAGATTTCTTTTTCCAACTCCTGGAGGCGAGTTCATCTCCTCTGTTGTCAATGAGATCGCATCTTGGGTCGTTTTGATTGGAATGTCTTATCTGTTTTTTGCATCAATGGACGCTCAAACAAAAACAAAACTGCAAAAAATATTAAGAATATCACGCTGATGCTTTGGTTTATGAATAACCAGCCTTACTTTTCGATCATCATTCCCAGCTTGAATCAAGCCTGCTACATTCAAAACGCCATCGAATCGATCCTTAGGCAAGAATATATCCCCTTTGAGATAATCATCGTGGACGGAGGTTCACAGGATGGAACTCTTGAAATCCTCAAAAACCTACGCCATGAGTCAATCCGTTGGATTAGTGAACCGGATAAGGGTCAAGCAAATGCCATCAACAAGGGCTTGCGCATGAGCCGGGGAGATATTGTTGCCTGGTTAGGAGCAGACGACGAATATGAACCAGGCGCTTTTCGGAAAGTCGCTAGGTTTTTCAACGAAAACCCGGAAGCCGTATGGGTGACAGGAAAATGTCATATTATTGATGTTCACGGCAAAAAAGTAGGTAAAGCAATTGCTGCCTATAAGCACCTTTTACTTAGTACTCGCAGCCGACCCCTTCTCTCGATTGTTGACTATATTCCCCAACCTTCTACATTCTTCTATCGCCATTTACTCGAAGAGGTAGGATATCTGGATGAAAACCTTCAATATACAATGGACTACGATCTCTGGTTGCGCATCAGCGCCAAGCACCCTATCCAATTCCTGAACGCATACCTTGCATGCTTTCGTTCTTATCCAACATCAAAAACTCGCCAGAGTGCTATTAAAGGTGTCAATGAAGAGTTTTTTATGATCCGAAAACATGTCCGTTCCCCTATTCTTCTTTCCCTACACTTTCTCCATCGTTTGGTGAACCGTATTGCGTATGCAACCGTGGCCAGACAACTTGGTAGATAACAAGATTGATAAACATCTGCAGTTTTATTCTTTCAAACAGAATAATTTAATAAAAAAATGAAATTTTCAAAAACCATTACTTCCTGGTTCATCCTCTCCGCATCCCTTTTTATCTTCATCAGCCGCAATGACTATCTACGTGTGCTGATCTTAAACCGCCGAGAGGATCTCGCCGCGCTGGGTCAGATTTCGATTCCCTGGCGCTTTTGGAGCGACACGATTCTGGCTCTAGGCGGCCTGTTCCTCTTTGTCCTTGCCATCTCAGGATGGGGTTGGCTATTATTGCGCTTATCAAATATTCGGTACTCCACCTCCTATTCCCATCTGATAACTGCTTTCTTATTCGGTGAAATCTTCCTTTCCATTGTGCTCCTCCTTCTCGCGGATCGGAACGCGCTCAGCCCGGCTTGGAGTTGGACAATCCTTTTGGGCGGATTGATCCCCGGCTACTTTTTGCTCAGACAGAGCTTGCAATTTGCCAAAAGTATTGGCCAAATCTACTGTAACCTGAAGCGGGAAGAAAAAAGTTTACTCTTCCTAATCCCTCTGGTATCCCTAGCGGCATTATTCTATTCTTCTTCTCGCCTTACCTATGATGCAAATGTCATATATTTCTCGGAAGCCAAAATCATCGCCATGAGTGGTAAGGCGATCCTTTTCCATCCAACCGATCGCTTCCTGGTCAGCGCCCTGCACGCTTCCATCCTTTTCACCCCTCTCATCCAAACCTTCGGCGATCAAGCGGCGCGGATGCTCACCTGGGCTCATGCGCTGGCCATTTTGGCCGCAGGGTACTGGATCGCAGAACGGTTAGACCTCACCTTTCGGGCTAAACTCTACTTTCTGACCATCATGCTGACCACCACCGCTTTCGTTGACCTGAGCGGAGATGGCAAAATCGATCTCATCGTGCTGGCAGTTCTTGTCACCGCCATCGGCTGGGTGCTCCATAGCACAAGCGAGCCATCACGAAGGCATTTCCTGCTCATCGGCATTTTCTTCGGTTGGGCGATCGTTGCTCGACCGTATAATGCGGTGCTCATTCCGCTTTTCCTATTGCCGTTTTATCTCCTCTGGACATGGGAAAATGTGCGTTCTGGCGGCTGGAAAAACGGCCTGCGACGAACGCTTTCGGTGCTTTGGATGCTGCCCCCAATTTTGGCCTTTGGTCTCTTTTACCTTTTTCTTAACGCTCGGTGGCTTGGAGCGGCACTGGCACCGCTGGAGTACGTGGGAAAAATTGATTGGAGTCCCTGGCTTCCATTTGACCCGCGCTATATGAACGTGGTCCGTCTGCTCTACCCACTGGTCGTCACGTTTCTCAACCTGCCGCCGACGATGGGCAATCTTTCACCAATTGTAGTTGGCGTGGCCCCGTTTTTGTTTTTCCGAAGCGTGCGCTCCGCTCTTGGACTTTCGGCCGAGGCGCGCCGCATGTTCCTTTCTGCCCTTTTTGCGTTGGCGAGCTGGGTGTCTCTTTCCTTCACCATTCTTGAGATCCGTTATGTGCTTTTCCTGTGGATTTTGCTCTTTCTGTTCGCTGCACAGGTTCTTGAAAAAGGAATGCAATTTTTGCAAAAAGGGTATCGCCGCGTCTTCCAGATCACGATCCTGGCTTTGCTGATCTTTGTAGCCGCGCGCAGTTTGCTCATTTCCTTGGTCACTTATTCCCCGATTGCTCCGAATGGACAAGCACTATGCTCTTACGATCCGTTCTGCACTTTCTTCAATCCCCTCAATAACCGCGCTGCACCAGGGGAACGGATCTTTGTTCTCCATGGCTATCGCTACTATTTGCGTCCGGATCTGTTTGCCTGCTCCTCCCAAACAGCCGAATATCCCTCCCTACGAGAACTAGCCTCTAAAAATGCAGAAGCATTTTGGGTAGAATTGTACCGCCAAGGTTTTCGTTACATGACGTACGAAGTGCATTTTGCCGAAATCCATGCCCATTTTCCTCCACTGCCCTCTCCCCAGGAGGCCCCACCGTGGCTGAAAGTTTCTCAATGGAATGTGGTGATTTACGAGCTACAACCCATCGATCCCCCCTTCCAGCCGATCAAGCGCTGTGAGCAGGATTCCCAAGGGCGCTGGCAAGTGATCGAGGAGAAGTGAGATCAACGTTCAGAGGCTGGAAAGAGGAGACAGAGGAAGAACCAGGCCAAGCCGGCGCCGGCCAGAATCCCGCTGATCCAGCGCATGAGTGAGTTGAACGAGCCAAGCGCATCGCCGGCATAGAAGGTAGCCGGCAGGGAGTACCCAGTCAGCGTGGCAAGCCAGACGTTTGTATCCCGAAAGCCGTTGCCAATACCGGCCAGATCGCTGATCCAATGGCTGACCCCATCCACGATCAGCGGCAGTAGGAGTAGCGCATAGCCCCACCAGGGTAGGGGGCGAATGCGACGACGAAGCAAGAATCCGATCAGCGCAAAAAGCCATATGCTGGTATAGAACGAAATCATTCGATCTGACCAAGCAACCTTCCATCCCATATACTCATTGCCGATGAACTGGCGCAACACCAGCGGGTTGTTCGTCACTTGCCATGCCGCCTGGATCTCGCTCAGAGAGTACATCATTTTACTGCCGAAGAGGAAGAGCGAGCGCTCAGGTAACTGATGACAGAAAAAGGAGTAAAAGAAATACAATGCCTTCCCGGCCGCAGTCCAACCCAAGTGCATAAAAACAGGCGCCAGGAAAGGCATGAACACCCATAGCCCGTACCCGGTAAGAAAGACCGCAAAGAGAGTTTCATACGAAGACTCCCTCTGCGGATTTTCTCTGGGATAGAAAGGCGCGCTTTCTATTCCCATTTCGCTTCAACTGTGATACCCAGATCTTCTTGTCTCATTTGACACTGATTGCCAGCTTCATCCCTGCCTCATAATGACCGGGCAAATGGCAAGCGAATTCCAATTTCCCGTCAGGAGCCGGCTCGGTGAAGGTAAAATCAAAAGAATAGGTAGCACCTGGTGGCAGTTTCTCTTGGTCCACGGTCGCCAAAGCCATTTTATCCAGCTCTTCCATATCCATGCTCATTTCAGCTTGCATTTCCGGCGGCATGATCATCACCTCATGAGGCACTTGCCCCTTGTTGGTAACCACGAAGTGGTAGGTGACTCCGGATTGGAACTCCGTACGGGTAGACTGGATGGCGAAATCGGTGAGCGTGATCTGAACTTCTGTGGAAGTAGTAGTAGTAGTAGTTTGCTTGCCACTGCAGGCCGTGAGTAACAACAATCCTACCACCACTAGGACGAAAAACGTTCTCCACATGTACAAGCCTCCTTTGGGAAAAGAATTTACAAGTGCTGACTCCACTGCAAAAGCCACATCTTGCCACATAGGCTTGATCTAGTAGGACACGGATAAACACGAGTGTCACGGAATCGAGGAATCTTTGTGGACAAAAATCATTTTTACAGCGTAGACTCTGTAATCAAACGCTTCGTGCCTGTTGGCTTTGGGGTCAAAAGTAGCTTTGGCAGTAGCCTTGACATTCTAAAGCAAGAATCACCCCGTGAGAAGCGCATTTTTGCGGATCGGGCATAAGCCAAACAGCCTATTTGTGGCAAAACATCCATTGACTTTGGGACGGATCGGAGATGTATAATTCCCTCACCATGCGTTTCCTTCTCCTGATTGCGTTCACTTTGGAGCTGCTCTTTAGCTCCTTCCAGGCAGCGCCGGCTGCAGAATACACAGCACAACAGCTGATCCAAGAAGTCAACGCGCTACGCCTGGCACAAGGGTTGCCGGCCTATCAGGTAAACCCGATCCTGATGCAGATCGCCCAATCGCACGCCAACTACATGGCAGCGATCGGCCAGGTGACCCATTACGGGCCAAACGGCGAACGCCCCTATCAGCGCGCCTTGGCCGCCGGTTATCCTCTGGCAGGCGACCTCTCCCAAGGTGGCTTCTTTTCGGAAAACATCATTGGGGGCACCGGGCTGAGCCCAAAGGCGGCAGTGCAGGCCTGGCAAGGCGATGCACCCCACTTGAACACCATGCTTTCCGCCAACCTACAGGAGATCGGCGCCGGGGTGGCCGTGCGCGATGGGTATTACTACTACGTGATCGATTGTGCCCGCCCGACGACAAGCGGCACGCCTCAACCCTATACGCCGGGGCCGGGATTGCCGGCACCGGGCACCCTTTCCCCCAGCGAGTTCATCATGCCGGTCTATACCGTCACACCCCAGCCGGATGGCCGCGTGATCCACACCGTGCAGAGCGGACAAACCCTCTGGAGCATCGCCATTGCCTATGGCGTGAAGATCGAGGACTTGCAACGGCTGAACAACCTCTCCGGGAACACCATCTACGAAGGCCAGAAGCTCTTCATCACCCGTCTGCCGACAGCTACGCCTACCCCTCCGCCGCCCACTTTGACCCCGACGCTCTGGCCTACAGCCACCCTGCCACCCACCGGCACGTTCACCCCATCTCCTCAGCCCACCCCTACACCGATCCAGGCGCGGCAGGTTTTCAATCAGGGCTGGCCGGTGGTGATCGGCGTGTTGGCGGTCTTTCTGCTGGCTGCGCTGATTGCCTTCGGCCTCTCCGGACGGGAGGAGAAATCACCCCCGATGTAGGGTGAGATCGGAGCAATCAAAGCGATAGCCACAATTCGGACAGATCACCTTGCAATTTCGTTCGATCATCTCGTGGCCGCAGCGATCACAGTGGTAAATGCGGGAAGCCCCGGGGAGCAATCCCCGCGGCGGGTGGATCGCTTCGGCAGAGGCTTGCGCCGCGGTTTCCAGCACCTGAGCCAAATGTCCTAGCAACGATTCGAGGTCCACGCCTTGGCAGCACGGTCGCCAGGGCTGGAGATGTCGCAGGGCACGGTGATAGACTTTGTTCGCTCCTTCCCAATTTCCCCGTTCCAGATGCAAATAGACCACCGCCGCCTGCAAGATTCCCTGATATAGTTCGCGTCCCGGATGAGCGGTTTCGCGCCAAGCCAATTCCAGGGCCTCATGCGCCTCAAAGAATTCGCCTCCTTCCAAAAGCGCTATACCGCGACGTGCGGCAGGATGCAAAGGTTGGAGGCAGAAAGCGGACATAGGCGCTAACGACGCATCCAAAGCAACGTGCGCAAGGGGAAAAAGCCGGCCGAACGGAAAACTTCATCCAGGTCGCCGGAAGGATGTTCCAGGTAAACGGTGCGACGGGATAGATAGAGGGCACGGCGTGCTGCCCAAAGCAAGGATTGAATCGCCTCAGGTTGGATATTCGGAGCAGAAGCCAGCCAAAGGCCGTTCTCGTTACGCGGCGAAGGATACCAGATCAGCACGGCTTGGAGTTCTTTTCCACAAAGGCTCATCCACCGCTGAACCGGCAGCCCCATCAGCCAATGCCAGAGGCTCGTTTCCCAAGCGGGGCGAATATCTTCCCAATTCCACTGGTGATACCAGCCCAGCTCTACGGGATGCATGGCCTCCAGCCAAGATTTTGCCTGAGGCCAAGCGGCGCGAGAAAGAGAATGCAGTGTGCAACAATTGAAAGAACGCATCTCTGCCGAAGTAAAAGCATGCCAGATCGTACGCTTGGCGCGCGTTTGGAAGCCCAACTGCTCGTAGAGGGCGATAGCCCCCTCGTTATCGGCGCGCACATGCAGCCAAATTTCCCCGGCCTTGCGGGCTATGGGGGATTCCAACGCCACTTCGAGCAAAGCGCGCGCGATGCCACGTCGTCGAAAATCCGGGTGCACAGCGACATTGGCGATCAGGACGATTGAACGGCGCCGATATTGGATTCGGATCAGGCTGATATTCCCCACGATCTCTCCCCTCTCTTCCCAAACATAGCCATCCGGCAAAAACGGCATTTGCATCCAGCGATTGACCCGATCCAGGAACATTCCCCATCCCTGCCGATGCTCCCGGTTCATCTCAAAACAAACTTCCAACAAGCGCGAAACCGGAAGGGCATCACGCCAGGATTGAAACGGCCGGACGTGAGAGGCAATCAACGCCGGGGAGAGGAAAGTCATAGAGTGATTATATCGCAGTTGGCCGGTCGCGTAATCGCATCGTCGGATAGTCGCGCGTGAGTTGGGCAAACCCATCCACGGTCCACGATCTACTACGGTCCACGGTCCACGGTCTACGGTCTACCCCCCGGTCCACGGTCTACCGTCTACCCTCCACTACGGTCCACGGTCTATCGTCTACCGTCTACTACGGTCCACCGTCTAAACCGTACATGACACCTTACGCCAAAACTGGTGACACTCAGATATTGCATCTTCTTCTAGAACGTTCTATATTGATTTTAAGGAGAAGATAATGCACGAGTACGCGCTGGTCCAATCTCTGCTTGAATCGGTCTTGCAAGAGGCACAGGCTCATGGCGCAAAACGGGTGCTCAGGGTCACCATCCAAAAGGGTCATCTTTCGGATGAAGTGGCTGGTGCTTGCGCCCGGAATACGCCGACTTCGACGCCGAACGGCGCTTCCAAGTGGAAGAAATTCAGGCCCAGGAATCTCCCCTGTGCATCGCCGGGCAAATTCTGCAGGGAATGAAGAAACCACCCCAATGTCCTGCCTTCGGGCGCGAATGCACGCCTGAGCACCCCCTAGGCGCCACGATGGTCTCCTCGGAAGGCGCCTGTGCTGCCTATTATTGCTACCGTCCCGTCACGGAAACGGAGCTGCTATGAGCGCCGTAAATGTCCAAGGTCCCTACTGCCCCTTGCCCCTTCCCCACGAGGAACAGATCGTGCTCGGGCACGGTTCCGGAGGGCGCATGTCGCATGAGTTGATCGAGCGTCTCTTCCGCCCGGCCTTTGAGAACCCTCTGCTTCGGCAGGGGAACGATGGCGTCATTCTGCCATTAGGGGGATCCAAGCGCCTGGTGATGAGCACCGATTCGCATGTCGTCTGGCCGCTCTTCTTTCCCGGTGGAGATATCGGGCGCCTGGCAGTTTGCGGCACGGTAAATGACGTGGCAATGATGGGCGCACAACCCCTTTACCTGAGCGTTGGCTTCATCCTGGAAGAAGGCCTTGAAATGGAGACCTTGCGCCGCATATTGGACTCGATGCAACGTGCCGCGGCCGAGGCCGGGGTGCAAATCGTGGCCGGGGATACAAAAGTGGTGCAACGCGGCCATGCCGATGGACTATATATCAATACCTGCGGCATCGGTCTGTTGAATTTGGAAGACGCACCCGGTGGAGAAAAAGCGCGCCCCGGTGATGTGGTTGTGCTTTCCGGCTCGATCGGGGAACACGGCATTGCCGTGCTGGCCGTGCGGGGTGATCTCGGCCTGGAAGGCAAAATCCAGAGCGATGTCGCCCCCCTCAATCATTTGGTCGCGGCCATGTTCGAGGTGACGAAGGAGATCCATGCCCTGCGCGATCCTACCCGTGGTGGACTGGCCACTACCCTGAACGAGATCGCTCGTCAATCCGGCGTAGGGATTTGGATCGACGAAGCCCGGATCCCAATCCGGCCGGAAGTGCGCGCCGCCTGCGAGCTACTCGGATTTGATCCACTCTATATCGCAAACGAAGGCAAATTGGTCGCCATTCTGCCCGCCGAACAGGCCGAAAAGATCCTCGAGGTAATGCATCGCACGCGCTACGGAGAACAAGCAACGATCATTGGCGAGGTGCGCGCCGATCCGCCCGGCAAAGTGATCCTGCGCACTCCCTTCCGTAGCACGCGGGTCGTAGATATGTTATCGGGAGAAATGTTGCCGCGGATTTGTTAGTTGCGTAGTCGGGCAGTTGGCCGGTTGCATAGTTGCGTAAATTGGGCAAGCCCATCCACCGTCTGCTGTCCATCACCCTT
Organism: Chloroflexota bacterium; assembly: GCA_037447295.1. Classification (GTDB taxonomy): domain Bacteria; phylum Chloroflexota; class Anaerolineae; order Anaerolineales; family Villigracilaceae; genus 630D-37. The sequence goes on along the minus strand of JBBIGZ010000025.1, from coordinate 3,530 downwards.
CACTGGCAGCTGCGAATATCCAACAAGCGGCGGAAATCTTTGCGAAAATCGGTCGGACTACGATAGCCTTTCCATTCGTCCACCGGCTTCACACAGGGCTGCTCCAGGGCCACCCGTTGTGCCGGCGTGAGCGATTCCCAGTATTCAATGCCAAAATAAACGAAATCGAAACCGGCCGCGCGCAAAGCGTATGGATCGGGGTTGGCCACAAGCGCCAGCCATTCCTCTTTCGGTCGCCAGTCCACATAAGCATCGGTCGGTCGAGCAAAAATGGTCGGCGCGCGCGGCGCAATGGGATCAAAGACAACCGTGCCCGGTGGTAGACGATCCCAATAGGCTTTCGCCACACGCGCATCTAACTCTTGCATATATTCCGGCAGGCGCGGCCGCTGAGCGGCGATCAGCTCCACCCCAAAGAGCACCATCCCCGCAAAGGTGGTGAGCCAGGCGAGCATGACCAACCCCAAGCGCACCGTTTCTCCTCGTCGCCGCCCCCAAATCCAGGCCAGCGGGAAAGCGTAAACGGAGAGCGGGATCGTCCAGCCGGCCAGCAAGCGGGCATTGGCACTCGGCCCGGCTGTGCCCGAATACTTGACAAAAAACGGCACCACCCCGGCCAGCAAACCGCAGGCCAACGCCGCCTCCCACCAACGCTCGCGGCGGATCATCTTGAGACCCCAGGCGATCACCAAGGGGATTGCCAGAAGCAAAGGGCCGAATTCCAGCAAAAAGGTCAGCAGCTGCGCCGGCTGTAGCAGCGAAAGGAAGCCCAAGTGCCCCGAAACGGCCGTTGGGAGCGTCAAAGAGAAATTGAAGGTATGAAACGAAGCCTGCGCCGCGCCCGTAGTCCAGAGACGCATCCATATTCCCCGCACCAGCTCGGTCAACACGCCGCCTTGGAAAGCGATCGGCAGCGCAGCCAGAGCCAGAATTACAACCCAACGCCAGAACAAAATCGGGATGGTGCGCGTCCTTCGCAGGACAAGGAAAAGAAACAGCGCCAAGAAAAGGTTGATCGGGAACAAGAGCAGCGGATATTCGGTGGTCAACGCCCAAGCGGCTAGGAGAATCACAAAGATCACCCCATGCCGCCAGTTGCTTGTACGGCGATAAAGCAACAACAGCAGGAGCGGAATCCACATCGAAGTACCGCCGATCCCCCCATGCGACATCACCAGAGCACTGTTAAAACCACTGAGATAGGCAAAAGGGAACGGCAACGGCCCATCCCCTTCCACTCGCCAGGCCGAAACCAGCGCCTGCGCCAGGTTCGGCGCTGTTTGTGCTGAGGAACCGATCAACGTAATATGCCGCGAAATCGCTTCCACCCAGGAAGGTGGAAAAAGCAAAAACAACCAACGCGTTCCCGCAGAGAAAGCAAAGAACGCCGCGCCCAAAACTCCGGCCGTTCGGCTGCGGGTCAGCCGTCGCGTCCAAAGATACACAAGCATCAACACCAGGCTCAGCGAAAGGGCTCGAGCCAGGTCGAGCGCCGTCCAGGGGAAAAGGTCCGCCAGGCGCATAAACTGCGCAGCCAGCAAGATCAGAAAATAGTGATATCCATAGCGCAAGGCCGGATCATAAGGGAAATGCGGAGGAATATCGCCGGCAGCCATCAACGAGAGCGTAGGCAGGTTCTGTGGATCGTCAAACAGGTTCAAACCACGCTCGATCCCGAAAAACGTCCAAACCAGCACCAACAGCGCCAGCCATTGGCCCGGCACCCACCAGGAGCGCCAATCCCAGCGACGCGGCGAAGTCGGCAGGCTCAGCGCGATCGCCAGAAGTAGGGTCAGCAGTGCCGCCGCCCAAAAAGCGGCCACCACGGGTAGAACCTGCGCCAGCAAATTCGCCAGCCAGACTTGAACGGTTAAACCCAACGTCAGACCGGTCAGTGCTCGTTGAGAACGGGGCAAAGCAAAGACCTCGCCAGCGATTAACCAGCCCCCGAAAGCACATAGCAGAATCCAAAACAAAAGCGCCAACATTGCTCACCGACCAAGAGGATCTCTTGCAAAGATGCGGATTAACGTGACCGCATCCCAAGAGGGATCACCGCTACGGAACTGGCTTCGCACCCGAGACTGCACGCGCGCCCAAGCCGCTTCGTCCCGCTCCAGGACCTCGATCTCTACCTCGCGGAAACAGGCCTCGAAGGTGCGTTGATAATCCCACACCCGATAGCGATTGAGATTACTCATGGGATTCAACCAGCGCCGCCAGGTAGTCTCAGAATAGCAGAGCATTTCGAACGGATACTTGAAGAAGTGATCTCGCAGGTCAACGAAATGCACGTGCACCCCGCCTGGTTGTGTGAAACGCGCCAGCGCCTGCGTCACCGAAAGGGGATCATCCACATGCTCATACACCGACGTGCTGACTACCAGATCACAAGGTGGTAAAGCCGAAGGGGAGAGTTGGCGCACATCCTGTTCAATGAGCGTAAAATAATTCGGGTTTGGCAAAACCATCTCCCCATTCAGTTGCAAAAATTCCTCATAGCTTTGCAAGAGCAAGCGGTTTCGCCGATGATCAGGACGGACAAACGGATCGCAAAGTACTACATGTTGCGCTCCACGGCGCAAAAGTTCCACTCCAACGCCGAAGTGCCCACCATAGCCAAAATCCAGCACCCGTTTACCCGCTAACGGAATGCCATGTTGTCGCAAAATTTGCTCATAACGATCCACAGCCGCTTTTGGATCGCTAGTCTCCAAGCCGGGTTTGAGTATCAGGCTATGGCGCAAGAGAAACGTCACCAGCGATGGCGGCAATTGACGTCGAATGAAACGTGCCAACAAATAATCAAGGGGCGGCATTTAGCACCTCTTTGGGCAAAGATGCACGACAATTAGTCGCCTGCGAATTGGGCACCAAAAGCTGCAAGCGCATATCATGAATTGTCTCGATAGGAGTATAGTAGCATAAAATAGGCCTGGAAACCCAGATGACCCAGGCGTTGTTTTCCTCGCCAAAGGCATAGGAAGCATCTTTGATCGACGTGAAAAGCGGATCGGTAACGATCAGAGCAAAGCGCCGCTTCGCCAGATCGTCATAGAACTGGCGGAAATACTCCACGTTCGGGATCATCGCCTGATCCATCATGTACTTTTTCTCGTATTCAACCACCAATGGCACCCGAACGTAGCCAAATGTGAGCAATTGGCGTTGATCCATGAAGAGGACCTCCCCCTGGCTCTGTGCTTCGGTCACCGCCTGACGCACAAGGTCCAGCCCCTGCTGCGCCTGCTCCGGTGGTGGCAAAAGACCCAACGCTCGGCGCGCCCGTTCAGGTTCAAGTTTATAGTTGATCTCTTTGTCCGTTAATCGCAGCAAGGTAGGGATCATCTTCTCATCCACGCGCAAGGGCGCCAGTCGCGGCAGAGAGGTCCAGGAGGGCAGGATCAAAGTCAACAGGAAGAACACCAGCGATAAACCATGCTTCGGGGAAGTAAAGAGGAAATCTCGGTATCTCCAAGCCAGCGCTGCCGTAAAAAGCAGGCCAAGCAGGAACATATCCAAGTTATGTA
>JBBIGZ010000024.1:0-36510 GCA_037447295.1 Chloroflexota bacterium | reverse complement strand
CTTATACCACACATCAACCCCATCTCACGGTTGGGTGATCATACGCCGTATGGCATCCAAGACTTGCAACCCGGTCAGGTTGCGCACATTGTAACCATATTTCAGGCCCTGGGAGGAGAAATCGGCAGAGCTGAGGATCTCGCTATAGGAAAGATGATCGCGCGACATGAGGCCGTGATCGGGCAAAGGTTGGACAGCAGCCCAGAAATTCCACAACGGGAGATCATACTCATAGGCCAATTCGGCAATGATACGGTTGGCATGGTGATCCCCTTCCGCATTATCGGCCTTGGTGACGAGGATAGGAACAATGTTGTGCCCAATGGTGACATCAATCACGCGGCGCAGGGTGATCTCAAACGGTGCACTCCCCATAACATCGTTCGTGCCAAAGGAAATGAGCGCAAAGGCCGGTTTATGAATGCGATATTCACAGTCCAGAGGCGTTTCCATGCGGGAACAATCTTTCCAATCGTTCCAAAGCACGGCCAGGGCCGCGCTGGCGGTCAAGCCATCTTTGACGGCGCGACTGCGCCTGCCCCAGGAGCCTTTGAAATAATCGATCGTCTCCTGCAAATAGGCATATTCTCCCAGGTTATAGGGGCCAGTATCGAAAGGGCCAAAGAAGGTCGGCAGGTTGCTGTGGCAATCCCCAACCTTGGAAAAGGCACGCGGATTGTTGCCCGCAAGTTGCCCTAGGCGATAAATCTGGCGCACGCGCTCGCTAATGGTGGTGGGGATCACGGGGAAGCTCTTCCAGGCGTCCGGCTCGAGTGTAGGCTTCGGTTGATAGACGATCGGCGATGGGGTAAGCGTCGGCGAAGGTGGAAGCGTCGAGGTGGGGGAAGGGCTCAAGGTCCAGAACGGGAGCGGCGAGGCGGTGGCGACGGGGGCACGTCGTGTCCATTCAACGGCAAGCGCCTGTACGGTAGCAGCTACGCGTCGGTCCACTTCCGCATTCCATACAGAACATGCGCCTAAAATAGGCAGTAGCAGAAATAGGACTATCCTTCTGAGATTCATTCAGGGTCCTTCGGCGCTTCACGAACTATGTAGAGCGGACGGCCTTTGACTTCGTCATAGATGCGACCAATGTATTCCCCCAAAATGCCAAGCGAGATTAGCTGCACACCACCCAAGAAAAGTACGGAGATGAGGGTGGTCGCCTGCCCTTGGAAGGCTTGCCAACCGGTCATGCGCAGGATGATGACAATCGGGATGGAGAAAATGGCCAAACCTGCACAAAAGAAGCCGAAAAATGTGGCCAGTTGGAGGGGGAAATAGGAAAAGCCGGTGATGGCATTCAGCGCCAGGCGCAGCATTTTGCGGAAGGGATACTTCGTCTCGCCGGCAAAGCGTGCAGCACGGCGATATTCGACGCCAATCTGACGAAACCCTACCCAGGCCGCCATGCCGCGCAGGAAGCGATGACGCTCGCGCATGCGACGCAGTACATCCACCACTTTGCGATCCAACAGGCGAAAATCGCCGGTATCCAGCGGAATTTTGACATCGGCAATGCGATAGATCAGGCGATAGAAGAAGGCGGCGGTAACCTTTTTGAACCAGGTTTCGCCTTCGCGCTCGGCACGCACAGCATAGACAACTTCATATCCTTCGCACCAGCGCTCAATGAGGCGCGGGATGATTTCCGGCGGGTCTTGGAGATCGGCATCCATGATGATCACCGCCTGACCGCGCGCATAATCCAGGCCGGCCGTGACGGCGATCTGATGGCCGAAATTGCGGGCAAAGATGACCGGGCGCACGTGCGGATCGCTTTGTGCCAGGTGGCGAATCTGTTCGGTCGAACCATCCACAGAGCCATCATCCACCAACACCAGCTCCCAAGGCTCACCAAGGGAATCCATTACATCCCGAACACGACGATGGAGTTCGGGCAAGTTTTCGGCTTCGTTATAGACCGGTACAACGATCGAATACTGGATGTTCATTGTTTCCTTCGCAGATGGGATAATTTTATGGCGAGTGATGGGTATCGGTAGCAGCCGAGTCAGCCTGTACAGGCGAAGAAAAACCGCTGAACGGTGGCTCACCGTAGATGCGGTTGCGCAGGTAGCGCCAGATCACATCTACCGAGGCGAGCACCGGAACGGCGATCAACGCTCCCAGCACTCCTTCCAAAACGGCGGCAGTAAGAATGGCAATAAAAACGACCCCATGATGCATGTTCATGCTATGCCCGATGACGAACGGTCGCAGCCAGATATTTTTCAGATTGATAAGCACAAGGTAAATCACGATCACCAATCCGGCAAACCAGAGATTGGAGAGCGGGAGGTAGGTCGAGCCTTCTATGAGCGCAACGGCAACCGCCAGCAGAGAGGCGAGCAGCGGGCCGATCTCCGGGATCAGACTGAACAGGCCGGTTAGGATGCCCAAGATCACTGCGCCGGGCAAGCCGATGATCACCCAGGCCAGGGTAAAGATGATCGCGACGATCACCATGAGTTTCAATTGCCCTTCCAGGTAGGCATCCCAGACCTTTTTGATTTCCCGGAAAAGCCGCTCCAAGTCGCTTTGATAGGCCGGGGGCGCCTGATGAATAAGCCAGTGACGCAATCGAGTGGCATCATGCAACAGGTAATAAACCGCCACCAGCATCACCAGCACCCAGGCCAGGCCACGGGTGGTGGATTCGAGCCATTCCAGAGCGTGAGCAGATAGATTTTCTATCAAGGTATTGGTCACCTGCGTCACATCGGGGATGAAGCGCCCTGGATAAAGCGGAACGCCGGCAAATACCACCACACGCATCGCCTGACTGCGCAGGCGCGAGAACAAGGTGATCATATCCTGGGCGATCTTCTGGAGTTCTTCAAAGAAGAAGGGGATCAGGAGAGAAGGCAAACCTAGGATGAGCAGCAGCGCCAAAAAGTAAACCAGGTTCACCGCAACGACATGGGAAAGACGGAGTTTTTTCTCCACCCAACGTACTACAGGGTAAAAGAGATAGGCGATCAGGGCAGCGATCACCAGCGAGCGCCAGAGAGGACGTAACCACCATCCTAGAGCGATCAAGGCCAGGAGGATCAGCGCCAGGAAAAAATAACGCGTGGTGAGACTCCAGGTCCTCATCATCTGATCCAACGCCGCACAGCATCCAGAGTAGGTTCGATGATCGGCGCCTGCGGCACAGCCTGCATGGCCGCCCGCACATCTTTCAATCCGCTACCAGTATTCAGCACTAGAACCGGATCATCCGACTGAATGAAGCCTTGGCGGCGTGCGGCGATCAGGCCGGCGTAGGCCGCCGCCCCGGCCGGCTCGGCAAAGATGCCGAATTTCCCCAGCTCGGCGATGGCTGCCAGAATTTCTTCGTCACCGACCGTCACATACGTGCCTCCGGTCTGGCGCGCGGCGCGCACGGCACGGACTCCATCGCGTGGTAAGTCTACCGAGATGCTATCGGCAATCGTTTGGGCTTTGACCGGGACGATCTGCTCGGTTTGGGCATGAAAAGCCTGCGCCACCGCCGCGGACCCTTTGGCCTGAACGCCCACCAGACGCGGCAGGCGCGGTAGCCAGCCGAGTTCTAATAGGTCCTTGAATCCTTTGTGCAGGCCGGAGATAATATTGCCATCGCCCACGGAAACGAATATGGTCAGCGGCGGATGATCGATATTCTCCCCGATTAGGCGATGCCAGGCCCCATGCGCTCCCTGCCACCACTCCCAGATCTCAAAAGCCGCCGTCTTCTTTCCCTCGGCAGTAAAGGGGTTGTAGCCGGTATTGCGACAATACCAACCGAACTCATTGGCCGCCTGGATGCTCAGGTCGAAGGCATCATCGTACGTGCCATCCACCAGGAGCACGCGCGCACCGAAGACAAGCAATTGGGCGATTTTTGCCTGGGGTGCCGTGCGGGGCGCAAAGATCACCGCCTGAAGGCCGGCTGCTGCCGCCATGCCGGCCAACGCTGCGCCGGCATTACCGGTGGAAGCGGTCACAACTGTATCGGCGCCGATCTCGCGTGCCCGTGCCACAACAACCGCGCTGGCGCGATCCTTAAACGAAGCCGTCGGGTTGCGGCTCTCATCTTTCAACCACAAAGCACGTAGACCCAACTTTCCGGCCAAATGCGGCAGGCTGAAGACAGGGGTCTTCCCCACAGCATGCAAGGGTGTAGCTTCTCCGCCGGGGGATTCACTTAACGGCAAGAGGGGCAAATACCGCCAAATCGAAGCCTCGGCACGGCTCACAATATCTTCAGCGCGATAGCGTGAACGAATGAGGGCATAATCCAGGATAATATCCAAATTTCCCCCATCCTTTGGACAGGTATAACGCGCCTGTTCGGGTGTATATTCCATGCCACAAAGGGAGCAACGATAGCCTAAAAATGACATAAGGTCTCCTGCGGAGTATTTTACCACGATGGTAATGGAGACTCCGCTGAGAAGATTCTGTTCATCTTGCCATACGTAAAATGAACGTGCCTGGACTATAACTATATTTCATCACATCCGGTAAAATCAGGTCCGCTCGGAGACGAGAGGCGCTTTTCAAAGCCTGCTACCATCTGCGACCATCTCAACGCGGATCCTTCTTTTGGCAGATTGTAGGCAAGAACCTCTCGCACCACCGACTCATCTTCTACGACCAAAATCAGGTAGATCATGGGAGATATACCGAATACTCAATTTCCGTACACTCGTTTGGTGATCATCGGAAGTACGGGCTCTGGAAAATCAACGCTTGCCAAACAATTGGCACACCAATTGAAACTGGAACACATTGAACTGGATGCTTTGAATTGGCGACCGAACTGGCAAGCTGCTTCGCCGGAAGAATTCCAGGCGCTGGTGGATGCGGCTACTCGCGCCCAGCGTTGGGTAGTTGATGGGAATTATTCGCAAGTGCGTCCGCTGATTTGGTCACGGGCACAAGCGATCATTTGGCTTGATTATCCACTTTGGACGGTCTTCTGGCGATTAACCTTTCGCATTTTTCGGCGCTGGTGGCGAAAAGAGCTCCTATGGGGCAGCAATTACGAATCGCTGTGGACCCATTTCAAGATATGGTCCGATGACTCTCTTTGGCATTGGTTGTTTAAAAGCTATTGGCAACGCAAGCGTGAATATACCGAGTGGCTGAGCCGACCCGAATACCGTCACCTGTACGTTTTGCACTTTCGACACCCAAAGCAGGCAGAAGAATGGCTGAGACACATCTTGACTACGCGAAAATCGTGACAAGATTGACATCCGGTGTTTGCGTAACTCATGTAACCCCTGCGAATCTTGCTTTCCCAGTGTCCTCAATGCCTGTCTCGCTTTTTCCCAGCAATTCGAGCAGCACGAACATCGAAGAATGAGACCCTTCAGGCTCCCAGAGATCTTTACCAATACGGAACAAAGAATCGTTTATCCTTTGCAAATAAATGTCGGCGAGCCGCTTCACGAACGGTGCACGCCACATTCCCAAATAGACCAATTCGGTTCTGACGGCCGGAAAAGCATCTCTCATTGCCGATCGGTTTCTCTCAGCAGGTTTTCCAGCAGCTGCTCTTCTTCTTCCGGAGTATGGATTTCGTCGTTCAGCCAGGCGGCGCGCAGGCATGCCAGGATGCGGCGATAGTGCGGGCCGGGCGGCAGTCCGCGCCGACGTAGGGCTTCGCCATCTGTGTGGGGATGGATGTGACGCCAGCGATTCAGATACTCGACCAACGGTTTTGCCCGTTCTTCAGGCAGAGCGATCTGCACCGCATAGATGCTCAAGAGCGGTATATCCTCCAGGCGCTCCACCCAATCGCTGGGAGAGGCTCCTTGCATTTCGGGAATCTGGTGGAAAAGCAGCGAGGCGCCCAAAGCCAAACGTTTGAGCGGAGAAGAAAAGCGCAGGCGATTGGCAAGCGAGATGATCTCGGAAGACGTTAAGGGCATGAACCACAAGGTGTAGGCCAAAGCCCGTCGCAGCGGCACGCGGCTCAGGGTCGCTAACGCTCCGAGTTCCGTCTCAGGGGGTCGATCGAGCCCATGGGCAAGACGTTGCTCGGTTTCAGCACTCCAGCGTAAGGCGGGGTGAATCGTCTCTAATAAATTTAACTCCGAAAGACGGTGCAGGGCGGCAACGGCACAACTTTCATCCAGGATGAGATCGAGCTCGTGGCGAATGCGCTCACCGGAAAGGCGCGCCAGCAACGGGCGGGCCTCATCCATCAGCTGCAGGGTACGGTCTTCGATGCGAAATCCGTACCGCTGCTCATAGCGCACGGCGCGGATCATGCGCGTGGGATCATCAATAAACGAGAGGGAGTGCAAAACACGCACCAGGCCACGTTCTAAATCTGCCAGGCCGCCCCAGTAATCCAGGAGCTGACCAAAATGCCGCCCGTCCAAGCGGATGGCCAGGGTATTGATGGTGAAATCCCGGCGGTGGAGATCGAGCTTGATGCTCCCACGGGAAACGATGGGCAGGGCCGTGGGGTGCTCATAGAATTCGGTGCGCGCCGAGATCAGGTCGAGGAAGGCAGGGGCCTCGGCGGCACGCAGGGATTCCGGCAGGAACCATTTGGCGGTGCCGAAGCGCGAGTGGACGGTCAGCCGACCTCCGTGTTCTTGCCGGAGGGCCTGAGCCAAGGCGATCGCATCTCCTTCAACAACTAGATCGAAATCCACGCTTGGATAATTGAGGAGCAGATCGCGCACGAATCCGCCGACGATATAGAGTGCCATATTGAGCTGCGTCGCCTTTTGGGCCACCAGCCGAATTAATTGCATGCGGGAGGGAGGTAAGGCTTGAGTCAGGCGGTCTGCGATGTTACGCGGCCGGGGTGAGGGCAATTGCAACACCTTGAGCAGATCGGTGCGGGTGACGATGCCGAGAATTTCCCCACTTTGCGGATCGACGACCGGGATCTGCCCCCAACCACTCTCGGTCATTTTGGTCTGGAGGGTTTGGATCGAATCCTGGGGAGAAACGGTGACCCGGCCGGCCTCCATCAGGCTGGTGATCTTCAGGTTCAGGCGATGGCCCAGAGCGCGATCCACGGCACGGCGCGTGAGCAGGCCGATCACTTGACCATTTTGCACCACTGGGAAGCCCTCAAATCCGGTGCGTTGCATCAGCGCGGCGGCCTCTTGGAGGGTGGTCTCGGGGGTGAGAAGGTAGGGATGCCGCGACATGATTTGTCCCACGGTGAGTGCCGGGCGCACAAATCGTGGGAGTTGTTCCCGCAGGCGGTGGTAGGTTTCTCTCAACAGCGCTTCTTGGGAGGGTTGGGCTTCGCCGGCAGGCACTTCTGAGCGGATCAAAGCGGCAGCGGCACGGGCATGACCTCCGCCCCCAAAGCCGGCCAGGATTTCGGCAACGTCAATATCATCCGTTGTCGAGCGCGCCACCGCTCTGATCCCCTCACGCGTCGCAACCAGGACAAAGATAGCATCCGGATCGAACAGATCGCGCAGTTTATGCGCCAGGGAAGAGACTTCCTCTTCCAGATCCGGCGCTTCCCCGTAGGTGAGCACGATACGGTGGCCATGGACCTCAAGCGTTTCGGCGCGGGAAACGAGCACGTCATATAGGAGGCGTTGGGCCTCCGAAAGAGGCGGGTTGAGGAACTCGGCAGCGATTTGCAGACTGGCGCCCTGTTCCAGCAGGTAGGCCGCAGCACGCACATCGCGCGCCGTGGTGCGCGAATAAGTCAGCGAGCCGGTATCCTCATAAATGCCCAGCAACAGCAAGGTGGCCTGGAGTGGAGTCAGGTTGCCGTTATGTTCCTGAAGTCCCTCCACCAAAAGCGTAGTCGTTGCCCCGATCTCTTCGATGCAGGTTTCCCATGCGGGGTGAAGGGAGGGTCGGCGCGGGTGGTGATCGATGACGCGCACCCGCGTCTCGCGGCTCATGCCACGCACGGTGATCAGCGATTGGGTATCTACAAGTACGACTTCCTCGACCGGCTCAGGAGGGAGGTCCCTGGCCTCGAGGAAGTCGAACTCGTTCCCATAGAGCGTAACAAAAGCGCGGACGTTTCGATTGAGATGCCGCGGCAGGACGGCATACGCCGGCTCATAGAGCAACGCCGCGGCATACAGAGAAGCTAAGGCATCGAAATCTGCCTGTTCATGGGTCAAGATCAGGCGCATGGAAAGTGAGTTATTGCCCGATTTCTTGCAAAATGCTTTCGATCGTTTGTTGGAAAACACTGAAGGGTTGTGCGCCTTCGATTGCCTGAGTCTTCTGGACGCCGTTGGACCATATAGGAATCACAAAATGGGGTGTGCCGTTGACGCCAGCAGCAATCCCATCTTGATAGTCTTGCTCCACCTGTTGACGGTATTTTCCGCTGTTGAAACACTCGTTGAAAGCCTTCATATCCAGGCCGATCTTTTGGGCCATGACCCGCAAACGGGCTTCAGAAAAGGCGCCAACACCCTCGCCGGTTTGATTGGCAAAAAGTATATCGTGATATTCCCAGAACTTGCCCTGGTCGGCGGCACAGTAGGCAGCCATGGCCGAATCGCGCGATTCGCTATTAATCGTGCCACGTGCCCGCGCAATATTATCGCTTAAGAAATTGCCCATTGAGCGATAGATGAAATAGACCTTGCCGGTCTTGATGTAAGTTTCCATCAACTGGGGTTCTGTTTGCTCGGAAAAGCGACGGCAGTAGGGACATTGGTAATCAGAATATTCGACGATCGTAATCGGTGCATTTGGATCACCCATGGCATTGCGATCGGCCATCGGACGCGGGTAGGGAGTGGGTACTACCACCGATTGCGTAGCCTGTATATTCGGATAGACGGCAAAAAACACGACCAGCAATGCACCTAGGGTAATCAAACCAATGGCAATCAAACGATTGCGCTGCTGTTCTTTGCGGCGCTTCTCGCGCAACATTTGACGCTTGCTCATTTTCTGTTCTCTGCTCATGATCTCCTCGTGGGTTTAAAGATGTGCATCCATCCATTCAATCATGTATTGGAAAACTTCCTGCTTTTGCGGCTCATTGTGCAACTCATGATAGAGGCCAGGCCAAAGTTTAAGGGTAGCCTTTTCGCCGGCCAGGCGGGCAAATTCCTCGCTTCCACGGGCATAACCGAGAGCATCCTCCGTGCCATGCATCAGTAAAAGCGGCACCGGGAATTCATGCGCGTGGGCGAAAGTCCAGGGAATGACCTCGAGCATGATCTTGCCAAAACCGAGCGTAATTTTATCATGTACCAACGGATCGTTGATATAGGCTTCGACCACGCGGCGATCGTGACTCAGCGTATTGGGATCTAGGCCGCTGGGAAGAGCCAGAGAGGGGAAGATTCCGCCCAATAGGCGCACCACGGCCACCTTGGCTTTCTGCTCCTCCAGTGCGGTGCGCAGCCCCGAGGCGGTGGCGATCACACCGCGGACCTCGGGCTTACGTCGCAAGGCATAATTGAGCACGAGAATGCCACCTAAGCTATGACCATAGAGAAAGCGAGGAAGCCCAGGATAACGGATCTGCGCCTGATCGAAGAGGCGATCGATATCGCGCATGAAAGCCTCAAATGAGGGCATGTGACCTCGCGGCCCGCCAGAGCGCCCATGCCCGCGCAGATCAAAGGTCAGGATGGCGTAGCCGGCCTCGGTCAAGGCCGCGGCGACGTGCTCGTAACGCCCGCTGTGTTCCCCTAATCCATGGATCAGGCAGATGAGCGCCTTGGGTTTCTCTTCCGGCTCCCAACCGCGCCCAAAAAGGAAGACTCCATCATCGGCTTGCCATTCGGTTTCAAATGAGCGCATAGAACCTCCTATGAGATGACCGTGGACCGTTGACGGTAGACCGTCAGAATGGGCTGAGGAATGAAGGAGATCATCAGTCGGAGAGCGTTTCGACTTCAAAACGGCAATATTCATCGCCACAGGCCATGCAATGGGTTTCGTGAATCGTATGTTCTTGGCCGGTGGCCCATTGCACCGCTTCACCGATCGAGCCGACATAGAGGTGACAGATCGGGGTCTCCGCATGGCGGCCATGGCAAATGGCACAGGTCGCCTCAACATAGGCGATTCCTTCCCCTTCTTCCACCCAAGCCTCAACCTGTGGATTGGTCTTCTTCAGGGCATTCGCCATGCTGGTGAGAATGAACTTGATACGCCCCCGTTCCGGCAACAATTTGAGCGCCATTCCGGCCAATCCTAAGAGGGCAGATTGTTCGCTCAACGCGTATTGGAAGGATGCTTTACCAATCCGTCGTAAAATGCCGCGCCCGCCGCGCCCATAGAATTCTTCGATCGCCTGGTTAAAACGGGCATATTCGACCGCCTGAATGGCCGGCTGTAGATCGTTGGGAGGAAAATTACCGATGAAACGTTCCAAACCACTGGTACGGAGTACGGTGTTCAGCCCGTTTTCGCCGATCACCTCCTGCGCGGCGATTAGCGCTTGGCGCACAAGCGCGTTGACCATAATCGCGTCTGGACGATGCATTTATTACCTCCAATCGTAAACATAAACCGGATACTCTTCACCTGTGCGCTCAAAGCCCATGCGACGATAGAGAGATAACGAAACACGATTATCATGCTGGGTATTGACGGTCAACCGCTCAATGCGCCGTGAGCGCAGGGAATCAAAAAGATCTTCGAGCAACTTCCGCCCCCATCCCCTCCCCTGAACCTGGGGGTGAACGGCCAAGCGCGCCAAATGCGCACCGAAAGCATGGCCGGTCGTGATCTGATAGCCCAAAATCTTACCATCGAGTTCCAACACCGAAGCAAAGAGTGCCTGTGCAAAAGCCCGGCGCAAGGAATCCAGCGAATGCCGCCAAGGTGGCGAAAAGGCTTCCCAATCCACCTGGGCTACTGCCTTGAGATCCTCTGCGCGCATAGAACGGATCGGCAGATTCTCCGCATCCTTTCTCGAGGAAAAGGTAGATAACCGTCGCTCCAGGACAACTACCCATTGACGCAGCTCAAAGCGTGCTTCCTGCAGAAGAGGCTCCATCCAGTATTCGATGGCAATCGCCGCGATCATCGGCTTAAGCGCAATTAAGCTCCGGCGCGCCTGCGCCCAAAGCTCTCTCCAGGCCCGGCCGGCAGGAACATGGGGTGTGTGGGCAAACAAACGCAGCCAAGCGATTTCAGGCGGATCATCTGGACAGGCCAGTGCGGCCACCGGACGCGCCTGCTCTTCGAGCACCCACCAAGAAGGATGTCCCAACCAGTCAAGTGGGGGTCGCCAATCCAAATGACGATGGATATGCAGATCCTGAGCGAGCCAATCTGCCAGGAGAGAGCGATCGCGTGTCTCTGCCTGCCGTATTTGCCAACCTGGGGTGGAGAGAAAGGGTGTTTTTGTCACAAGCGAAAACGTAACATCCAGCGTAAAAGGCGTTGCCACCAGGGAAGATTTGGGCGCTGCAGCGTGGAAAGCATCTCCATTCCTGCTTCCATCACATGCCCTTGTTTCAAACGGATAGCAGCAATCGCCTTCTCCATTTCTACGCGTAGCTCGGCCTTGCCGATCCGATCAAAACAATTGGCCGCTTTGCGGTAGGCCTGGATGGCTTCTTCTAGCCTTCCCAATTCTTCAAGGGCCGTGGCCTGATTGCCCCAAGCCATACCTTCACGTTCCAGATCGTTATGCTGGGCAAAAATTTGGGGAGTACCTTCCACGGCGCGCAAAGCACCTTCCGCATCGCCACCCATTAAAAGTGCCACGCTTTGATTATTGCGCGCTTCAGCCGCATCGAATGCGCGACCCTCCGCGATAAACGCCTGCGCCGCCTGCGCAAATGCCTGGGCTGCGCGTGGGTAATCCTTCTCCTCATAGGCCGCTTTTCCTGCTCGCATGTATTCCATCGTCCTATCCTCGCACTGCTCAGAGTGTAATATCCAATAAACCCTCGGCGACGGCGCGCAATTTTTCGGTGGAAAGTTCGCTCAAGCGCACGGCTAGATCCAGGTAAGGGCGATTAACCGGTTTACTGATGAACTCGCGCAGTTCAAAGGGAAGCTCCAAAAAGCGCTGGATTTCTCGCTGTTCGGCCATCCAACGACCAACAGGACCGCTCTCGTCAAAGAAGTGTTCGATCGGTGCATCTATCACCTGCAACAGAAGTTCCAGTTCTGGAAGCGGAATGGGACGTTCTCCAAGCTCATAGGCTTTTAAGCGAACAATGCTTATACCGGTGCGTTCGGCCAATGTTTTTAACGAAAGGCCGGCGTTCGTTCGCTCCTGGCGCAACATAGCACCGATCATCCGATGACGCAAGTTCAAAACCAGGGATAATTTCAGCGATTCCGCCTGCGCAGGAGCATCGGAAAGAGTCTCTTTTTCCCAGAAATGTTCCAGGGGAAGATTGAGAAAATAGGCCAGAACCTCCAGCTCGGGCAGCGAAGGGGATTTGCGTCCCTCCTCATAGGCGCGAAAGGTAGCCGGCTTTACACCTAACGCCTGAGCACATTCTTTGACGGTCAAGCGTTTGGCCAAGCGCGCATCCCGAATCAAAACACCCAGCGCCTTGGCACGCAGCATCACTTGAATGCGAGAATCCATAAGCACATCCTTGCCAGAATTATACCCCAGTGGGGCTATCGGCGACTCGGCGAAGAGCTGCCAACTCCAAACACACTCGCATCTAGCTTATAACCGGCGGCTTCCAAACGTGAGTAAAACAGCGGCCGTAAACCGGTTGCCTTGTGTGTGCCGATCACTTTTCCATCCGGAGTGATCCCGGTTTGCTCAAACTTAAACAGTTCGCTCATGGTGATCACATCTCCTTCCATCCCCACTACTTCGGAAATGGAAGTAATCTTACGAGTTCCATCCCGCAGGCGCGATTGTTGTACGATCAGGTCAACGGCCGAGGAAATCTGTTGTCGCACGACTTTGAGAGGCAGATCCATACCAGCCATTAGGACAAGTGTTTCCAGACGCGCCAAAGCATCGCGCGGGGAATTGGCATGGATGGTGGTCATCGAACCATCATGACCGGTATTCATTGCCTGTAGCATATCCAGCGCTTCTCCACCGCGGCATTCACCCACCACAATGCGATCCGGGCGCATGCGCAAAGCATTCCGCACCAGATCGCGGATCGTGACTGCTCCGCGCCCATTTAGATCAGCAGGTCGAGATTCGAGGCGTACTACATGATCTTGTTGGAGTTGGAGCTCGGCAGCATCTTCAATGGTAACAATGCGTTCACTTTCTGGGATGAAGCTGGAGAGCACATTCAAAAGCGTCGTCTTGCCCGAGCCGGTGCCGCCGGAAATCACAATGTTTAGACGAGCGCGCACACAGGCTCGAAGGAACTCGGCCATGTGCTCGGTCAAAGAACCAAATTGAATTAATTGTTCAATCTTTAGTTTGTCTTTGCGAAATTTGCGAATAGTAATACACGGACCATCAATGGCTACCGGTGGAATGAGGGCATTAACACGCGATCCATCCGGAAGGCGGGCATCCACGGTGGGGTTTTCGGCATCAATGCGCCGCCCAAGCGGCAAGACAATGCGTTCGATGATACGGAGAACGTGCTCATCATCGTCAAAGACTACGTTGGTACGCTGAATCTGACCTTTCTTTTCGACATAAACCTTCTTTGGCCCATTGACCATGATCTCGGTGATCTCATCGTCATCCAGCAATGGCTGAATAGGGCCATATCCCACAACATCGTTGAGCACCACTTCGATCAGCTCTTTGCGTACATCAGCCGGTAGTGGCACCCGCATTTGCTCTAAAAGGGCATTCAGCCGTTCCCGAACCACTCCTTTCTTTTGAATCGGGTCAATTTCAATGCCCTCCAGTGAGCGCGAAACGGTTTCAATGAGATATTTTTTCAGCCGCGCCAGATCGGCACTGCTCAAGCGAGATGGCATGGCATTATTCATGGCTCGCAGGTTCCTCCTCTAGGGGAATAACCCAAACGATCTGCTCTCTACGTATGGCAATAAACGGGATTTGATAGACCACCGTACCGGAAGCATCGAAAACCTGAGCTTCGGTAACGGCCAGGAACAATTCGTTGCGATCGAGTTCATCTTTGACCCGTTCGCCCGACCGCACATGGACATTGCCACGAATCTGGTGAGTAACCGTCTGAATCAACGCCGGCAAGGGGCGTTTCCGAATCACATCTGTAAACACTTTCCCTTTTTCATCAAATTCATATCCCATAGTTCCCTCCCAAAAGGATTTCCTCGCGCAATTTTTGAACCGTCTGTAGCACATCGCGCGTATAATCGCGGAGCGAAAGCGCAATTGTATCTGTGGCAAATTTTTCGATTAATGGCTGGTGCCTTTGGTTTGCTACGGTTACATTTCCTCCCAAATATGGGATAGTGTAGACGGTTGTCAAGCCGATCTCTTCATCGACGCTTGGCTTGGAAAGCCCCTCTAATCCTACCGGGCGATTGATCACGGGTAAGATACGTTTGGTTGGGATACCTTTCTTCATCAGAAATTCGAGCACCAGGCGGGTGAGAAAAGTTGTGCTGGAATCGGGGGTGACGATCAGCAAAATAACATCTGCCTGTTGCAGGATGGGTAAACTAATACGCGAAAGAGAACGGCCGAGATCCACGAAAACAAAATCGAAGGCTTCGCGCAAGGCATTCACCAACGGCCCGATGCGTTCGGCGCGAATCTGATTGGCCGCTTCCGGATCTGGCGCGGCCGCCAGAAGCCAAAAGCCCCAATCAGGAATGCGGGGCAGATTTTGCTTCAGCGCTTGTGGCTGTATAGCCTCCTCTGAACCGGTGCTCAACGTATACAGGTTGACTTCACCGCTATACCCAACGATGGGAGCAATCGAGCCCAACGGCAACACCAAATCGGCCACGGCAATGGAGGCTCCTTTCTCCAAACGCGCCAGAGTAGCTGCCAGGTTGGCACAAAGGGAAGATGTGCCGGTTCCTCCCTTGGCGCTCAAGAAGACGATCATTTTCCCATGGGGGATCTTTTTCTCCCTCTCAGCCTCTTCGATCGGAGATTCAGGGGCAAAAAGCGCATCCAATGTTTCCAGGACCTTTGGGATGTTAGCCGCAGATTTCAAAAAATATTCATTGACCCCGGCAGTAAGGCATGAAGTCACCCGTTTGGGGTCGGGATCGCTGCTCAATGCCAAACAGGGAGTATCAGCCGTACGCGCATCCCGACGTAGCTTTTGAACCACCTCTTCACCGCTCAAGTCCGGCAAACGAGGGTCAATGAGGATCACCGAGGGGCGATCGCGCCAGGCCAAGATCAGGCCCTCTTTGCCAGAAGCAGCCTGAAGTGGCTTATACCCGCGCTGTGCCAGGACCCGTCCTAGATAAATGCGGCTTGGCGCATCTGCGTCAATAATCAGAACACTCTTTTCCTCTGCCAATTTTTCCTCCTCACCAATTTAGAATGGCATCCAGTAACCTTCCCCATGACGGGTAAGAATATATCGCGGATGGCGGGGATCATCCTCAATCTTTTGACGCAAGCGCGCAATGGTGACCCAAAGTACTTCTCGTTCGTCCTCGTATTCTCTACCCCAGACGGTGCGCAGCAGCCACGAGGGCGAAAGCACCTCCCCACGATGAGTAATGAACTGGAGCAAGAGGCGATATTCTGTGCTCGAAAGCAAGAGCAACTGCCCACGTTTGCGGACCTCGGCGCGGCCGAAGTCCACTTTCAAATCACCGAGTTCGATGACCGGTTCGGCGACCAACGCCGACGTACCTTCCGTTCGTCGCAACACAGCGCGCACGCGCGCCAGCAGCTCAACGATTGAAAACGGTTTACTCACGTAATCATCCGCTCCGGCATTCAATCCACGTATGCGATCTTCTTCCTGATTACGTGCGGTAAGCATGATTATCGGAACGTGCGAAAAGGCACGAATGCGCTGACAAAGTGTAAACCCATCCATATCCGGAAGGAGCACATCGAGCAAGACAAGATGCACAACATGAGTGGTCAACAAATTCAAGGCCTCTTTGCCACTTTGAGCAGTCAGCACTTCATATCCATCAAGGTGCAAATTGGCCTCCAGAAGGTCGAGATAATGGGGTTCGTCATCGACAACAAGGATGCAGTGGCTCATCGGGCTTCTTTCCGGTTGCGCACCAAAGGGAGAAAAATGTGAAACGTTGAACCTTCTCCGGGCGCCGATTCTGCCCATATTTTACCCCCATGTGCTTCCACAATTTTCCGGCAAATATATAAACCTAAACCACTGCCGGAAGTAGGAGAGGGACGCTGAAAACGCTGGAAAAGATTGGCTAATACTTGTGGCGGCATACCCGGCCCTCCATCCCGGAAGATCAAGTGAAGAAATTGATCTTCAATCTGGTAACGAATGGTGACAGGAGCCTGCTGCGCATGTTGGGCTACATTGCTGAACAAATTATCTAGAACTTGTGCCAGTTGCACAGCATCGCCCCATACCGATGGCAAATGAACAGAGCTTAAGTAGATCTCCATTTTGGGATAGCGATAGCGCGCCCGAATCGCCGCATCGCGCACCAGGCTCTCCAAATGGAGTGGTGCAAAATTCAAAGAGACTGCCTTGGCTTCCCAGGCAGAAGAAGCGAGCAGATTATCGATCAACGTAGTCAGGCGATCGGTTTCCTGCTCGATAACGCTGAGAAATTTACGTTGGGTAGCCGCATCC
This sequence comes from Chloroflexota bacterium, assembly GCA_037447295.1. GTDB lineage: Bacteria > Chloroflexota > Anaerolineae > Anaerolineales > Villigracilaceae > 630D-37. The sequence continues at coordinate 19,915 of JBBIGZ010000024.1, read as the reverse complement.
CAACGAACATTCGGACGCAAGAGCGAACTCACATATCCCTTGATCAGTCCCAGCGGCGTGCGCAACTGATGGGAAATCGTACTGAGAAAGTCCTCCTGGATACCCAACTGGCGACGCAACTGCTCTAGAGCATTTTCTTTCTCTTTCAAAAGACGCTGCGAAAGGATGAATTTGATCAGCCATACAACCTCGGCCGCCTGTTCCTGCGATACTTCATCAAAAACAGGCCCCCCAAAGCGGGCGAAGATCAATACCCACTTTTCGCCTAAAAGCGCGATCGGGAAACCGAGCAGGTAAGCGCGCTCGAGACGATCGACGGTGGAAGCCTGGGAAGATGGTTGGATGAGAAGGATTCCCCAGCGCTGAAGGACATCGGCGGCCATCTGTTCTCCCCAAACAGCATCGGCCTCGGAAGCACGCCCACGGCCAAAGGCGCGTGCATATTCCACATCCAGATCGACCTCTCGTTGTCGGTAGAGCGCAACGTTATCGAAGATAAACTCGCGCCTTTGGTGGAGAAAAATCTCATCCAGGGCTTCGCGCCAGGGCAAACTTTCGACGCGGTTGAGCAAATTGACGATTTCGGAATTCATTGGCGTTTGCTCAATTTATGGCGATAGAGAAAAAGACACACACAACAAGCCAACACACCGGCCAAAACAGTGAACGGCCAGAGCCAGGCAGTGAAACGCAAGCCATGCTGGAAGAAGAACACAGCCGCAGCGAAGGTCATCCCGGTAACCAACGATACTTCTAGCGCCATGTAAAACGAAAGGCTATCTGCTTTCCAAGGCAAGGGCAAGGTTTCCTCGCGCCAGCGAAAAGCGGCCTCCAATTCGGGAAAGTGGGCAAGGTAGAAGTTTTTGATCTGATTCATTGCCCGAGCCGCTTCGTACCAGGCCAGACGCAAACGCGCCAGCTGAAGCAGAGTCAACACGCCGAAGAAACTGAGAGTCAAGAAAACGGCTGCCAGGATAAAAAGCAGAGCACGGGAGAATTGCACCGTTCCACCGCCGAGCTGGGCGCCGAAGACGGTAGCGATCAGCGAAACCACCGAGACGACAAAAAACGAAGTGGCTTTGCTACGATCTTCGTTGGCCTGGAAGGCCGAAGTGGCAATATACTCGAACTCGGCGATCAGAATCTCATCCAGAGAAAGGGAGGGCATTGTTTCTCCTCCATCAGTAGAGTTCAACCTGCTCGGCAAGCACCAATCCCTCCGACCAATGTTGTTCCACCCACGTTACCACGGTCTGAAACGAACGTCGAATGTGAACAGCATCGTTATTGACCAGAGCACAGGCGATGAGCGCTTCCTGCCAGCGATCCTGATAGTCCATTTCGGCTACCGAAAGGTTGAATTCGCGCTGCAACCGTACCAGAAGCGGCTTCAGGCGATGGCGCTTTTCTTTCAACGAAGTGCAGCCGGGCAAATGCAAATGAAGCGTCAGAACTCCGACCATGGTAACGGATGCACCGTCCTTTCACCGCTGAAATCTATACCTTTCTGAGATTCGAGCCATTGATCGTTGTTAGCCATCGAAGAGACGGACCAACGGAAACAATATCGCATCTTTCAATGCCCTTGAGCCAGGATCTGACTGAAAGACTCGGCAAATTCGCTGGCTGTAATCACCTGCAAACCGCGCGTCAGATACCCTTGATAAGGTCGATCTCCGTTGTGAGCAATCCAGCCTTCCAAATTGAAGGCCAGAGGACCATCGGCCAAGATCCATTCCCCATTATACTTGCGGGCAATGTGAACGTGGGTGCCAGTAGCGCGACCGCTTTCGCAGGATGGATAGCCAATCTTCTCACCCACATGCAGGACCTGCCCCACTGCTGCCCGCTCTTCGGTTGCCAGATGGAGGTAGAAGATCGTCCAGCCGGTCCGTTCATCACCATCCCCGTCCAGATCGAGCACCAGGCCGTTTGGGCCGGAACGAACCACCACTCCATCGGCAACGGCAATCGCATAGTCGCGACGATCAGGGACCGTACAGCCGCGCGTGGTAACCGGAGGCGCAAAATCGAGCGCGGCCCAGGGAAAGCCGGTGCCCCAACCGGTATGAGGTCCACCGGTATAGGCCCAGCTGCGTCCGGCAGGAAAGGGCAAGAGCAAGAGCGGCTGCGTGAGACTGCCGGGAATGAGAACCTGCTTCTCAGCCCATGGGTCGCCGAACAGACGGCGATAGGTTGCTGCGAGCCCCTGGGGACCAATGGCCTGGGAAAAAGCCGGCTCCGAAAGGATACGCGAGAAATAATACTGGAGGGCCACCGAAGCGGCATTCTGCCAGGGATCGGGACGGTATAAGCGTCCATCCGGCAATTCGAATTCGGTCAGGCGGCCAGAACGCCAGCCGTAGTAGCCATGATTCAGCGTGTTTGCCGCCCAAACTAGCTGTAAGTAGACTCCCCGATGGAGAGGATCCTTATACCCCAGGGTATATCCCCCGGTTTGCGGCAAATTCGGATCGGAAAGGGCATGGCTCTGGTATTCCAAGATAGCAAGCAACAGCCGTGGGCTGATGCTGTAGTCTGTAGCTACCTGCTCTACAATCCCCGCTCCATCCCGCCAGGCGCCGGCAACGTAATCGCGGAAATCCTTGAGCCAGCCAGGGCGATCGCTCAGAAAGGCAGAGGTATTAAAACCGCGATCGGCCGGGCCATTGACAAAGGCAATATCCGGAAGCGATTGATAGGGTATCCCCCAGAGCGGTAGGTAGTAAATCGGGATCTTCATCGGCATCCCCAGCGGTAAGGTAGTAGCTTGAGCGGGGATGAACGGATTGGCCTGCAAAATTTCTGCAACCGTCGTGTTGAAGCGCGCCGCTAGGGCCGGAAGGGTATCGCCATCCTGCGCCGTGTAATCCACCAATTCGCCGGGGGCATAGACCGGTCGGGTAGGATACGGTTGGATGATAGGAGTAGGCTCTTGAGGTACACCGGTGGGCGAAAGGCGATTTTCCCCGGCAGGCTGACAGGCGAGCAATGAGAAGAACAGGATGAATAGCAGAAACTTAAGGCGCATGGTCAGTAGGGCAGACGTAGATCATGCCCTCCAGGAGCAATCAGACGTACGAAGAGAGGCCAAAATCTCACAATTTTCTCAACCCAGTAAATCATCAGGAAAAAGGTGGCAATGGCAGCAAAGTAGAAAGCGTCGCGCTCAGCTGGGGGACGAGGTGCCCGGCCCCGGGTCCAAAAATGAGCCGCCAGCAGGCTGAAGAGGGGAACCAAAGTCAAGTGGAAACGTTCTTCCGAAAGGATCAGAATGTGCGGGAGCAGATATCCAAGAAAGAGATAAGCGAACAGCCGTTTTTCCGCAGCATCGTGGAGAAAAGCCCATCCCCATATCCCTCCAACCGCCAAGCTCATCCATGGGAGGGCAAGCAGGAGGTAGATCAGGATCAGGATGATGGGCGGAAGCGGCCCAAGGATGCCGTTGGCGTAAAAGTAGGTGAAGGCGCGCCATTCCGGATCGAAAAAGTGACCCAAACGGCGGAACACCAAAAAGAGCGCCCGCGCCGGGTTTTGGCGAATGAAACCGAGCGCCTGCTGGGTTCCCAGGCGATCTCGTTCGGCATCATCCACGATAGTGAGCAGGTCCAGCGAGGGGCCAAACGTGAACGTGCCATTGGATTGCGGATGATACCCCACGTACAGATTATACCCCAGTGAAGTCTCGAGGCCGGTTATGCGATGATGCAGCCACGAATTCCGCACCATCCAGGGTAAGATGGTGAGACCCAATATTAGGCCGGCAAGGACAGCATGGCGAAGAAGGCGACGTTCAAAGATGAGCCAAAGCAGGGCTGCAGCGGCCATCAGGAGCACCACCGAGCGGGTGAGCGCGGCCAACCCAAAAGTGAGGCCGAGAGCCACTGCGCCCAACCAGGAGGGACGTTGCTCCAGTTGTACAAGAAGCAAAACGGAGAGCGTGACGAGCAGGAAGAAGAGATTTTCTGTGGCCAACGCCAGCGGGAAGGCGATCAACATCGGGTATAAGGCGACGATCCAGGCGGCGCGGCGGGCAACACGTTCATCAAACAGACGGCGGCCAAGTGCCCAGGTTAGAAGCGGCAGGAAGGCAGCCAGAAAAGACTGCACCAACCGAGTGGCAAAGAAGCGGCCTTCCCCAATGCCGACTACGGCGTAGATCAGGGCCAGGAAAGCCGGGTAGAGTGGGGCACGGAAAGAGGTCAACACGCCGCGCGGATCGTATTCGATGCCGCTCAGGTCTAAGGGGATAAGGCGCCGGAGCAGATTGAAATCCGAGAGGGCATACCAACGAAAGCCATTGCCGCTCGCCAGGCTGCGACCGAGCATATCGTACTGGAACATATCATCCAAGCCGATGCCCAGGGAACGCGTCAGCAGCACGGGCAGCAATCGCACTGCCCAGGCTACGCCGAAAAGGGCAAGAGGAAAGCTAAATTGTCTCAACCAGCGCATATGCTTGGGCCTTGAGAGCACGGATGCGGCGCTCGATATAGGGAGAAAAATATCCCTCGTATCGTTCCCAGAGCTCCGGGCGCTTCCAATCCTCGCCGGTCACCCGACCACGGCAATTTGGCGCGCCGCAGTGACATTCGAATTCGTCATAGGGCGAACCGTCACACATAGCGTAATCGAAGCACACCTCTTCGCCGGGAGCAATATCCCGCATTGCGACCAGGCCGATCTGCCCGAAGAAGCCGGCATTCGGATCGCAAGAGTGGTTAAAATGGTCGGCCGCTTCCTCTTCTTCGGAGAACAGATAGAATTCCTCGTCGATCTGGAGAACGACCTGCGTAAAATTCGGCAAGCTGCGATCCAGTTGACTGATATGTAAGACTCGTCCTCCCCACAGGACGAGCAATTCTCCCTTCTTAATCGGCTCAATCGCAAAAACTCCCCAGCCGCCCTTTTGGGGATTCGGTCGGCTTTCTAGTTTGGGGGAAAGGTAAGAACGATTTACGATTTGCATTTTTACTCCTCTGTGATGGAATAAAAAATTAACCACCATCAGCCGAGGGCCAATGGGGTTAACTTTCCCAAAAGGGCTGAAGCAAATGCAAGTTGCCAAGGTGGCGCTTTGGCAGTGTACATCAGGCAACGCATAGCACGTTGATATTTACCATAACTTGCCCCAAAATGGAAGACTATGGTGGCCAAATGTGACCGGCGCGCACCACGCCACCTTCCGGAACATCGGCTTTGACCGTTGCACCGTTCCCAATGCGGGCACGAGCCCCAATCTTGATCCCCAAATTGATCGTCACGCCCATGCCGATCTGGGCCGCTTCACCGACTTCCACATTTCCGGCCAGCATGGCCCCCGGCGAGATATTGACATAACTCCCAATGCGGCACTCGTGAGAGACAATCGCTCCGACGTTGATCAGCGTACCGAAGCCGATCTGCACTTCGCTGCCGATATACGCCCGAGCCAGCACCTGCGCGCCATCGGCAATGGTTGCGCTCGGCTCAACAAGCGCCCAAGGATGGATGAGCAGCGGACATTCAAAGCCGAAAGACTTCAGGCGCTCGAAAATGGCAATGCGTACGTCCGGTTTGCCAATGCCGCCTACGGCGTTGATTGCCAAGGTCACGCCACGCGCGCGGATTTCGGCCAGCATTTCCCCGTTTCCCAAGATCGGCACGCCCATCACGGTTTCGCCGGGGGTGCGGCCATCGTCTAGAATGCCAACCAAGTGATAGCGGTTCAAGGCACGCAGCAAATCGATCAGGATTTTTCCGTGCCCTCCGCCACCGTACATCACAATGGGATGAAGAGGAGCAGGCAATGACGTCATGTGCGTGGTTCTCCTTGTATACCCATGAATTCTTCGGCCGTGGCGTGGCCGGGTTGAGAGATGCCCTCCCGCTTGAGCACTTTCCAAACGGTGAGCAGGAGAATCTTCAGATCGAGCCAAAACGAGCGATGATCTACATACCAGACATCCAGGCGGAACTTCTCTTCCCAAGTGAGCGCATTGCGCCCGTTGATCTGTGCCCAGCCAGTGATGCCGGGCAAGACCTCATGCCGGCGCGCCTGCTCTGGCGTATAGCGCTCCAAATAGTGCAAGAACAACGGACGCGGTCCCACCAGGCTCATTTTGCCGCTCAAGACGAGGAAAAGCTCAGGCAGTTCATCTAGGCTGGTGGCGCGCAGAAAGCGCCCTAACGGGGTCAGACGTTGCTCATCGGGCAAAAGGTTACCATGAGCATCGCGGGCATCGTTCATCGTGCGGAATTTGTAAATCCAGAACGGTTGGCCGCGATAGCCGGCCCGCAATTGCCGGAACAGCACCGGCCGGCCGTGAAAGAGATAGACCAGCAAGGCGATCAGCGCCAAAAGCGGTGAAAGCAGGATCACGGCCGGCGCGGTGAGCAAAAGGTCAAAGAGGCGCTTCGAGATCGGCACTCCTGGCGGAAACATACCTCAGATTACGGCTCCCACTGATATTGTAACATGGCCGTACTCTATCAACGTTTGCCAGAGAGTCGGGAGAGCCTCCTTACGGATTCAAAAGAACCCATGTTCGTCCACCGTCCAATGTATGATACAAGGAGGATAGGCCCTCGATTGGAACGGTCCAGAGGAAACCCTCCTGGGAGTTCAGGAATTGCCAGCCAACGGAAGCATCTCCAAAGTTGCGATCAGGAGTTCGAGTTTCCCAACTCTGACCTCCGTCAGAGGTATAGAGAAAGGCGGTACCATTCCAGAAAAACCATTCCTGGAGTGAGAGAGATTGAAATCGTCCGACACCACTTAGCAGGTTAGGTGCAAGCTCCCAGGATTCTCCGCCATCCCGGCTCACGTAGATGGCAGTGCGAGAGGATGAGCCAGCGATTTCCACCAACAAGAGAGCCTGTTGCGTATTCAGGAAAATCGGCGGACGGAAAGTGAGTTGTGCGTTACTATCAGCGGGCGGTAGTGAGATATTTTGCAGTTGCCAGCTCTGACCACCATCGTGGCTTACATAGAGATAGGGGGTGAGCGGAGAATAAACGGTACCGGTCACCCAGGCAACCTGGAAATCGCGCGCTGCCAGGCCGTTTTTGATCCCTGAAAGTGGAATATCCTGGCGCGCAGATGGAACGTTCGGATCGTTGACGAAGCGCAATTCCCAAGAATGTCCTCCATCGGCAGTGCGGTAGACGGCAATGCTGCTGGAACCGGCACCTGCAGCCAGGTAGGCAAGTGCCCACCCTTCATTTGCGCTCAGGAAAACCAGATCGGCAAGGCCGAAAGGTGCGGAGATTGTCTCCCAGTTTTGACCGCCATCGGCAGTGTGATAAAGTGTGCCTTGTGATGCGGATGGTGGTGGCAACAGCCAAGCATTTTGAAGGTCCAGGAAGAAATAGCGAAGGCTTCTCCCGGCCGCGGAGAAAGAAGGCGGTGTGACATTTTGCCAGGACGCGCCCTGCCGGCGGTAAACAGCACCGGTGGTGATGGCCCAACCATTTTCCCTATCAAATAGACGGAGATACGTCAAATGAGAAACGTCCAGGCCAGAGGTCCAAGAAGTGGTCGTTGCCGTTGGAGATGGAACGAAGGTTGGCGATGGGGTACCGGCTGGGATGGTGGCGGTCGGCGTGGGGGTCGAGATAGCACCCATCCCCGGTCGCCGAATGCGCGGCGCCACCCACAAGGCGCGGTCACCGCTCGCCGAACCGTTCGTCAATACCGTCAGCACAAAGCGCACTTCTTGCCCCGCCAGCGCCGAAAGGTCCAGATCAGCACGGTAATACAACCCCTCATAGCGCTCACCAAACGCCCATAGCGTCTGCGTGGGACCACTCCCAATGCGGTAATCCAACCGAAAGATCACCAAACAGCTCGTCGCCCCGTATTCGCAGTTGACAACCGACTCGAAACGGTCACCAGCCTGGACTTGAATCGGTGGGTAAATTCCCTGAATGTAGCCGTTATACACGTTCTGCGGAACGGTCAGCAGACCGGGGCGCGAATCAATCACACCGTTTTCCAGGCGCGGGGCGGAGAGTAGGCGCACAAAACCCCGCGCATCCCCTTCGCTGCCAGGACAAGGCAGGTTACCCGCTCCGCTTACCCATTGCGCTTCACAGGCATGAGCCACAAAGTCGTAGAGCGTATCGCCGGCCGGCGGAGGCGGAGTAGCCGTGGGCGTCGGACCACTCACGCGAATCTCCACCCACCACGGCTTGACCGCCGGCGTGCCAATGCCGAACAGCACACCAGAAGCATTCTTGAACTGCCAATAGCCGCGGTAGGTGCCGGCCACAGAAGGCGCCGTGAGCCGCACGGTCAGGTCCACCGTGCTCCCAGGCGGCACATCACGCGGTAGGTTGGCCTCCGCAGGACCACCCATCTGCTCCCCACCAACAAACACTAGCTTGTAGGCAGTAGTCCACGTGCAAGTGCCGATGTTTTTCAGCCGCCAGGTCTTATCAAACACCTGCCCAGGAGACATCAAAGTCCCATCCGGCACAGTAACATCCGCAATGAATTGGGCTTTATCACAACCGGAAACCGGCGGTGAGGTCGGCGTAGGAGTCATGCCCGGCGGAACGGTCGGCGTGGGGGTGAGGGTGCCTACCGGCGGGGTGGCAGTAGGCGGTAAACCACCTGTACGCACAATGACCGGATTAACCCAAACGGCACGGTCATCGGTCGCGGGACCCGCAGCGCGCACCTTGAGCACAAAACGCACCGTCTTGCCCGCAATAACATTCAGCGGGATGCGAGCGCTATAGACCAGACCATCATATTTTTCGTCAAAACTCCAAAGTGTGTACAGCAACCCGTTGGAATCCAAATACTGCAACGTGAAACGGGCATAACACCCTGTCGCACCTTGTTCACACCCAATCGTGGCCTGAAATTCATCCCCCCTTTGGACGGTGAGTGCAGGATAGACGCCATAGATGACACCATGATAGACCTGCTGAGGCACCATGAGCAGCGCCTTTCCAGGCACCACCCCGCTCTCCAACGTGGGATTTTCCCGCGGCAGGACAAAACCCTTGGGATCACCTTCCCGACCAGGGAAGGGCAGGCTGCCGGAAACATTCCCCCAGGAGGCATTCGCCGCCTGGGAAAAGAAATCTAACACAACGTTTTGCTCACTCGGGACCACAATCTCCACCCAAAAGGGCTTGTCGGCGTTCCATCCCAAGCCAAACAGGATCCCGGAAGCATTCTTCAACATCCAATAGCCGCGGTGGGTGCCGGGAGTGGATGGCGCGGTGAGCGTTACGGAAACATCTACCATCTGACCAGGGGCCACACTATAGGGCAGGTTGACTTCCGCAGGGCCGCCCATCTGGGCGCCGCTGCTGAAAACCAGACGATACCCGCTCCCCCAGGTGCACGTGCCAATATTCTTCAGCCGCCAAGTTTTGGTAAAGGTGGTGCCGGCAGCCAACACGGTGCCATCCGGAATGGTGACATCAGCAACAAATTGGGCTTGGTCACAAAGCGTGGCGGCTTGCACGGTGAAAGTAGATTGGGTTGGGAAGAAAAGCGAGAAGGTGAGCAGGATCCAAATCAACGCTCGCAAAAGTTTCATAGGAGGCTCCTTTCAAGGAGACGACAGACGGTGGACGGTAGACCGTAGATGCGAGGCCTTTCTAGAAAAAGACGAAAGACCGAAGAAGTGAGTTCCATACTTCACTTTATGGGCAAATGCAAGTTGCCCTACAGGTGAGCGAGGTGTTCAGCCAGACCTAGGAACGTTGTTGGCGAGAGTGCACGGAGGCGGGCTTTCAGAGCCTCTTCGACCGGCAGTGATTCAACCCATTGCAGGTATTCGTCGCGATCGATGATGTGCCCACGGGTAAGCGCTTTAAGCCAATCATAGGCTTCAGCATAGCCGGCAGCGCGTAGGATCGTCTGTGCGCCCTCGGCAACGGTTTCCCAATGGGCTTCCAGCGCTTGTGACATCACGCCTGTTCGCACATCCAATCGTTCCAAGCCGCGCAGGATGCTCTGCCAGGCGACAAGAGTGTGTCCCAAAGCCACGCCGAAGGTACGTCGAACGGTGGAATCGGAGAGATCACGTTGCAGGCGGGAAATGGGCAATTTGCGCTGATAGTGCTCCAGCAAGGCATTCGCCAGGCCAAGATTGCCCTCGGCGTTTTCAAAATCAATCGGATTGACTTTTTGGGGCATGGTCGAGGAGCCTACCTCTTGCTCCACGAGTCGCAAACCAAGATACCCATCACTGATGTAGCGCCAAAGGTCTTGGACCAAGTCAAGGAGCACGGCATTCGCCCGATAGAGATGTGAAAAGTACTCTAACCAGTTTTCATAAGGCAAGATTTGGGTAGCACAAGGGTGCAGTTCCAGGCCCAAAGTAGCCAGGAATTCACGGGCAAAGGCCGGCCAATCCACCTGAGGGAAAGAGGCAACGTGGGCATTGAAGTTGCCCACCGCACCACTCCAATGCGCCTGGAAGACGTGGGCGGCAAGAGCCGATCGTAGCGGTCGGAGACGCGCCAGGAAGACCGCCATTTCCTTGCCGAAGGTGGTCGGCACGGCGATCTGTCCATGCGTGCGGGCCGGCATGGGCGTAGCGGCATAAGCGTTCGCCAGCTCGGCGAGGCGGGAGAGGATAGAGTCTAAGTGAGGCAAAAGCACTTTCTCGCGGCTGAGGCGCAAGGTCCAAGCCTGAGCCGTGCTATTCACATCTTCCGAGGTCAGGCCAAAGTGCACCCACGGGATCAGGTCCGGGAGGGCAGCGGCGTTCAGTTGTTCGCGAATAAAGAGTTCCAGCGCTTTGACATCATGACGCGTGCGACGCTCTAGCTCACGGATGCGCACCGCTTCGGCAAGAGAAAAAGAATCTGCCAATTCCTGGAGGCGTTGACGCTCTTGAAGTGTTAAAGGACGTGGTTTGCCTAGGCGATCGTTCAGGAAGAGCAGATAGGCGATTTCCACCCTGTGACGAAAGCGAAAATAGGCGAACTCGGAGAACCATTCTCGTAGTGCGGCAGTCTGTTCCTTATAGCGCCCATCTAAAGGTGAGAGAGCAAGAAGAACATCGTCCACATTTGTATTATACTCTCATAAGGCGGGAATCGTTCTCCCCAATATTTTCCGATGGAGGTTTCCTATGAAAATCCTTCCCGAGATCGCGCTGACCTATGATGACGTGTTGCTGGTGCCACAATTTTCAGATGTTGAATCCCGGCGCAAACTTTCGACGCAGACACGTTTGACGCCGAAGATCACGCTGCAAATCCCGATCGTTTCGGCGAACATGGATACGGTGACCGAAGCGGAAACGGCGATCGCCATGGCACGTCATGGGGGGATCGGGATCATCCATCGGTTTATGTCCATTCAAGAGCAAGTCGCACAAATCGAACGGGTAAAGCGGGCAGAATCGTTCATCGTGGACGAGCCGATTACTTTGACAACGAAGCACACCGTGGGCGATGCCCGCCGCCTAATGGAGGAGACCGGCACAGGCGGGATTCTGATCCTAGATGAAGCCCAACATTTGGTGGGGATAGTTACCAGCCGTGACATGCTCTTTGAGGAGGACGATCGGCGTCCCTTGACCGAGATTATGAGCCGTCACCTGATCACAGCACCGGCCGGGACAACCCTGCAGGAGGCGGCGGAGATCCTGCACCGTCACCGCATTGAAAAGTTGCCGCTGGTGGACGAAGAGGGCGCGCTAGTCGGTTTGATCACGCTGAAGGATATCCTGAAGATCACCCAATTCCCAAAGGCGACCAAAGATGCCAAAGGGCGACTGGCGGTGGGCGCAGCGGTGGGGGTGAAAGAGCGCGAGATGAAACGTGTGGAAGCACTGCTGGAGGCCGGAGCCGATTGCATTGTGGTGGATATTGCCCATGGAGATTCGCAGCTGGAAGTGGACATGATCCGCGCCATTCGCCGCCATTTCCCGGAAGCGCAGATCATCGGCGGGAACGTGGCCACCGGGGAGGGTACGCAACGCCTGATCGACGCCGGCGCGGACGCGGTGAAAGTGGGCGTGGGTCCCGGCTCGATCTGTATCACCCGTCTGGTAGCCGGCGCAGGCGTGCCACAACTTTCAGCAGTAATGGAATGTGCGGCGGTCGCCCGTCCACAGGGAATCCCGATCATCGCCGATGGCGGTATCCGCACATCGGGAGATATTGTCAAGGCACTGGCCGCCGGCGCTTCGACAGTGATGATCGGCAGTCTGCTGGCCGGCACGGATGAGAGCCCCGGCCTGATGATGACGCGCAAAGGGCATCGCTACAAGGTCTCGCGCGGCATGGCTTCGCTGCAAGCAAACATCGCCCGCAAAGTGCGCGAAGGGGAAGGTTGGATCACGCAGGAGGAAATTGAAGATTACGTCTCAGAGGGTGTGGAGGCGGCGGTGCCCTATCGCGGCCCGGTGCGTGAGGTGCTGACTCAGCTGACAGGCGGGATACAATCCGGGATGAGTTACTGCGGTGCTCACAACATTGACGAACTGTATGAGAAGGCTGTGTTCGTGCGCATCACTGCCGCCGGGTGGAAGGAATCGCAGCCACACGATGTGGAGTTGATTTAGTCGGGTAGTCGGATGGTCGCTTAGTCGGGTGGTTGGGTGGTTGGGTGAGATAGGGGATCAGGCTGGGGTGGAAGATTGCGACCAGCCTTGGGCGCGTTCAATGCGCTCTTTCAGCGGAGGATGGCTATAGAACAACCAGACCACCCACGGTTCCGGATCCACTTCACTCAGGTTCTGATTGGCGAGCCGGGTGAGCGCACCGGCAAAGGCCTGCGGTTTGCCGGTCATGATCAGAGCATACTCATCTGCCAGACGCTCGCGCCAGCGGGAAAAGGCATTCTGCAGCGGCGTGATCACCAGGGAATACAGGTCGAAAATGAGCATCAGTGCCGGAAAAGCGGCCACATCCCACGCTCCTCGAAAGCCAAACGTGTTGACAATCCCTTTCATCGCCAAGGAGACCAGGTAAAATCCGATCCCGGTGACCAGGGCGCCGAAACCGATCAGCAGTGGCATATCGCGATGCACATGATGACCCAGTTCATGCGCTAGGACAGTTTCGATTTCATCGGCTGTGAACTCGTTGATGAGCGTATCGCCGAGCACGATGCGACGAGTGTTGCCGAGGCCGATGAGCGCGGCATTGGCAGCTTTGGTGCGCCGCGACATATCAAACTTGAAGACCCCGCGCACGCGTGTGCCGGCCTTTTCCGCCAGTTGCATCAGTCGCCGAGCAAGATCCGCATGTTCTGCTTCTAGAGGGACGAATTTATTGAAGATAGGAAAGACCAGCACCGGTCCCAGGTTGGCCATCAGGACGGTGAAAAAGAACACACCTGCTGCGGCCCAAAGCCACCAGGAATCCCCCGTCACGCGTAGGGCCAGGTAGAGCAATTCCAGCAGCGGCAAGCCGATAAAAGCACCCAGTATCAGGCTTTTGAGCTGATCGATGAGCCAATCTTTCAAGCTCTGGGTGGAAAGGTCATAGCGATGGGGCAAAAGAAAGCCCTCGTAGAAGGTAAGCGGCAGGTTCAGCAAGAAGGAGATACCTCCAAAAACCACCACAAAGGCAGGCACGATCAGCCATTGGTTGGTGGTGAAGCCTTCTAACCAGGCGCGCAGGGCGATCCCCCAGCCGCTTACGATCCAGAGCACGGCATACAGGAGGCTAAAAAGCACCCCAAATAGCCACAGGCGGCGACGCAGGCGGGCATATTCTTTGGCTTTTTGCTGACGTTCAGGATCGAGCGTTACCATGTTGCCTCACGAGATCAAATTTCCTGCACTCCATCTTGCACTAAGACCACTTGTCTCTCCCTGGCAATTTCTTGGGCATTTTCTGTGCTCCGAAATGAATTCGGCCTTCTACGCCGGAATGAAGCTTGGCAGTTAGTCTAGATTCGGGGCCGACGAGGTTCCATCAACCACCCAGGTACGCCGCTTTGACCTGGGGATTTTCCATCAGTTCATGAGAAGAACCGCTGAGCACAATGCGCCCGGTTTCCAACACGTAGCCTCGATTGGCCAGTTTCAGCGCCTGGCGGGCATTTTGCTCTACAAGCAGGATCGTAGTGCCGGCGGCATTAATTTCACGCAGGGTATTGAAAATCTCTCGCACAAGCACCGGCGCCAGCCCCATCGAGGGTTCATCGAGAAGCATAAGATGAGCACGCATCATGAGCGCCCGCGCGACGGCCAGCATTTGCTGTTCACCGCCGGAGAGGGTGCCGGCCAGCTGATGCCGCCGCTCGGCTAGGCGCGGGAAAAGAGCGAATACGCGATCGTAATCACGCTGCAATTCTTGACGATCGCTCCGTGTCCAGGTGGCCAGTTTCAGGTTTTCCATCACACTCAAATTGGCAAAAATCCCGCGTCCTTCCGGCACATGGGCAATTCCCATTTCCACAATATGATGGGGAGGTAGGGTTTTCAAATCCGTGCCCTGAAAGAGGATCCTACCCTGACGAGGAGGCACCAGGCCGGAAATGGAGCGTAAAAGCGTAGATTTGCCAGCCCCGTTGGCGCCGATCAAGGTAACGATCTCACCACGATGTACCTCTAGTGAAACACCGTGCAGGGCGACAATGCTTCCATAGGCCACTTCTAGATTTTCGATTTTCAAAAGCGCTCCGTTCTCGCTCATAGCACCGTCTCCTCGCCTAGATAGGCTTCGATGACGAGCGGGTTATGTTGAATCTCTTGCGGCGTGCCTTCGGCGATCGTTTGGCCGAAGTCCAGCACTTTGATGCGTTCGGCGATGTTCATCACAACACGCATCTGATGTTCAATAAGCAAGATGGTCAGGTTGAATTCCGAACGCAACCAACGAATGGTCTCCATCAGCTGATCGATCTCGGCCGGGTTCATGCCGGCGGCCGGTTCATCGAGGAGGACCAATTTGGGTTGAGTTGCCAGTGCGCGAGCGATCTCCAGCCGTCGCTGCTGACCATAGGGCAAACTCTTGGCCGGCAATTCGGCAAGATCGGCTAGGCCAAAAATATCGAGCAGCTCCAGTGCTTCATGGCGCACGCGTTCCTCTTCTCGGGTAAAACGCGGCAGGCGGAAAAGCGCTTCCCAAACGGAATAATGTGTACGGGCATAATGAGCGATACGCACATTATCGAGCACCGAAAGCTCCCGAAAGAGTCGAATGTTTTGAAATGTACGCGCCATTCCTAGAGAGATGATTTCGTGAGAGGGCAATCCAACCAGCTCCCTGCCTTGGAAGCGAATGCTGCCCTGAGTGGGGCGATAAACGCCCGTAATCAGGTTGAAGACGGTGGTCTTGCCGGCGCCGTTAGGACCGATGATGGCCACCAACTCACCGGAGAGGAGATCAAGGTTGAAATCATGCACGGCGCGCAGACCGCCGAACCAATGGGTTAGAGAGCGAATTTCGAGCAGAGTCATGATCGCACCTCTCCGATCACTGCTTTGGCGCGCGCCGCTTCACGGGCGGCCCGAATCACCTCCGAACGTTCCTCCCTGGGAAGTAGGAAGCGAAACTCGCGCAATCCCATGATGCCACGCGGCCGGAAGAGCATGAGCAGGATCAGCATTAGCGGAGCTACTACCAGACGCCATTCTTGCGAAATTCCCACCGCCTGGAGCACGCTGCGCAACCCTTCCATCACCACGGTGAAAACCGTCGCCCCCAAAATCGATCCACCCAGGCTACCAATACCACCCAGATAGACCATCACCAACATGTCAGTGGACTTAAGGATGGTAAAAGAACGGGGATTGATGAATTGCAGTTCATGCGCAAATAGCCCCCCAGCCAAACCGGCCAGGAAAGCGGAAAAGACGAAGGTCAGGACCTTGACCTGACGTGTGTTGACACTTACCAGATTCGCTGCCGTCTCATCTTCGCGAATTGAAAGCACACCACGCCCGAACGAAGAGTAAACGTAATTGCGCGCCAGGTATATGACCAGAATCACCATCAGATAGACCCACCAGAGTGTGGTGAGCTTGGTCATGCCCATAAAGCCGCGCGGCCCACCCAGCACTTCCAAGTTTTCCAAAATGCTCTTGATGATCATGTTAAAAGCCAAGGTAACGATGGCCAGATAGTCGCCACGCGTGCGGAAGGATGGGAAAGCAATACCCAGGCCCGCCAGCCCGGCGGCGGCTCCACCTGCCAGCAAAGCCAACGGAAAGAGCACCGCCTCCCATTGCGGCGGGAAGACCCATACCGTCAGGATCGAAGCGACATAGGCACCGATGGCCATAAAACCGGCATGCCCCACCGAAAACTCACCCATATAGCCGTTGACCAGGTTCAGACTAACGGTAAGAATGATGTTGATGCCGATGTACTTGAGCACAAGGTCAATATAAGGATTGATCAGACCGCTCCTCGGCAGCAGGATCGTCAGCGGGAAAATGAGGAGCAAGATCAGCGGCAATCCCCAGCGGTCCCAGAAGGCTTTTTTCATGATCGACCTCCCTATACCTTCTGTGCAATAGGCCGCCCTAAGATACCCGTCGGGCGGAAGATGAGCAAAACCAGAAGCAACGAGAAAGCAACAAAATCACGGTAGGTGGAGGGCAAGAATACCGGGGTGAAGATCTCCACAAAGCCCAGGATAAAACCACCAAGCATGGCGCCGCGGATATTACCGATGCCACCAACCACAGCGGAGATAAACGCCCACCAACCGATACGAATCCCCATATAGGGATCGATGGTGTAGGCCATGCCGTAAAGTGTTCCGCCTACCGCAGCGATCGAAGCACCCAGAGCAAACGTGATGGAAATGACGCGATCCACCGGAATGCCCATCAGGGGAGCAGTGAATTTATCCCACGAGATGGCGCGCATGGCCATCCCTACCATGGTGCGGCGCACGATGGTATCCAGCAAAAACATTACCAGTGCAGAGACGAGGATAATCACGATCTGGATGGAGGAAACGGTCACGCCGCCGAAGGTGTAATTGACCTGAGGAATGAGCGCGGGCAGGAAACGCGGCGCCGGACCAACCGGCTTGAAGGCTACCATGAAGTTTTCAAGGAATAGGCCCACTCCCAGTGCCGTGATGACTGCCGAAATGCGTGGTGCGGTGCGCAACGGCTTATAGGCCACCCGTTCGATCAGCACCGCCAACAGCGCCGTCCCGAACATGGCCACCAACAACGTGGCGACGAAAGCCATCACAGGAGGCAGATCGGCGAACGTGGCCAAAAGGAAGGTGGAAAAGAAAAAGGCCAGATAGGTACTGACCATGAAGATATCGCCATGGGCAAAGTTGATCATGGTCAGGATGCCGTAGACCATCGTATACCCCAGGGCGATCAATGCGTAAACACTCCCCACCTGCAAGGCATTCAAGACTTGTTGAACGTAGAATTCCATCGTATCACCTTCAACAAAAATTGCAGCGGAGCGCGCGAGAGACACGGAAAGGAGGGCGGCTCAAGGGAACCGCCCTCCGCAGAGCCAAAGGAACTATGGATTGGCCGTGGTGAAGTAGACAAACTTGCCGTCTTTAATTTGCAGGATGACGGCGCTCTTGATCGGATCGCCACTGCCCTTGAACTGCATGTTGCCGGTGACGCCCTCATAGAGGGTGATCGCTGCCAGAGCATCGCGCACAGCCTGCCGATCGATCTTGCCGGCTGCCTGAATCGCCTGGAAGAGCAGGCCGAAGGAATCGTAGGTCAGCGCGGCTACGTCGTCGGGGGTCTTGCCATAGGCGGCCTCATAGGCCTTGATGAAGGCTTGCGCCTTCGGGGTGGCGATATCTGGCGCGTAGTGGGTGGTGAAGAAATAGCCCTCGCAATCCGCGCCACACAGGCTGATCAGCTCCAGGTTGCCCCAGGAATCGCTACCCAGGATGGCGCCGGTGAAGCCGATCTTATGCGCCTGCTGCACCTGCAGCGGGACTTCGCTGTAGTAGTTGGGCAGGAAGAGGGTATCGGCACCGGCATCCTTGATCTTGGTCAGCTGCGCCGAGAAGTCCTTATCGCCGGTCGTATAGGTCTCGAAGGCGACCACCTGGATGCCGTTTTGCTCTAACGTGCGCTTATAGACTTCGGCGATGCCCTTGTTGTATTCCGAAGCCACATCGTAGAGCACGGCTGGACGCTGCGTCTTCAGCTGCTCCATGGCAAAGCGCGCCGCTACCACGCCCTGGAAATCATCAATGAAAGCGGCACGGAAGACGAACTTCTTCGATTGGCCGGTCTTGGCATCAATGGTAGTTTTCGGGTTGGTGGACCAGGGGCTGATCATCGGCGTGCCACTGGATTCGGCAACCTCCGCAGCGGGGATGGCGTTGCGGCTGGCATTCGGGCCGATCATTGCCAACACACCGGCGGTCGCCAGCTTCTGCGCGGCGGCTGCTGCAGATTCAGCTTTATCTTCATTGTCCTCGATTACCAACTCGATTTTGTACTTCTTGCCGCCGATTTCCAACCCCCCAGCATCGTTGATCTCCTTCACTGCCAATTGCGCTGCGTTCTTGCAGGATTCGCCAACCACCGGGATCCCGCCAGTAAGTTCGGCGTTCACACCGATCTTGATCGTCTGCGGCGCAGACGGCCCGCAGGCTCCCAAAGCCAAAGCGAGCACCAGCAAAGCACCCATGAGCGTAACGAAGCGTTTCATGTTTTCCTCCTTTCGAAATCGAAAAATCGGGAAACCGAAGGGGGTAAAGCCATAGCGCATTTTCTACATCCACCACCTCCTTTCTTCACAAGTGCCTAGGCGTATATTATACACTACCTTCCCCTTTTAATCCCCAAGCAAACCAGGTGGGCACATAAAAGTAGCGTTGGCCGTGAAGGCGGGCACGTTCTTCGATTTTATCGAAGAAACAAAGCGTTTCTTCGGGAATGCTGCCGGCCAGGTCCTGACGCAGGGTGCGCCATTCGGCTTCGAGCTCGGGCGCTTCGAGCGCGTGGCGCGGACGGGGAGCTAAGCAGCCGCTCTCGATAAGCAGGATGTCGGCCTGAGCAAAAAGGGTAGCCAGCCGTGCGCCGATGGTGATATCTGCGCCACGATGACGCAAGGCCTCGTTCTGCCATTCGGCAGGTAGGAACAATTCCGGCGGCTCTTCCACGCGCTGGCTATAATCCGGTTCGGCCAGGGCCAGGATAAAACCGCCCGGCCGGGTGACACGGCGCATTTCGCGCAGGGCCTGAAGCGGATCGGAAACCCAGAGTAGAAAATAGTGACAGTACACCAGATCAAAGGCCTCCGAAGCGTAGGGAAGGGAGAGCGCATCGCCCTGGACGAGAATAGAAGCCGGGGCGTGGACCTGCGCCTCTCGCAGGCGCGAGCGGCTCAGGTCCAGGCCATGTGGCGCCGCAACGAATGCCCACTCTCGCAACACAGCCCCGGAACCGCACCCAACCTCCAGGATGCGGCGCCCGCGGCGTATCTCTTCTTTCCCGAAAAAATAATCCCGTAAGGGGCGAGTCCACGTTGCCTGCTGAAGAAAGCGGCTATGTTCGTCCATAGATTTTTGCCCAGCCATCGCGCAAGGCGTTGCCCAGGACCCGATCGGCCATGCCTTGGGCTGGAAGCACATCGCCATCCGGTTCGACATATAGCCAAACCTTGCCGGCACCAGGCGGGATTTCTTCGGCCAGTTCCAGATGTACGGGGTTGAAATCGGAGTAGGGAACGGGGAGATCAAATTTCAGGGACAGGCCGAGCTCGGCAGCGCGTTGACGGGCCCTCTCCAGCACTGGGCGCAATTCGGAGGTAATGGCGCTGAGGGATAGGGCGTTGACTCCGATTTTGCGCAGACGCTCTAGGCTTTCTTCGAGGGACGGCAGGCGCTCAGGAGTGAGGGTGAGATGGGCGGTGGTGAAGAGGTCCTCGGCGGTGACTTTCTGCAGCGCTTGCCAGGAGCGCTCCTCTTCCGGGCGGAGTAGGAAGAGCAGATGATCGAGGCCGCTTTGGAGGAGCGCCTGCAAATAGACAGGTTCGTTCAGCC
>JBBIGZ010000023.1:0-37296 GCA_037447295.1 Chloroflexota bacterium | reverse complement strand
CTGAAAGCCCCGTTCCCGTCGTTTGCCCGAAGGCGCTGAGCAGATAATCGCTGTACAAATCGAGGAGGTTGCTGTTTTTCATACTCTGAGTTTACCAGAACGTATACGTCGCTGTTTTCATCCCCATCTAGCACTGCACGTTCCACATACCCCACTTTTGCTGGCTCTGACCAGGAGTTGCGCCGAGGAGGGACTGGTTCGTAATAGCGTTGTCGGGCAAGACGTGTCCATTCCCAGGGCGTTTGTGGCGAAGCATCTGAAGGCACATCTACCTTAAGAACATCCACATCGAAAGGTAGTTTTCTTTCTAAAAGTATGCGGGCAAAAAAGGCGGTGAAATGTGCTGCAGCTGAAAAATCCACATCGGTAGAATGGGAAAGATGATAACGTGCATCGGTTTCTAGAGAGACAGCCAGAGCCGGATAGCCCAGTGCTGCTGCTTCCAATGCTGCTCCAATCGTACCGGAGATGGTCACTCCTAACCCAACGTTTTCCCCGTAGTTGATTCCGGATACAACCAGATGTGGCGGCTGTGGCATAATTTCTAAAATTCCGTGCAAAACAGCTTGAGCCGGCGAACCGCCCACAGAATACACTTTCCAGCTCTGCCCCTTAATCTGTATAATCTCTTCAGTGATAATTCCATCCGAGGTGTTTGGAAGGCTGCGCCCCATCCCGGACGATTGTTGGCGGGGAGCAACAACGGTCACATAGCCCAAGGCCGAGAGCACCTCTGCTGCCGCCCACAGGCCAGGAGAACCAATACCGTCATCGTTGGTAAGGAGAATTTGCCGTTTATCCATCATCACCTTCAGAAACGAGAAGAAGCGGGAATTCCCGCTTCTTTTAGCGCCCCTGGCGTGATTCTAACACGCGGCCTTTTGGTCCGCAACCAAACGCTCTAATCCACGAGCTACGGGGGCATTTTGTAGTGGTATTCTATCAAAGGGTCGAAGGATGGTCAAGGTTTTGCGTTCGGGCGGATAATCCCATTCGCTGTCGATGGTCGAAAGTATAATTTTCCAAAAATGTCACCCGCGCGATCAATCTCTCTTTCCCTGGGAAGTGCCCTGCCGGAGGTCGCCCGGCCGGCCATAGCGGCGATCGTGCGCGCTGCGTTGCAGGCTGTTGACCCATCTCAGGCGTTGCGCCGGTATCTGTGGCGAAAGGATGACGTGCTCTATGTGCGGGGTGTTGCTCAGAGCTGGCCGTTGCGAGGTTATCGTGGCGTATATCTGATCGCCTTGGGCAAAGCGGCTCTGCCCATGGCCAGAAGCGCAGCCCGTTTGTTGAGGGGTGTCTTGCACCGCAGCCTGATCATCACAAAAGAGGCCGGGCAAAGCCTGCCCGATGCCGAGATGCTCACAGCCGATCATCCGATTCCGGGGGAGCGGAGTTTGCAAGCCGGGCAGCGACTTATGGAATTCCTGAGCGGCTTACAGGAAGAGGATCTGCTCCTCGTCCTTCTTTCCGGCGGCGGTTCGGCTTTGGCTGCTTTTCCACCTTTGCTGAAGGGTAAACCGCTCCCTTTGGATGACCTGCAAGCGTTGAATCAGGCGCTGCTGGCCTGCGGAGCCGATATTCGCGCCATCAACATTTTGCGGCGTCATCTGGATCCGCTCAAGGGGGGTGGATGGTTACGTGTGACGCGCGCCTCGACGCTGACCCTGGTGCTTTCGGATGTGATCGGCAACGCGCCTGAAGCCATTGCTTCCGGCCCAACTGTGCCGGACCCCACTACTTTGGCAGATGCTTGGAAGGTGATCGAGCGGTATCGGCTGGATTCGCTCTTACCTGCTGCGATCCTGGAAGCGCTGAAGGAAGCACCCGAAACCCTGAAGCCGGATGACCCTATTCTGCGCCCGCTCCCGGATGGACGGTTGCGGCATGTGTATCAGATCGTGGGAGATAACCGCCTGGCGGCGCGTGCCGCGCTGAGGGCTGCCCGGCGCCATGGATTCCATGCCTCTCTATTGACTACCCGCCTGCAGGGCGAAGCCTCGCAGGCCGGGCGCTTTCTGGCGGCCATTTTGCGTCAGATTGCGGAAAGTGGTGAACCTCTGCCGCGACCGGCCTGCCTGATCGTCGGCGGCGAGACCACGGTCACCCTGCGTGGGCATGGGCGCGGTGGACGCAACCAGGAACTGGCCCTGGCCGCAGCTTTAGAGCTGGAGGGCGTGCCGCAAGTGGCCTTGCTGGCATTGGCCACAGATGGTCAGGATGGCCCGACGGATGCCGCGGGATCGGTGGTCACCGGAGAGACGGTGCGCCGTGCTGCCGACCTTGGGCTGGATGCGCAAACCTTCCTCGAAAACCAGGATTCCCACACCTTCTTTACGGCTTTGCAAGATACCTTGCGCATCCCAACCGGTTGGACCAACGTCAACGACCTGATCTTCCTTTTCGGGTTTTGAGTTCAACATCTCGGATGAAACGAAGTGGCCACATTTCTGCCCTCGAGATAGACTTTTCTCTTGTCAGGTGAGGAGGGCTTTTATTCGTGCTCATGCACAGCATCTGTGTCCTATTCCACAAAAGACATGGTTTTTAGGGCTTTTCTCGTTGAGTTCACTGCAAAAAAGTCCTTTCGCCCTGAAAGGCATACCATACACAATTGAGATTCAAATATCTGCAACAAAATCGCAAAATTTTGCGACGAAGCTCTTGGCGCCCTTTGTGAGTTTTGTGCTCGAAAACGGTTTTGGTTGTAGACTCGTTCATTTTTTCCGTCTCATCCGTGTTCATCCGTGTCCTATTGAATCGAGCTCGTGCAGCGGACATGGTTTTTGCAGCGGAGTCACGTTTTCTGTAAAGACGATTTTCGGTTGCCCAGCTGCTCGAAATCTGTGTTGCTGCTTAGGGAGCCGAAAATTCGAAGCGGGGCGCTCGAATTGGTGATGATTTGTGGATTCTGGTATACTTCATCCCACACCTGTCGTTTTAACGGCGAATCTTCCGGCGGAGAGATAAAAATGAATCGCAAGTGGTGGATTTTTGTTTTGCTTCCCCTTTTGCTGAACGCATGTGGAGTCCAACCGGCCTTCTTCTGGACGGCAACGCCCCCACCGAGTCCATTGCCACAGGCGACTCCCACGCTTCTCTCCACTCCCACCCCTACCCATACTCCCACCATCACTCCGATTCCCTCTCCGACCGCTACCCCTACCGATACACCCTTGCCTCCGCTGGTTGCGCCGACCCTGGAGCCTTTTGCGCCCCTGCGAGCCTTTTGGCAAGGGGAGCCGGTCTATGCGGCGGACTCCAAACCCGGCTATCTCTTTCAGCTGGAGTATGCCACGCTAGATTGGGGGATGAGCGTGGACTATAGCGGTCAGCCGGCGCTGGTGCACCGACGCTTGCCGGGATGTTTTGTCACTGTGGCGCCGCCCCGCGGTCTGCCGCCCGGCGTAAGGGTGGAGACATTCCAAAAGAACGTGGGAGAGATCACCTTTGATGTCAATATCGTCCGCGATGCCGATGGAAATATTCAGCTGGTGATGCTGACCGGCGGCGATGGGAATATCCTGACGGCTTTCCAGGTGGAAACCGGCCCGGAGGCCGAGGCCTGCCTTCAGGCCGTTGAAACCCTGCTGAGTACGCTACGTAGCGTTCCACAGCCGTGAGGGCAGCATGCACAGAGGAAGGGGCTGGTTCTTCCCAGTTTTGATCGGCTTCGGCTTGATCCTGATCTTATTCGGCGGGATGGGGCTCGAGGTCCAGGCCCGAACCGCCGAAGCGGCAGCTCAGGCCGGCGCGGTGGCTCCGTTTCTGTACCCACCCTACCCCGGCCGCGCCGTCCAGTCCTCGATCTTCGATCATTCTAATCCAAACTATACCCAAAGCGATCGGCAAATCGTGCTCTATAGTGGCGATGTGGCCTATAAGGATTGTCCGAACCCGCCACCGCCGGGCACGCCGCCACCGCGCGGGGTGTGCGATGCCGGCTACGGGATTTATTGGAGCTACTCGCTAGGGGATTGGATTTACTATAATGGCCACGATGGCGTAGATTATGCCATGAACTATCGCCCACTATATGCGGCCGCGGAGGCCGATAAAGTGATCTACGCCGGCTGGTGGGACCCACAGGATCATCGGGCAGCGCTGGGGTTGTACGTCAAGCTCCACCACCCGAACGGCTATTCGACCGTTTATGGACACATGAGCGCGCTGGCTGTGCAGACTTGCTCGGTCTCGCCGTGCCCAAGGGTGGCACGTGGCGATGTGATCGGCTATAGCGGCAATACAGGCAATTCGACCGGTCCGCATTTGCATTTTTCGGTCTTTAACGCGGCCAATAAGCTCGTGGACCCATATGGATGGGGAGGGGAAGAGGGCGGTGACCCATGGGTCTATAACCCGAGCAATCCTCTCTGGGTAGCTTATCCGGCTTTGGAATACTACGGTGCCCGCATTCTGCCTTCCGGGGACCCGTTGCCCTTTCCCGCGGCCCCAAGCGGAGGTCATATCGTGGACGATGGGAGCGTGAACTTCGATGAGACGCCGGCTAATTGCTGGCGACGGGTGTTCACGCAGGCCTCCCAGGCCCAGGGTGGGGCGATGCGCTATGCGCCGGCCTCGGCGACGCTCACCTGCACGGCTACTTGGCAGCTCCCGCCGAGATCGCCGGCCGGCCTATATGCGATCTATGTGCGCGTTCCTGCCGTCCATGCGACTACCGAAGCTGCCGTCTATGTCATTCGCCATCAAGGGCGCAACGATCGGGTGATCCTAAATCAGGCGTCTTTCCCAAACAGCAGTGTGCCGGATGGCTGGGTGTTTTTGGGACGCTATGTGTTCGATGGAACCGGGGATGAATACGTGCGCCTGACCGACCAGACGCAGGATGAACGCAGGAACTTAGGCAATTTAGAAGTGGGCGTGGATGCGGTGCAATTCGTTTTCTTAGGAAATGTGACTCCCACACCGCCCCAACCTCAAACGCCTACGGCGACGCTTTCTCCCACCGTCACGCGCACGCCCACCGTGACCCGCACGCCAACGATCACGCGCACGCCCACCGTGACCCGAACTCCGACCGCTACCTATACTCCTACTATCACGCGCACGCCGACCGCCACCCGCACGCCGACCCGGACGCGCACACCGACGGCCACGCGCACGCCCACCGTGACCCGAACTCCGACCGCTACCTATACTCCTACTATCACGCGCACGCCGACCGCCACCCGCACGCCGACCCGGACGCGCACACCGACGGCCACGCGCACGTCCACCCCGACGCGCACGGCCACCTTTACGCCGCGTCCGACGGCGACGCCGGTTTATACGCGTGTTTCGGTCTATTTCGCCAGTAGCTATCGGTTACGCTACAACCTGCCGCCCTACCAGGTGAGCGGCACACGTTGGGTGTTGAGCTCGAAGTTGCCGCAGGCGGTGCTAGATGAGTATTTCAAAGGGCCGGGGGCTACGGAGCGTTATTCATATGGCTGGGTTGCGCTGTATAACGGTTTCACCGGCTATGAGCGTTTGGAGATTCGGGATGGAGGGGCGCATGTTTTCCTGAAAGGTGGGTGTCGCTACGAGGGATATGATTTCACCATTGCCGAGTTGATTGCTCTCAACCTGCGGCAGTTTCCGTACATTCGCTACGTGAAGGTCTACGATGCTCAGGGGCAGACGCAATTCCCGGACGGGGAGCGCGATTCGCGCCCGGCCTGCTTGGAGCCGTGGTTCACCCCCTCGCCGACGCCGTAGGACGAAGGCTAGCGTTTGCCCTACGGAACAATGTAAATCAAGCGCGGTGTCCCTCCGCTATCCAGTAGCGTGAGCGTTTCACCGCCTTGCCAAATGGCCTGTGAAAGTCCCCAATATAGGTCAACCGGCGTATCTTTTCCGGATGCTGTGTGGATCTGAACGGCGCCGCCGGAAACCAGCGTGAACGGGGGAAAAACATAAAGATGTCCTTCTTCATCCTTGATCCGCCAGGCGCTCAGATCGAGGGCCAGCGGGCCGGTATAGCGGAGCACGACGCGCTCATTCGGCAGATCGCCTGCCGCCAGTACCACGATCTGTAATGCGTTTTCAGAAAGTGCTACCGGCGGCAAGGCGGTGACGGTGGCCCGTATGGAAAGCAGCGAGTCTTGCTCTTGTCGCACCCGGCGATCGTAAACGTACAAAATGCTGACACTGACCAGTGCCGAGATCAGCACGTTTAGTAAGATATAGGCCAGCCAACGTCTGCGTGTCATACGCTATTCGTTGAACATTTCACCGACGCTTCGGCCTTCATGTGCCCGCAAAATCACTTCGGCCAGGAGCGGCGCAACAGAAAGTATGGTGATCTTATCCTTTAGGTGGCGCATTTTTTCCGGTGGAATGGGAATGGTATCGGTGGTGATGATCCCATCCACCGGCAATGCCGCCAGGCGTTCGGCGGCATTCAGAGAGAGCACAGAGTGCACAAAGGCCAGATAAACGCGGCGGGCGCCGTGTTCCTTGACGACTAAGGTTGCTTGGGAGATTGAGCCACCGGTATCTACTTCATCGTCCACAATGATCACATCGCGCCCTTCTACCTCGCCGATCAGGGTGAGCACCTCGGCGCGTGCTTCATTGGCAATGCGCCGTTTTTCCACGAAGGCGATCGGGATGTCCAGCGCAGCAGCGTAGTTCCGGCCGCGCTTGGCAAAACCGAGGTCCGCGGCCACGACGACCGGCTTGACCATTTGCGGCAGGAGCTTTTCACGGATGTGTGCGACGATCAGATGGGAAGCCGTGAGCACGTCGCCGGGGATGGAGAAGAACCCCTGGATCTGCCCGGCATGTGGATCCAGGGTGATATATCGATCGGCGCCGGCCACCTCGATCATATCGGCGATCAGGCGAGCGGTGATCGGCACGCGTGGCTGATCCTTCTTATCCGAGCGGGCATAGCACAGATAGGGGACGACCGCCGTGATGCGCGCGGCCGAATCCAGGCGCAAGGTTTGGATTAGGATGAGCAATTCCATCAAGTTGCGGTGGACCGGTGAGGCTGTGTGCTGAATGACGTATGTATCCTGCCCGCGCACGCTCTGCTTGAGCTTGACAAAGAGGTTCTCATTTGGAAACTCGATGATCTCCCGTTCACATAATTCCAGGCCAAGGTAATCGGCGATCTTCTTGGCCAATTCGGGCGAGCCTGTTCCGCCGAAGAGCTTGATACTGCCGTAGATTTTCATTTCGTGATGTTGGATGGGCATGTTTCACCTCGCGTTTTGCCATTCGGAACGTAGGATGGACATGAGCAAGACGTCATGGTATTGCCCCTCCCTATATAGCGCCTGACGCATCCGCCCCTCCAAAACAAAACCGGCCTTTTCATAGGCACGGATGGCGCGGGCATTGAATTCATAGACGCGCAGGTATACTCGATGCAGGTTCAGGGTCTCAAAAGCATGTTGGCAGAGCAGACGTACGGCTTCCCTACCGAATCCTCGATTCCAGCAACTTTTCTCGCCGATAAAGATGCCTAGCTCGGCGGAGGAGTTCTTCCAGTCGATGTTGAACAGGCTGCAGTTGCCGATCAGTTTCCAGGATTCCCCATCCCGTATCTCGATCGCCAGAGGGCGCTCGACGGCCGGTTTTTGGAGCATCCTAGTGAACCATTCTTCCTCTTCTTCCGGCGAAAGGGGAAGATACATTTGCAAACCGCGACGCACTTCCGGATCGTTCAGCCAGGCGACGAAGAAGGGGAGATCGCGGCGTTCAACGGCGCGTAGGCGGATGCGTTCTCCATAAATCATCTTTGTCTCCGATTGGTCAAAAGGTGGATGGCCTCCCATGGGGAAAGGGAGCGTTCTAGCACCTGTTGCAAGACCTGTTCATAGGTTTGGGGGGCGATACGTGATCGAAATTGTTGCAACAGGGTTTCACGTAGCAGGTCTTCCAGTTCGGCCTGCAGGCGTGCTCGTTCACGTGCCTGCCAATCACCGCTTTCCAGCAAATGCTGGCGGTGACGGGTGATGGATTCAACAAGCTCCGGAATGCCCTTGCCCTCCGTCGCTACGGTGCGGTGAATGGGCGGAATCCAGGAATTGTATTGCGGGGCGGTAGCCGGGGCCTCGATCACTTCGATCTGGCCATGATGCCGAAAAACCCGGCGCAGAGGGTGTGCCAGTTCCAGCATATTTTTGAGGGCTTTTTCGGTGTTTTCCACACCGGGGCGATCGGCTTTATTGATCACCAGAATATCGGCGATCTCCAGGATTCCGGCTTTGATCGCCTGGATGTCATCGCCCAGGCCGGGTGCCTCCACGACCAGCGTGGTATGTGCCAGACGGGCAATATCCACCTCGTTCTGCCCGGCGCCGACGGTTTCGATGAAGATGATCTCATAGCCGGCGGCATCGAAGACCTGTGCCAGTGCGGCGGTGGTTTGGGCCAACCCTCCCAATGAACCGCGCGAGGCCATTGAGCGGATGAAGACGCCGCTATCTCCGCTCAGATCGCGCATGCGCACCCGATCCCCCAAAACAGCCCCTCCGCTGAAGGGACTGCTGGGATCGACGGCAATCACGGCTACCCGTGGGGGCGGTTGCACCTGGCGGCGGTAGTGCAATACCAAACGGTTGACCAGGGAGGATTTTCCCGTGCCCGGCGCTCCGGTGACGCCGATCAGGTGGGCGCGGCCGGTGTGAGGGAAGAGCTCGTTCAGGGCTTCCAGCCCCTTGGGATCGTTGTTCTCCACCAGGGTCAGCAGGCGGGAGAGGGCCAGACGATCGCCGGCCAGGATAGAGGCGGCAAGGCTCATCGGCGGATCCCCTCTCAAGCGCTGGCGCCAAGCACGGCGGCGCGGATATCGCGGATAATATCTTCGGTAAGCGCACCGGGACCGTAGACGGCCGTCACACCCATTTCCAGCAGGCGCGGTACATCCTCATCCGGGATGATCCCCCCGACAAACACTTTGACGTGTTCCTGCCCGTTGGCCTTGAGAAGTTCCAGCACGCGCGGCACCAGTTCCATATGCGCACCGGAGAGAATGGAAAGCCCCACCACATCCACATCTTCCTGCAAAGCCGCCTCGGCGATCATCTCCGGCGTCTGGCGCAAACCGGTATAGATCACCTCCATGCTGGCATCGCGCAACGCACGCGCTACGACCTTTGCCCCTCGATCGTGACCGTCCAGCCCCGGTTTGGCAACCAGGACGCGGATTTTGCGTTCTTCCATTGTCACCTCCGTCGAGATTCTCAGAATATCACCATCTGTGAGGAACGTGTTTTTTATTGATTATAACCGACCTCTCAGAATGCAGAATGGTAGATGCGATCGCTTGATCGGGCAAGGTTTGGCAAGAGAAAACTCATGTAGGAAAGGAGGTTCTCTATGAGCATAAGATAAAATCTTGTGCTACGGTGTTGCTTGTTTTTATCCTCAACCAATTCGCAATATTCCCCAATCAACCACGCGGCATGCGACCGGCCAACTATGTTATACTGCGCCTTATGCCCTGGCTTGAAATTTCTCTGACTACAGATGGCGAGCTGGCCGAGGCGGTGGCCGAGGTGCTGGCGCGCTTTGCCCCGAACGGCGTTGTTCTGGAACAAGGTGTGACCTTCAACGATGCCGAGGATGAAGGCACGCCGATCGGCCCGGTAACCGTCAAGGCCTATCTGGAAGCCGATGCCACGTTGGAAGAGCGGCGGCAAAAGCTCGAAGAAGCGCTGTACTTTCTCGGACGCATTCGTCCGTTGCCGGAGCCGCGCTATCAGCTGATTGACGATCAAAATTGGATGGATGCTTGGAAATCCCATTACCGTCCGTTGGAGGTCGGGCGGCGCCTTTTGATCCTGCCGGCCTGGATGGATGCCACCTCCACCGATCGCATCCCGATCCGTATTGATCCGGGCATGGCCTTCGGCACCGGCACCCACCCGACCACTCAGCTCTGTTTGGAGCTGATGGAACGTCTTGAGCCCTTTCCTGAGACGGTGATCGATGTCGGTTGTGGCTCGGCGATTCTTTCGATCGCCGCGTTACGCCTCGGTGCGCGGCAGGCTTTGGGGGTGGATATCGATGCCCAGGCGCTGGAAAACGCCCGTCAGAACGCCGTACTGAATCAGATCGGCGAGACACTGCGGCTGGAGAAGGGTTCGGTGGCGGAGATTCGGCGCGGGGATTTTTCCATCCGGGAGTCACCCCTTGTGCTGGCGAATATCCTGGCGCCGGTGCTCTCTCGGCTGCTGGATGAGGGGCTGTCTCAGATTGTCACCCCTGGAGGCTTTCTCATTCTCAGTGGCATTTTGCAGGATCAAGAAGAGCCCCTGCTGGACAAAGCGGTCAAGAAGGGGCTAAGCCTGGAAACACGGGTGCAAAAAGGGGAATGGGTCGCGCTCTGCTTACGCCGTCCTTAAGCCCGGCGCGCGGCGATCAGCTGTGTGCGCATCATCTGCAGGCGATCCATTGCCACATGGGCCAGAGCGCGCATGAAGGCATAGGAAAGGTGCACATCTACCTCGCACAGTGCACGTAAAGCATAGGCGTTGAAGCGTAGCGCACGTCCACCTTTTTCGGCGCGCATGGTAGCCGTGTATACGTACGGTTCGATCAGCGCTGAGATGCCAAATACTTCGCCGGGATTGATGTCGCAGATGTAGTATTCCTTGCGGTAGTAGGGATCGTGTTCGCTGGTGATGACAAGATAGTATGAGAAAGCGCCTTCCAGGGCAAAGTAGAGGGCCTCGGCCGGCTGACCACTCTCAAAAAGCACCTGCCCCGGCTCATAGGTGACCTCTTCGCCGATCATCGCCAGGGCGTTGCGTTGCTCTTCGTTGAGAAAACCGAAAAACGGATAATGGCGCAAGACTTCAGGGGAAATCATTTTGGTTCTCCTCTAGCTGAAAGAGTTTCCAGCAGCTCTTGCACGGCTTTTATTGTCTGCGGAATTGCCGCTTCCACCTTTTGGGAAAGGGTTTCCGAAAAGTCAAAATTCGGACTGACGCTGATTCCCACGACCCACACTTGATCAGGAACAGCCCATCCAGACGTTTCGCCATCTCGAGCGCTGTTTGCAAACTGACATCATGCGCCGAGGCAGTATGTCCCGCCGAGGGATTCGGCAACGCCTCCAACGGGAAGACGCGCACCTATCCACATATTCGGGATTGCTCAAGACAATATCGTTGAAAAGCTTTAGGCTGAATTGGGCGAATTCCATTGCCCAGCGGCCCATCTCCTCAATCTGACGGCGCTCTTCTTCGGTGATCCCTTTGGTCAGGCCGCCAGGGATGGATGTGCAGGAATGGACTTTGCGCCCGCCGATGATCTCCACCACGGTATGCCCGTATTTGCGCGCCTGGATCACCTTGCTGCCGATCTCCAGCCCGACTTTATGGATCACGCCTAGAATATTGCGCTCTGCCACCGGTGCATCGGGGCCCATGACGAAATCCGGGCCGCCTAGAGCATAGAAGTGGGTGGCGTGATCGGTGACATAGAAAGCCGAATAGAGCAATTCGCGCAGTTTCTTCGCCGTCGGCGGCGGGTCAACGTGATATACTGCATCGGCTGCTTTGGCTGCAGCCATGTGATGCGCTTCTGGGCATACGCCACAAATACGGTTGGTGAGCAAAGGCATCTCTTCGACCGGCCGCCCGACGCAGAAGCGTTCAAAGCCGCGTAGCTCCGGAATTTGAAAGTAGGCGTTGGCGACATTCCCCTCGTCATCCAGGAAGATCTCGATTCCCATGGCCTTCCAGACGGGTGATCGGATCGATGGTAATGCGTTGGGTCATAGCGACCTCCTTACTTCCAGGCGGTGCGCGCGGCCTAGCGTTTTCGCTTTTTCCAGAATCGCCTTAAGTTGAGCGATGCCCTTGATGCGGCGCGGACGCAAGGACATGCGCTTGCGCGAGATCATTCCCAATCCCATGCTTGCCATGCCGGACAACCGTAGTGGGAAGTGTTTCAGGTAGTGACGCGTTGCCAGGCCGAATTCAAAGCTGCGCCCATAGTTTTCGACCATATCCACGAAGGTTTCAGAGAATTCGGGTGCCGTCGCTTCCTGGAAGAGTCGTTCGCGAATGGTCATGCCCTTCAACGTATACATAACATCTACAATATGCACTTCCTGGGGGCAACGAACGACGCAGTGATAGCAGGAAACGCAAATCCAGGGCGTATTACTGCGCAGAACGGCATCTTTCATCCCGGCACGCAATAGGGCGAAGATCATGCGCGGCGTATGGTCCATATCTGCCGCTGAGGGGCACGAACCGCCGCACGTCCCGCACTGGATGCACATCTCCAGACGCGAAACGCCGGCGGTTGCCAGGCTCACACGGTGCAGGAGCGAAAGGTCCTCTTCCTGTCGCACTCCTGCTCGCGTACGTTCGAGCATTGTTTCCGGCATGCTCCCTCCTTTCGGAAAACCAGGAAAACTCTCACTATTTTCTAATAGTATATTTTTTCACAAGCGAACGCAATGGATTTTGCAGAGCTGGTGATTTTTGTCACGAGCAAGTGATGACAATGCTCTTGGCAAGCGCTCGCGCAGGGAGTGCTATCAAACAGAAAACCTCCCGGCTTGTGCCGGGAGGGATGTTTTGGGAGATGTTCTGCGGTGGTGGCGGACGAATGTGATGAGGTGATGGAAGAAGGGAAGAGATGAGCCATTCGGTCATAGGTCCTCCTTTGCGGTCACACTGCTAGCGGAAGGTCATCGCGGTTTTCGGCATCCGCAGAGGATTCTGTTCTTTGGCGGTCGCTGGAGGGTTGAGGAAAACCTCGGTGATCACCTTTACCGCTCTGGTAGAGTCGCTGCGCTTCGCGTTCACGAATCATTTGCAGCCGATACTGACGCTCCCGTTCACGAGCCTTTTGAATGAGCCAGCGTTTCTGTTCTTCGGTAGGTTTATAGTATGTCTGAGGAGGTTTGGCGCTCGTTTGCAGCGATCGTACAGTGTGTATGATGAGATTGCTCAGAAGGAAGGCGCCTGCGATCAAAATGCCACCCACGCCGATCCAATATAGTAACTTCTGTTTAATCTCGGCGCGCTTTTGAAAATCGGCCTCTTGCAGCAAATGCATCCGACGTTGATGCTCGAGCTCATTCTCGGCTTTCCGGTTTTCCAGATCGCGCTTTTTCTGGTCATCTTCTAGTTGTCGGCGGATGAGTTCCCTCTCTGCCTCGATACGATCGGGCATTAGTGCCCTATCTTTCTCAATTACCAACAGATCCTTCTGAGTGTTGGTATATGCTTTCAAGGGGTTGGCCCACTCTGAGCCGGTGAATCCGAGCACACCACAGAAGATGCTTGCCAGTAGAATGAGAACCAGAATGCTAGGAATTGTTACGATCGCATTTCTTTCCATGTTCCACCTCCATTGGCCTGGCTTAGGGAACAGGCCGCTTTATTCACCCCTATAATAGTGGGAGATCATTTCAAGCAGAACGGTCAATACTAAGGAGTTGCTGACTTAATGCCTTGTTAGCCGCCAAAAAGTGTGTTCGATCGCTGACAGAGAAGGCCTGAATCCTGTCCCAATCGTGATCTCATCCTGATCGCGCTAGGCAACGCCCGTTATACCCTCGCGGATTCAAACGAGGGTCTGTAGACGACGAGTTAGAAACTGGAGTGGAAGGGAAACAGCTCATACAACCTATGTCCAAGATACCCCCACAACCATTTTGCATAGGCTGTACTGATGCAAATCAGTTCAAAAGACCGTGGATTTTTAGCAGGCGCAAACCCTCTAGGCGTAGAGCCACCGGAAAGAGCGCTTTATAGATGCGGCAATTCGGGCTGGGAGCATCCCACCTCCCGCGCGTCCGAAACGTTTCGAGGGGACATCCGCCGGCGCAATAGTAACGATACGTGCATTCTCTACATTGTTCCTTCTCATCAACACTTAGGTTGCGCAGCGGTCCGTTCCGCACTTTTAGAATCAGGTCTCCTTGCAAATCGGGGGAGATGGGCCGATCGAGCAACATCTGACACTGGGTCAGTTTGCCTTCGTGCGTGATCACCAGATAGGAAGAACCCGCAGCGCAGGGGTGCTGGTGCTCGAAGGCTTGGGCGCGATCGAGCAATCCACCGAGGAAAGGGTAGGTGGGGAGGAATTCTTCGAAAACCTGGTAAGCCGCCAGCATGCCGTCGATCAGAGCTTGCTCCTCGGCGGCTAGGTCTTCGGAGGCAGTAAGTGGACGGCGGTAAAAGTTCAGGCTCACGGGTAACTCCCGTTCCAGGGCCCAACGTACTGCATCGGCCACGCCGTGAGCGTTGTAGTGCGTCACGGTAATGGAAATAGTGGGGGGCAATCCCAAGGGAAGTAGAACTTCATCTACCGTTTTACAGATAGCGGCAAAAGAACCTCGCCCTCCCAAGTAGGGGCGCAGGCGATCGTGTACCTCGCCGATGCCGTCCAGTGAGATCATCAGCCGTACTTTGTGTTGACGCAGCCAATCCGCTTGTTCCCGAGAGATGCGGGTTCCATTGCTTAGCACGACTTGATCGAGCTTCAGCTGATGTTCTTCAGCTAAACGTTGCGCCTGGGTAGCCAAGGAGCGAATGAGAGAAAAGTTCAAAGTCGGTTCTCCGCCAGCATACTTGATCTTTACCGCCAAGAAACCATGGCGTACAGCATTTTCCATTACGGTGCGTATAGCGTGTTCTCCGATCTCCTGAGGCATGGCATCTGATGTCTTGTTGACGTAGCAGTATGCACAGCGCAAATTACATTGATTGGTAATATGTAACCACACCATCAGGGTATCGGGTTGGGACGAATTCCGGGGTATCTCGGCTCCATCGGGGATTAACAGTCTTTGTTCAGCAAGTGAATAGTCGATTGACTGGGAAAGAGGTCGGGGTGTTCGAAATTCTTGCCAACGTTTCCAAGCGGTGTGATTAATCACGCAAGGGCCCTGTGGAGCATAGGGGCTGAACATCACGCGAAAATTCCGGTGCAGTACCTCGTTCCATACTTCATCTGCCTGACGATAAAAGAGAAGGGGTTGTAAGGAAAAATCCTTCACTTGAGTCTCAGGCGCGCAGGCACAATCTTGTTCTGCGATCGATGTTTGGGAAGAGATCAAAACTCCGGCCGGGGCACAAGCGCAATCGTCTTCTAATACAGTTTGCTGACCTGCAGTTAGCAGAAGAGGGATCGTTGGATCGGTGCTAGGCATGCTTGGACTCCTGGAGAGGAACACCAAAACTTTCGTGCAGGAAGCGCACAATTTGAGCTGCATGGGTGCTGGAAAGGGATTCCAACCGATAGAGTTGCTGGAATTTGCGACAGTAAGCATTAAAGCGCTCTAGCTCTCGCCGATTAAACCCTTTGACGAAATTGTATAGTGCGTCGTATGTGACATCCAGCGCGCTAGAAGTGGGTGAGAGCAGGAACGCATAGGCAATGCTCAAGGTATATTGTTCTGCACCTTCTGCGAGAGCTTTTTGAACTTCTGGCTCCTTATCTAGATTTTCTTGTCGTTCTTCCTTGCTCATTTCGGGATGTTCTTGTTTGAATTTTTCGACCAGTTGGCTAAAGCGTTGTAATGCCATTCGTCCTTTCAGGCCGTGGATCTTGCTCAGCTGTTGGTAGAGATACAGATCATCCCGATCGGTGGATGGTATGTGCTCGGGTGTTAGTCGAGCGTCGTCAGGGATCATTTCCCTCAAGATCTTTTCGAGATACGCTTCAGCCTCCTGGAATTGAGCGTAGGCATAGTGCGTCCAGGCAATGTTGACACGCGCGTCCAGCTCCAGACGCACATTCTGCAATGTTCGAGATAGATTGGCTGCCTGTTGGAGATAATTGATAGCATCCTGGTAATGGCGACGCTTTCTAGCTTCATCAGAAGCTCGGGTGATCCGATCTCGTTCCAGACAACCTCGTTCAATCCAGGCTTCGATCAAGCGGATGGGTTCTTGACGATAGGTAAGAATTGCTACTGCCTCATCCAGAACCTGAATTGCCGTTTCCAAAATCCGCTCTGGATCATCTCCATACAGGTAAGATTCTTCGGTCGGTTTAGAAAGGCGTCGAAGAGCTTCACCGAGCTGTAACAGCGCCAATCCCAAGCCACGCCCTTCTTCGATCTTGCGGAAATAAGCCACAGCGACAGCCGCTTCCACCCAAGCCCGATCGGGACGATAGTGATCGTTATCGATTAAAGCCAGTGTGTTGTAAGAATAGGCCAGCGGGACTTCAGCACCCAGTTGACGACGTAATTCCAGCGCATCCAGACACACCCGCCGGGCGCGTTGATAACCGCTTTCGGAAAGCACGCGGGAGAGGTTGTTCATTGTAGTGGCTAGTCGATCCCTCGAGTCAGTTTCGCGGAATTTCTGAATGGCTTTGTTGTAATGTATGCGTGCTTCTCTATGTTGTCCCAGTTGAGCATAGCCATATCCAATGTAGTTATGATAGATTCCGATCAAGCGCTTGAGTTTACTTTCAGCCGGATGACCGATAAACCCATACTCACCGGTTTTTGAACGTTGATCTTGTCTGCATTCAAGGAGCGATTCCAAAATGGCGACATTTTGTTTCATTTCTTCTAGGACACTATTGAGATCTTTCCCGAGGAAAATACGAGCATAGTCACGCCATAATGCTCGTTGCAAACGTGCCAGTGAATGATGCCAGGTTCGGGCTGTCACATTCTCGGATTCCGGCGGATACTCTCTTAATAACATTTCTTCCATTTCTTCATAGAATTTCACGGCATCTCTGTATTTTTGTTTCATCCCAAACCGTTTCAACCAGTTAATCAGATCATCCTGACGAGCAACACGATCAAGAGCGTCTAAAGCATGTTCTTTTCTCTCCTCCAGCGCCTTCCAAGTAGCAAAAGAACCAAACTCTCTAAGTGCATACATTGGGTTGGTGAGAACCTGCCAGAGCTCAGCCTGGATAATTAGCTCGAAGTCTGGATCTGAGGCCAACCACTTTTGATCCGCAAGTTCAAAGGCTTCAAGGTTAATGTTTTGGACTGGATCGGCCAACAAAGCGTAGTGTAGGCCTTCAAGTTCCCAATGATGTAGTTCGTCGTGAAGACGGTTGCGTTTTGCACGTTCACTTTCGGTCAATGGGGGGAAATATACATCGCTATAGACGCGCGATGGAATAGTAATGTGCAACCGGCGTTCGTCATCTCTCTGGAGCTCAAGGAGATCTTCCATACAACGTTTATATTGATACTTCGCCCACTCTTCCAGCTTCCGATAACGTTTCTGCCGAATCAGGCGTTCTTCATCCTGCCAGGTTTTGCCGGAGAAATGGCGAGCATAAATGCGGTAAACCTCATCTTGTAGCCCCAGCCGACCATCCGGCCGCCTTTTGACTAACGAAAGCCCGGCTAGTTTTTGTAGTTCTTGCTCAATTTCCTCCACTTTTCCCCGGGACGCTGGGTCCTCTGACCAAGATTGAGGATCTGTGGCATCCGAAAGTAGGAAGGCCAATTGTTCGGCGTCCAAGCCACGCGGCGCCTGGATCAACGCTCGTAGGATTTCGTTCCACATTCCCTGGCGCGCCGAGAAGAGCAAGCGGATAAATTGACTTTCGATTCCTGTTCGAGCCTTCTCCAAATCTTGCTGCGCGGGAGGAGGAGCGAAGAGCTCATCGGGGAGTGGAATGTCCTGTAATAGCAGATCGGTATAGAGTGCCAACCGTATCGGTTGACCACCGGTGTAGGTATAAAGGGTCTCGCCCATCGTAGCGGCGATCTCACGCAGATCCTTTGCCAATTCTGCCTGTCCGGCTTTTTCCCAACTTTCGGCTAGCGTGAGGAGAAACTGGCCGGTTTCTTCGGCATTAAAGGGTTGGAGTTCAAGCAAATGTACCTGACAAGAAGGATTTTGGGATGCTGCCTGATTAACATCTCTGAAGAAGCGTTGGCCAGTCTCCTCGTTATTCCGCCCTGTCAAAATGAAAGTGATATTAGGGAAATCGCCTTGGCGCAAGTGTTCCAAAAACCAGTAATAGGTGTGGAACATCAGATCTTGGGGTTGCAACAACCCCTTTTCAATCAACCATTGGGTTCCACCGATGGGAGAGAGACGCTCTACCGTATCTAGCACAATCACCAAGCGTTGTCCTGTGGTACTCTCTTTCAATTCTCGCAAGAAGTGTTCCTCGGCTTCATGTCCTAGACTTTCAATGCGTTTCGGATCACCCATCCACTGCCGCTGGCTCTGTAATAAGTTATAAGTGGCATCATATCTTGGAAAACTGACCGGGCTGCCAACCCAGACCAATGCATTGCGCACGGCCTGAATGAATTCCAGGCGCGCATGATAGCGTGCCTCTGCCATATCAATCAGATTGGCAAAGATGGCTTGACCTGGATGCCGTGCTTGCCAGTTCCATTCATCGGGAATTGAACCCAGCATCTCACGCATCAAGGGATTCCCGCCGCGCCACAAAACTTCCTCCACCAAGCGCGATTTGCCCAAACCGCCTGGTGCTTGAAGCAAAACCACCTGACAGCTACCAGATTCAGCATTGTAGATAGCACGATAGATCTCATCCAATTCCTTTTGCCGGTAGGCGAGGTGTTCGGGGTGTGCTGGTAAGTAGAGTGGTCATGGTTCTACCCTCCTTTTATTTCTTGTCTCGCGCAGCAAGCCACGAAAGCCACGTGCCAGCCGATGTTCGATCGAACCCGGGATCTCGATGATCAGACCGCAGCCAAACAATCCCCTGATATCTTCGTCCAAGTAGAAATTGCTAATATTCAGTTTGTCAGCAGCCGTGTCCCCGCTCCAGGTTTCATCTAACTCTGCCAAGCTATACAGGTAGCGAATCTGCTTCTCGTTCAAACGGGGAAACCGACCTGAGCGTGTCACCGATTCAGCAACGATCTGTTCGATGGTCGTTGCATTAGGTGGATTCAATGTTTTACCATTTGCATCCCAGGCTTTCTCGAAAAGGAGCTCATTGAGGAGAGGGTTCTCCCACCGATATTCGTTAAAGGTCTTCATCCAGAGTTCAATTTCAGTTACAGCAGACCCACCATGGGTTTTTGCCAGGTGTTCAAATTGCTTGAAAGCGAACTCACGATCGATATCTTCAAACTCGTTCAGGTTGAGCACGTGTTGTTGGAGACGCAGTGTTAGCGAACCGAGGCCTATATCTTCGCGGTGAGCAACGATCAAGCGTGTACACTCGCGCGAGATCAAGGCTTCGAGGATCTTATGACTGTAAACTCGGGCCTGGGACGGTGAAATTTCATCGTACCCATCGGCTAGGAAGACGGGAATCAGGTGCGGATTGTAGTCGCATTGTTCTTTGACCCAGTTTTGCGCGATTGCAGTGGGGGTTGCGTGAGGATCGGGCAATATGCCGAATACTTCCCCCAATATTTGGCGTGCCGAATCTTCCGGAATGCTATCTCCGCTCAGGAATGCAGAAGGATGTGGTAGAGCCATCGTTTTGATGTTATGAGGAGGATTTGCAGCAAGGTGTTTGAGCAACGTGGTCTTTCCGCTTCCAGGTGGCCCAACCAGGGAAAGGACGCGTCGGTTTCCCCTCTGAGTTTCACCGGCGGGATTGTAAATCCAATCCCGTATTTTTTCCAACACGCGCGGGCGATCGATGAAAAATGGGTGATCCTCACTCATGTAGGCCTCCCTGACGCCTGGACAATCGGCGAACGGTCTCAGCTCTTTTGCTCTTCCATTTCGCGCTGCAGTTGCTCCCAATCCTCTGTAGTGAGAAGCACTTGTGCCTGCCTTGGTGACCGTTCAGCATGGATGGTGAAGAGGCGGTTGACCAGCTGTAGCAACTTGCGAGGCGACCCCCTCGAAGCGGCGATAAGTTTGGCGGAGAGATCAAGGCCGGGAACAGCCAGTTGATCGATCGATGTGTAGCGCGGTCCTTTCGGAAAAGTAGCCGCTCGCAAACGTTGCCGCAAAAGCTCGGTTTGCCACTGCTCATTCCACTTTATTATAATCAAATTAATATCGGAAGGCAAGGCGGCAGGGCGCAAATATTGTTGTATGCTATCTAAAAGTTCTATGGGTAGGAAGAATTTGAAAACCAACGGATATTTCAATTCTCTAAGAAGGTGGAACAAAGGAATAAGACTATCAAGCAGTCGGTTGGCAGGGAGATTTATGGTATCCACAGCATCTACGAGAATCACCATCCTGGCAACTCCCCATAAACGCGCAGTTCGCAGGGCCGCTTCAATACCTTCCATTCCGATAGGCACTCGGTCTGAGGGTTCTGAAATCAATTGAGCAAGGAATTCTCCTAATGCTTTTGAACCTTCTACATAACGAACGGGTACTTTCCCCAATCTTTCCCAATAATGTGCGATTCCCCAATCCGGGTCCAAAGATTGAGACTCAATTCCTTCAACTATTGCTTGTAGCACCCGTTGAAGCAGGGCACCGCCTGTCTCCACCTGTGTCCTAAGGGCTTTGATTTGTTGTTCGTTTGGCGGATCCAGAGGGTCAAAACGTTCGATCAAATGGATGACGAGATCAACGGCTACGGATTGCAGTAAGAGTTGGAGATGCTCTTCTCGGGTTAACTGCGGGGAACGTTCGCTAAAGATATAGGCGATGGTAATGGTGGGTGTAATCACACTGCGAGATTGCGCCTCCAAAGCCAGACGCAACGTAGTTTTTCCACTGCCTGGTGCACCAAAAATGAAATCGATACTGTCCCGTTGGAGCAGCGTTTCAGGGGAAAGCGGACCTTGAGAAGACGGAATTGGGACAAAAAAGTCAAAGAACAGGCTTTTCAGACGTATGAGTTCTTGCTCGGCTACAGGTGTTAGGAAGGGGTCAACTGCTAGTTGCAGTTGCTGAATGAAATGGGAGCGAGGATAGTTTCCGTTGAGGGTCATAACGTCATCTATCTTGCCTTGAAAAGAGCTTTTCCGGAGCGAGAGTGCCTCCGGAAAGTGCCAGAACGGCATGTGTAGGATGTGAACATCGAGTGCATTATAAGCCACCATTACAAAACTTTCTCC
Source organism: Chloroflexota bacterium (assembly GCA_037447295.1). GTDB lineage: Bacteria > Chloroflexota > Anaerolineae > Anaerolineales > Villigracilaceae > 630D-37. Next base: position 16,361 of record JBBIGZ010000023.1, on the reverse strand, counting down.
GCATAAACCGCTCAGAAGCGGCGGCCGGAAAGAACAGCGGGAACCGGAGCAAATTCGAAAACGAACACATGCAACCCCTTTTCTGAGGGTGTGTCTATATAGTAATTCCAGGGATATGACGAGGAAAAGGTGTTTTGCTGACATAAAACTGACAAGACCCTGACATGCTTTATAGCATCCCCTCAATGCAGTAATTTTCCAGATAGTATCCCTCGCCATGACGATTCAGGACGTAAATCGGCTGAGATGGATCGGGTTCGAGCGCAACTCGCAAACGACGAGCAATAGTGTGAAGGTTGGTCGATTTCCCTCCAAAGATCTTAGCGTTGACAACCCCAACTTTGAATAGACGCTCTAGAAACTCGTATTCTATCGGTTCAAGAGCGAACCAACGGTAGCCGCGCCACACACCAGGTCGAATCGGATGGAGTTCTCGACGTAGGGGTAGGTATTTTCTGAAAAACATGGCGCGAATCTGCGGATAATGATCTAGAGAAAGGGGAAATTCATCAATAAAGTTGGCATTTTGCTGGATAAAACGGAGTACGGTTTCCAAAATGGCTACATGACCTCCGACAGAAAAAGAGAAATGCTCCTCTTCCAGCAATGCCTGGAACTTTTGGATGAGAGAAGGTTGGCAAAGCTCGGCGAAGGTTTTCACCTGGCTCTCTGTTGCTAGCTGCAAATACCTTTCTACAATCGATTGAATCAATTCAGGAGCGGGCTTTAGGGGAAGTAAAGCAATGCGATCACGAGCCAAGCCGGCACGCTCTGAAGTTAATTGAGACTCTGGGAGGGCAATAATCATCTTCAGGGAAGGATGTTGCATGGGCTCCAGCCAGCCAAGGAGCGCATCCACTGGCTGCAGAAGGGTGGATGAGGGAAAAGATGGAACATCAATGCTAATGATAATCTGCTCAAAGCCGATCCGTCGGGCCAGATTGCACAACTCTTCGATTTGGCCATGAACATCCAAGTAATCCGTTTGGGTAGGGTAAATATCCTGATATGAAATGTCTGTAAACAGGTCTGCGGCTTCTTGTGGCAGACTGTCCAACCAACTGAAAAACGCACGCGGACGGTGGAATTTTTCGATGGCCCAACGCAGAAACTCGCGCTGAGTATGACTCAAGCGTTTAATATGTTCTGGATGCCGGCTCAAGTAGAGGCGGATATCCCAGGAGGCCGCGCGCATCAGGTAATACAGATAGTTCTTCCCCGGCTCATCTTCACTTTCCTGAAAGACCATCTCGCCGGGAATGACCAAAGCCCGGGAACGGTAATATCGTTGTAGCGCTCGCAGTAATGTACTCTTCCCACTGAGGGGTGGGCCATATACAAGTGCCCAACGCGATGATTCTACTACGCTCCAAAACGTTGGCAGAGGCTGGTAACACTCCTGCCACCAGCGCTCTTCCTGTTCAGGAGTGTGTCGTTCTGAAGGTTCAAATGGCCAGAGAGAAATTAAGCCCAGTGTACTCATTATAATTTCAAAACATCTTCTTCAGAAATAGGCGAAAAATTATCGTGAATTAGTGCATGCGCCATTTCCAGCAGGCGCCGGGGATTTCGTCCGGCTTTCTGTAAAAGTAGGTCGAGGGCATTTCCTTGGAAAAGGGAACGCAAAGGCTGTTTCGAATCGATTCTTTTCCAGCGATGGTTCAAAAGATTTTCCAGTTCCGTCTCTTTCCATTCCAAAAAATATTTCACCCCTTGAGGAGGGGAGGGATAGACATCCTGTGGCGTTCCAATCACGATATGAAACGCGCCTGGCCAATAAAGAGAAACTTCCTCCCAGAAGGACAACACAACTTGCTGGTACCAGGCTGTAGAAACAAGATCCCGGAGATCAAAGGCGATAGAACATCGCTTGAATTCAAAAGCCTGCAGACAGCCAGCCAGCATCACAGGCCAGCGATCTTCTAATGAAACCTTCTCATCAACGGTGGAGAACATCTCTAAAAACATCTGGAGATGAACGCGGATTGCAGTTTGCCGGACTGTTTCGCCGTTCTCCTGTTCTCGAGGTACTTCTGGTCCTGCGGAACCGCTTTCCAAGGGCCCACCGGTTTTTGGATTCTGGCTTTGGAGGGTCTTCTCAGGATGATATAGTTTGGATGACAATCGCACTCTTACCACAGAAGCTCCGAGGCTGACTTTCAGAAAGCGTGCCAGTAATTGGCGCTGAGGCTCTTCCAAATTAATCAGTTGGGATGGATTCGCTTCGATGAATTCCAGCAAGCGGGTGGCCAGAGCCTGGCGCAGATGATCGGCTTGGACTGCATACGGCAGGTAACAACCAAATGAATATATTCGCGCATCATCCAAGAGATGATAACGTCCGAATGCCAGGCAGAGAGCCGTGCGCCCGCTCCCTGCTTTACCTATCACAAAACAAATCTCCCTGGCCGATTGTATCGGGTTGTAGATCGGATGGCCGGGGTAAAACATCCCCCCTTGCTCGGAAAACAATCCTATCTCTTCTTTCTCGGCCTGGGCAACCGCGGGAAAAACAGTGGAGAGATCTGGCTTTTTGTCTTGACTATGTATTCTAGGCAAGAGCGGCCAACGACGTTCGACGATCAAAACATCGCTCAACTCACGGTGTACCTTCTGAAATGTCTTGCGTTGTTCTGCCTTCAGAGCGTCTTGCGGAAAAGTGCGGAACAAGTTCAACAAAACGAAACGATTGGTTGGATGATGCATCGCAGCATAGATCAGTGCTGCTGCAGCTTCACTTGCCCAACCATATGGAGGAAAAGGTTCGGTCCAAGAGCGAAATTCCCCTTTTGCGATTCGCAGCAGACGTTCGGCTATTTTCACTTCTTCGGGTTTCTCCAGATAAGTGGTCAGATTTTCTTCCCTGAGCCTTCGCAAGTTCTCATTTGCTACCTGAATGTTACCCGATTGAATGTCTTGACGTATCTGTTCCCATAAATTTCTAGCCTTGTTTGCGGTCTCTTTTCGTTCGCGTTCTTTTGCCTCTTCTTGTTTCGATACATATTCTCGATAGAATGCCGCCAGCGAAAGGAACAGGGTGGCAAGTGGAAAGATGGGAAATTCTTTCCCGATCTGGATCAATCTTGCCCGTAAAACCCCTTCAACCGCAATAGGGATATTATATGTATCTAAGGTCGGTGACGTTTCATCTTTTCTCAACTTGATCTTCTCATCCGCCTTAAACCCCCTAACGAATCGTGCGTTCTCCAGGCGAAGACGCCGAGTTTGCCCCTCTACTGGGAACGATAACACAATCCGACCAGGTTTTTCTGATGACGGTTCCTGGACGATCAATTTTGGAGGTACTTGCAACACAAGGGTAACCGGCAAGGTACAATTCGGGCTGCTTTGTAACGTAACCTCCAGATCCACCGGCTGATCAACAGGGACAATGTTGGGTCTGACGATCTGGAATAAGCAACCTCCCAACCGATACGCTTCTTGGAGGCGCAAAATATTCTCTGCCGGCCAGTAGGCCATCACCATTGTCACCCACATTAGGGTGATGCCAAACAGCACGAAAGCTGTGATCAACCAAATGGGAATCGAACGTTTGCCCACGGCACACCATCCTCCGGCCTTCTCGTGCCTTAAACCAACGCTCTTTGATCTGAATAGCTGCTCTCAGTCTCGTAAGCCTGTGCTACTTCTAGGTATTTTGTGCTCGCCCTTGGGCGTTCTCGCTTAATGATGTGGTAAATAATTATACAGCAATTCGATTTGGGCAAATCATAACATAAAAAATGAAATGCTTTTATCAGACTATGGAGGACATCAACCTGTCTTGAGCCAATTCTTCGCAAGTCTTGCCGGTCAAAGATTCGGCCGTTGTCCCCTTTGTGAAGATGTTGTTCCTGCAACGTTCTTCGACTGGTATGCTTTCCGACATATCTGCCCGGTTGGTGTCTACGGCCTGTTCTCGATCGTCCACTTTGGCAACTCTTCCAGCTTACGGCGCGCTTCGCGAATATCTTGTAGAATTTGATTCACCAGGGCTTCCGGACTGGGGAAGCGCTGTTCCTGGCGAATGCGGGCGACGAATTCTAAGCCCAATTCCTGGTCGTAGAGATCGCCCTCAAAATCCAGCAAATGGGCTTCGATCAGCGGACGTGAAGCGGAGGTCGCAAACGTCGGGCGGAAGCCGATGTTGGTCACGGCGGCGTAGCGCTTTTCCCCCACCTTTGCACGGCAAACGTAAACGCCGTTGGACGGGATCAACTTTTCCGGCGGATAATCGATATTTGCCGTCGGGATGTTGATCTGCCGACCGCGCCCATCGCCTCGCACCACGCGCCCACGGATTTCGTAAAAGCGTCCCAAAGCACGCGCCGCTTCGGCCACTTCGCCTTGAGTGAGCAATTGACGGATGCGGCTGGATGAGATCACTTCATCTTCATCGCGTGCTGCCGGCACGACGTGTACCTGGTATCCCAGTTTTTTGCCGATCTGAGAGAGCCGCTCACTGTTGCCTTCCCGTCCGTGTCCAAGGGCAAAATCGTAGCCGATCCACAGGTGACGCACGCCCAGATGTTTTTTCACCAGGCGCATGAAATCTAGGGCCGAGCGCGCGGCCAGCTCACGGTCAAATGGGCAGGTGACCACTACATCCACGCCCAGTTGTTGGAGCAACGCCGCGCGCTCATCGGGCAAAGTCAGGTACTTCAAATCCGGCTGGTAACCCAAAACCCAGGCCGGGTGAGGGTGAAAGGTGATCACCACTGCCGGCAGGTTTTCCAGGTGTGCTCCCTCTACGAGATGGTGGAGCAAGTAGCGATGGCCGCGATGAACGCCATCGAAGACGCCGATGCTCACGCCGGAAGCAGGCAAGGAAAGGTCGTAAAGGGAGCGCGAATGAAGCATTATTTCATCCGCTCCAGCACGAACTCGGCCACGTCTTTGACCTCTAAACCGCCGGCCGCGTCTGATTTCGCCGCGTCCGTGAGCATAGTCAGGCAGAAGGGACAGGCCACTGCAACCGCTTGGGCGCCGCTGGCGCGTGCCTCGGCATAACGTGCCTGATTGACGCGCCGATCGCCTTTCTCCTCTTCTTTCCACATCTGAGCGCCGCCGGCGCCGCAGCAGAACGAGGTCTCCGCATGGCGCGGCATTTCGATTAATTGCACACCCCCCTCTTGGAGCACCTGGCGTGGTGCATCGAAAATGCGGTTATGGCGGCCCAGGTAGCAGGGATCATGGAAGGTCACGGTCAGGGTGTCCTCTGAGACCTGTAGCCGAATCTTGCCTTCGGCAACCAGCTCGTTCAGCAATTGGGTGTGGTGAATGACCTCGTAGTTCCCGCCAAAGGCCGGGTATTCGTTTTTCAACGTGTGCAGACAGTGCGGGCAGGTGGTCACGATGCGACGAGGGTGGATCTCGTTGAGCAATTCCACGTTTGCCTGGGCCAAGGCAAAGAAGATATCCTCACGGCCGGCGCGGCGCGCCGAATCGCCAGTACATTGTTCGTTGCGTCCCAGCACGGCATAGTTCACCCCGGCCGCGTTCAGGATTTGTGCCAGGGCGCGTGCCGTCTTCTGGGCACGGGCATCGGTAGCGGCGGCACAGCCCACCCACCAGAGCAGTTCGGGTTCAGGATTTTGCTCAATCGTCGGCACGTTCAGCCCTTCGGCCCATTTCATGCGATCGGCCTGGGGCACGTTCCATGGATTGGCATTGCGTTCCATGCCGCGGAAGGCTCCTTCCAGGAGCTTCGGGAAGCGGCTTTCCATGAGCGCCAGATAGCGCCGTGCCTCGAGGATATCGCGCATCGGCTCGTTGCCCACTGGACAGATCTCTACGCAGGCGCCGCAAGAAGTGCAGGCCCAAATGGCTTCTTCGGGGATCAATTCGAGCAAGGGTACTTGGGTATCCCCACCATAGTTGAAGTGATAGCGCTTGTTGATCTCCAGGGCCGCTGGCGAGAGTACCTTACCGGTGTTATAGGCCGGGCAGACCTCCTGGCAACGGAAGCACATGATGCAGGCGTATGCATCCATGATCTGCTTCCATTCCAGGTCGCGCAAGGTTTCGGCGCCGAATTTTTCGATGTTCGGATCGTCCAGGTTCAGATAGCTCAGCTCGCCCATGGAGCGACGAGCGGGTTTCAACCACAGGTTGAGCGGAGCAAAGAAGAGGTGAATGTGTTTGGAATAGGGAAAATAGGGCAGGAACGCTACCACGGCTCCCAGCGAGAGCCAGAACATGAGATGCTCTCCCACCTCCAGCGCCATCGGATTCCAGCCCGACCATAGCGTAGCCACGCGAGAAATGATCGGTTGCCAGGAATCCGGGCCGTGCATGGCCAGGTAGAAGGATTCTCCCAGCAAGCGCGCCGCGTTGTGAACGATGATGAAGGTGGCAACGATCGCCGAATCACGCGCGATGCCGAAGCGCGCTTTGGGATGCAACAGCGTGCTCTCACGGGTGGTGAGGGTGGATGGGCGGATCGCAAAACGTCGCACCACCAGTGCCAGCATGCCGAGCAGGATTGCCGAATTCGCTATATCGGCCGAAAAGCGATAGATATCGCCGATTCCCCCCAGTGCTTCCAGCAACCGAAAGCCTGTATAACCGTAGATCAGATCGGAGAGGTTGATCACCAGGAAGACCAGGAATCCCCAGCCGATCAAGGCATGGAAAAGGCTCGGCCAAAAACGGAAGCGGAAAACGGTTTGAAACGAGATCACGCGCCAGAAAACTTCCGGAACTCGCTTCCAGGCGCTTTTCCAATCCGGACGGCCGTTGCCGCTGCGGATCAGGTCCACAATTCGACGCACGCCGCGGTAGGTGTAGTAGAGTGAGACCAGTACCGCCAGCAGGAACAAGATTTTTTCAACGAAGGTGAGCATGTGGCCTCCAAAGTTTAACGTGCGATCTCTTCCACGTATTTTACACCCAGGGCACATACGCCCTCCAGGTGTGAAGCAACCGTTTCCCAGGTGAGCACTTTTTCGGTGTTCCAGGCGCGGGTGAGCGCTACCGAAAGACAACCGGGGCCGGCATGATAGTTCACCAGCGTGAACTTCCAAAGGTCCTCATAGGAGACGACATCTCCTGGCGCCTTGCGTGCCAGGTTGCGCACCATGCGTCCCGTTTGCGCGCAGTTTGCTTGGAGCGTTTCGGCAAAGACTCCGATGCTGAAAGAAGCTTGGGAGATGTCAATTCCCAGCGGGCACTCTTCGCAGGATGCGTTGACGGCATGGATCAGCGCCAATCGCAAGCCTTCTTTCTCCTCACTGCTCAGGCGGGCATATCCCAAATCGCAACGTTCTTGGGGAAGAAGCAAAGGGCAGAATTGATCGAAGAAGGTGAAATTCCACAACAGGGTGGTATCGGCGCCGTTTTCGGTGAGCTGACCGAGACCGATATCGCTGCGATCGCGAAAAATGCCCGGCCAGAACTGGCTCTCGCGGGCAAATAGGTTCTTGAGCATTTGCGCCGGCACGCCACTGCTCCGGGCTACCTCCAGGATGAGCGCATCGAAGCGATTCTGCCACTCGGTGATCGCCGGGCGCGCTGCTTCCAAACCACAAGGGGAAACGCTCCCATCTGCGTTCAATCCGCCGTCTGGACAGGTGCTCACGTCCACCGCGCCCTGTTGGATCAGGTTGGCGGCCAAGTATTCGTAGGGAATATCGGTGTTCAGGTCTTCAGGACGGGTGGGAGTGACCAGCCAGGAAGGTAGGTCTTCAACCGGTGGGAAGGCTTCCCAGACTTCGCTGCAGGAGGCGACTGCCGGACCGCGCCATTGACTGCTCAGCACGTTGACATACCAGTATTTTCGATCGGGATCGTTGATCGCCGCTCGCGTGACCCGGATCTGAGCGGTATACGCAACGCTCGAATCCCCGTAGCTTGACCAGGCCCAGAATTGCAGCTTCTGCTTGCCGCTTTTCGGTTTGAGTAGCAGGGTGCAGGGAGAATCGCAGGAAAAAGCTTCGCCCTCATAGATGCCTTCGATGCGCGTGATATGCTCATTCGGTAGGGGCTCTTCTCCGCTCAAGAGCAGGCGTGGCTGACCTTCACAGAGAAAGCTGAACTGCAAAGGGGCCTCTTCACATCCCTCCACCGAAACCCAAACCGTCGCTGCCGGTAGCGAGAGGATGATCTCGCGAGAAGCAGGGTAAGTGCGCACCTCGTAGAAGTAAAACCCACGGCACAACGTAGTGTCGGCATTGAAACAAAGGGGTTGTTCGATATATTCGTTGTACAGATCTTTGCCGCAATCGCGATAAATTTCGGAAGGGGTAGGCAGGCCCTCGTGATCCACAGTCAGCTCACATTCCACCCGATTGTTCGACCAGCGCGTCATCCACCAGACGTGAGCAGTGTAGTCAATTTTGATCCGCGTATAGCGATCCGGCCCAGGCGGTCCAAGCGCCGCAACGTTCTGCCGGCTGCTCCGAACAAGCACCAGGATGCCGATCGCCACAAGGAAGAGGAGAAAACGTTTGCGCAGCCGCACGGTAGCCTGACAGGTTCAATTTTAGCATGAAAAAGAAATCGCCCATCTCTTGGCTTGGAGGATTCCAGAACATTTCTATTGCTGAGTTCACTGCAAAAAGTCCTTTCACTACAAAAAGGCACGCTCTGAAAGCGTTTCAAATTTCGATCTCCATATATCTTTGAGAAAATTTCCAATTTTACGATAAAACCTTATTGCCATTGGTAATATTGGCGGTCAAGAACAGTTCTAGCCATAGACCTGTTTATATTTTTCTGTGTCATCCGTGTTTGTCCGTGTCCCATTGAATCGAGCCCATGTCGCAGAGATGGTTTTTGCAGCGGAGTCAAGTGTTGTCCTTGCAAAATTCATGCAAGCCATGTCCGCTTACATTAGAAAGGCCTACAGCATTCGCTTTCCACTTTCCATTGACGTTCTTCCCTTTCGCAGGTATACTTATTCATGCCGGGGTGTAGCGCAGTTGGCCAGCGCACCGCGTTTGGGACGCGGGGGTCGGCGGTTCAAGTCCGCCCACCCCGACTGTTGATCGCCATCCAACAGGATGGCGGTTTTGTGTTAAAATGCAAGCGCTTTCACAATCTTACGAGAGAAGGAGAATCCCTATGGCTCGCCCTAGATTCGATGGTGTCATTGAAACGGTGCGCTATCGGGATGGCAAAATTTCACTGGTGCGCGTCCACGAGCGACGTGGCGCCGCGTTTGGCGATCATGTGCTTCTCGATCGGCAGACCTTGCTCTCCCGTTTGAAGCAGGGCAAGCGCTTCTTCACTGGTCGCCGTAAAGAATTTTGGGCCAATTCGTTCGAGATCCAAAAGCCCGTCCTCCTCCTGCAGCGCAACGGCGAAGAGATCATCGCCACCCATCCCGATGCCACGCAGGACGACCTGGAACTGCCACTTTTCTGACCATGAAACGTTACGATCAAACCCCTTTTCTGGATGCAAATGGCAACCTGCCTTTGATTGGAAGGTTGCGCGGCATGCTGAAATACGGCATGGATTGGCCCAAAGATTTGGAAGCGCAGAAATTGGTATTGGAACGTCTCGAAAAAGTGCTCGAAAAGGGGTTCATTGCGATTCGTAACTATCCTCTGGCAGAAGGTTCGGTGCTCGTGCCTCTGATCCTGATCGGCCCGGCCGGCCTGTTTGTGCTCCAAGTGAGCGGCGCGCGCGGCCTCTTTGAGGCCAAAGGGGATGAATGGAATGCGTTGGTGGGAGAGATCTCCCGCCCGGCCCGCATCAACCTGATCCGCCGTGCCCAACGATTTGCCCGCGCCATCCAGGTCCTGCTGGAACGCCAAGGGATCAGCTTGCCCACCCCGGTAGAGGCGGTGCTGGTGGCCGCTGATCCTGGCTTACATGTCCAAACGCTACGCCCTGCGGTTCGCATCATCTTGAGCGATGCGATCGAGCGCTTTGCTCTCTCTCTGGCCCAGGCGCGGCCGGTACTTTCGCCGGCCCAGGTGCAGAACCTGGCGGAGCGCCTCCTGAACCCGCGACGCACCACCCCGGAAACGGCTGAAACCCCTGCAGCTCCTGCCGAAGCGCCCCTCCCAGAACTGCAAACAGATTCCGCTATGGAGGAGCCCCGGCTTGCGCCTTCTCTACCTCCTGCTGAAGTCTCTAATCGGCCGCGTCCAGCTGCCCCTACCCCGTCTTCAGCGCCTCGCCCGCGCCCCTCTGCCACTCCCCGTCGCCGCCGCCTTCAATCTAAACAGTGGGTGCTGCTTGCCATCATGGGGGGGATCGAGCTCTTTCTCGTCATCGGCCTCATCCTACTCTTTTCGTTTTATCGTTAGCGTCTTGACATCGCCGTTCTTCTCCATCGTGATCCCTGCTTATAACGAAGAATCTCGCTTGCCCCAAACCCTGGAGCGGCTGAGCCGTTTTCTTTCTACCCAGGGTTATGATTTTGAAATCCTGATCGTCGAAAACGGCAGCACCGATCGCACCTTTGAGATCGCCCAGGCCTATGCTGCAGTGAACGCCCATGTGCGCGTTTTTCATGAAGATCGGGCCGGCAAAGGTCGTGCCGTTCGTCGTGGCATGCTCGAAGCGCGCGGCGACTATCGCTTCCTTTGCGATGCCGATCTTTCCATGCCAGAAACGCAAATTCCCCTCTTTTTGCCTCCCCAACGAGATTGTGATATTGCCATTGCCTCGCGCGAAGCAGCGGGTGCCGTTCGCTATAACGAACCCTTTCATCGTCATCTGAGCGGGCGCATTTTCAATACTCTCATCCGTCTGCTCATTCTTCCCGGCATTCAGGATACCCAATGCGGCTTTAAGTGCTTCCGCGCCGCCGTAGCCGAAGACCTCTTTCCCCGTCAAACGCTAATGGGGTGGTCCTTTGATGTCGAGATCCTCTACCTTGCCCGGCGCCGGGGTTATCGGATTTGCGAAGTGCCGATCGATTGGTATTTCAACCCGGAAAGCAAAGTCAACCTTTTTAGGGATGCCATACGCATGTTTTTCGATCTCTGGCGCATTCGATACAACGCCTACCGGGGAATGTATGATCGTACCCAACCTTGAGATCGAACAGCCTCTCTGGCAGGCAGGGTATCGGGCGATTGCGGGACTGGACGAAGCCGGACGAGGTGCGCTGGCCGGCCCGGTTGCTGTGGGGGTAGTGCTGCTGCCCCCTGCCGCCGCAAGCCTTTTGCGGACCTTGAACGGAGTGCGCGATTCCAAGCAATTGACCCCGCCGCAGCGTGAACGATGGGCCAAGCGCATTCGGCAGGTTGCCATGGATTGGGCGGTGGGTTTCGCCTCGGCCGGGGAGATCGATCGCTGGGGCATCGTCGCCGCGGTGCGATTGGCCGCCCTGCGCGCCCTAAGCGCCTTACGTTATCCTCCGGACTATCTGCTCACCGATTTTCAGCTCCACCTTTCCTCGCTCGATCTTCCTCAAACCAGCCTAGTCGATGGAGATGCGCTTTCCCTCACCATCGCCGCCGCTTCCATCCTCGCTAAAACGGCGCGCGATGCCTACATGATTGAGATGGCACGTCTCTATCCAGGCTATGGTTTTGCCCAACATAAAGGCTATGCCACTCAGCAACATCGTCAGGCATTGCAGCGCTTGGGTCCCAGCCCTCTCCACCGGCGCAGCTTCCTTGCTTGAACGGCAAAATGATAAGATGCCGCTGTGACTTATTGACGATCGGGAGAAAGGTTAGGCCCTCGCGGCGTTCGATCGGCGAAATTCACAGAATCACGGCAGGGTCGGGAGATTTTTCCCTCGCTTCGCTGGGCAGAAAAGGTTTTGAGGGTCCCCCTAGCGTTAGAAGGATGTTAGACTTTCGAGCAACCTCTTGACGTGCCCCCTTTGTTAGGCATAGAATACATCTGAATGAGTTCTTGTTCTGCCGGGCGCTGAACGGGTAGCGCTTGGTGTAAAAATGAGTCTGAAAACTCGCATTGTGTGTCTGGATGGAGTTATGGAGTACAAAGACTATTATCGGATTCTCGGTGTAGACCGCAATGCCAGTCCCGAAGAAATTCGGCGGGCTTATCGCAAGCTGGCCATGCAATATCACCCGGATCGCAATCCGGGCAATAAAGAGGCAGAAGAAAAGTTCAAAGAGATTAACGAGGCCTATCAAGTCCTTAGCGATCCTCAGAAGCGGGCCCATTACGATCGCCTGGGCAATGCCTATGCCCAGTGGCAGGCAGGGGGCGGAACAGGTGACTTCGATTGGTCTCAATGGTTCACCGGGGCGCCGGGCGGGGTGCGCGTAGAGGTGCGCGATTTTGGCGACCTGTTCGGTGAGGGGGATCTCTTTTCCGAATTCTTCCGCCAGATCTTTGGTGGCTTCGGCCCCACCTCGCAAACACGAGGGCATTCACGCGCCGGGCGCGGCTACCAGCAACCACTCCAAATAACCTTTGCGGAAGCCTACCAAGGGACCGAGCGCGAAATCCGCAGCGGCGGCCAGACGTTGCGCGTGCGCATCCCGGCCGGAGTAGATAACGGCTCAAAAGTGCGGGTGCGCAATGCTGCCCCAGATGGAGGCGATCTCTACCTGGTGATCGAGGTGCTTCCCGATCCGCGCTTTGAACGCAAAGGCCGCGATCTGTATACCGATGTGCGGATAGATGTATTCACCGCGCTGTTAGGTGGGGAAGTGCCTGTTGAAACACCCACCGGTCGCGTCTGGCTCACCATCCCCGCCGGTACCCAACCCGAACAGGTCTTCCGCTTGAGTGGACGGGGCATGCCGGATGTCAAAAACCCGTCGGTGAAAGGGGATTTATACGTGCGCGTGCACGTGCGCATCCCACAACGGCTTTCTGAGCGTCAACGCTCTTTGCTTCAGGAAGCCGCACAATTAGCTTAGGAGTAATAACATGAAGAAATCTCGTTTCTGGTTTATCCTTGGAGCGATCTCTTTGTTCTTAATGGCTTGCCAACTGAGCCAAGTTGGTGTGCTTTTGAGCGCTCCCACATCGGCCGCCCTCCCCACGCTCCCGGCGGCCGAGCCTTTGAATAACCTTCCCACGCCAAGCAACGCTATCCAGGAAGAGGTGCTTGTGGCGCTCTATGAGCGCGTCATCCCCGGTGTGGTGGCTATTCGTAACTTGGATGCTGCTTCCCTGGGATCGGGCTTCGTCGTCGATCGTGAAGGTCACATTGTCACGAACTATCATGTTGTGGAAGATGCGCAGCGGGTGGAGGTGGATTTTACTTCCGGCTATAAGGCTTATGGTACGGTCATTGCCACCGACTTGGATTCCGATTTGGCAGTGATCAAAGTAGATGCTCCGGCTGAAGAAATCCATCCATTGTCGCTAGGCGATTCAGATCAACTCAAAGTTGGGCAAACCGTAGTTGCGATCGGTAATCCGTTTGGCCTCTCGGGGACGATGACGGTGGGTATTATTTCTGCCCTCGGACGCACGCTTGAATCGGAGCGTGCAGCTCCAGGCGGATCTTTCTTCTCGGCAGGTGATATTATTCAGACGGATGCCGCGATCAACCCTGGCAATTCCGGTGGCCCGCTGTTCAACCTGCGTGGTGAGGTGATAGGGGTCAACCGTGCCATTCGTACAACTAACTTCACCATGAGCGGTGAACCGCTCAACAGTGGCATTGGCTTTGCTATCTCGATCAACATTGTGCGCCGGGTATTTCCGGTGCTGATCCAGACCGGTCACTATGACTATCCCTATCTCGGCATTTCTGCAATTCCGGAATTAAATCTGGTGGCCATTGAGGCCCTTGGGCTGAAAAGCTTTACCGGCGCATACGTCACACAGGTGGTACCGAGTAGCCCTGCGGATAAGGCCGGCCTGCGCGGCGGCAATCAACCCACCAGCATTCAAGGACTAGAAGCCGGTGGCGATCTGATCGTGGCTATTGATGGGCGCGAAGTCAAGCGCTTCGATGACCTATTGCGCTATCTGATAAACAACAAATCTCCCGGTGATACTGTCATCCTGACCGTTCTGCGCGGCGATCAAAAGGTGGATATTTCGGTGACCTTGGGCAAGCGCCCGTGAGAAGTTAAAGAGTCGCGGGCCTTAGAGTGTAGGCAAGGGATTGGGTGCCTGGCGAGACGGTCAGAGATTTCCAGATTCTCCCTTCTCAGGAGGTTGCTATGTTGACAGATGCTGCCATCCGTGAATTGCTCGAATATCGTAGCGAGGCACCGGTGCTGAGCGTATACCTTAACCTCGAACCCTCGCAGGCCAATACGGACCTCATTCGACTAAACCTGCGCAATATGTTGCGCGAAGTGAATATGCCCCAGGATGAAGCGCGGATTTGGGACTATGTCGATCACGGCCGAGAATGGAAAGGGCGTGCCTTGGCGCTCTTTTCCTGTGCCGCCGAGGATTTTTTCCGAGCCTATCCTTTGGGTGTGCCGCTCCGAAGCCGCTATTTCGTTGGCAATCAGCCGTATGTCAAGCCCCTTGCCCACCTGCTAGATGATTATGGCCATTATGGCATCCTCCTAGTAGATAAGCAACGCGCTCGCTTCTTCTCCTTCCATCTAGGGGAGCTGGAAGATCTTGGGGAGTTTCAAGGAGAGGAAGTGCGCCACGTCAAACGCGGCGGCGCATCAACCTTTCCCGGTCGCCGTGGAGGCGCAGCCGGGCAGACCCACTACGAAGAAGAAGTGACCGAGCGGAATATGAGAGCAGCTGCCGAACAGGCCGCGCGCCTTTTCGAGGCAAAACGTTGGCGTCGCTTGTTGCTCGGCGGCACAGATGAAAACGTCAATCTCTTCCGCCGCTACTTACCGAAATCTCTGCAAAGCCTGGTTGTAGGTACTTTTGCCATAAATCTCAATGCAAATCGCGCTGAGCTGCTGGAAAAAGTACTGGAGATCGGTCAGCGCGCCGAACGACAGCGCGAGGCCCAGCTCGTAGAACAGATGATCACCGCTGCAGCGAAGGGCGAAAAGGGCGTCGTGCGCCTGGATGAGACGCTGGAAGCGGTGCACGCCGGCCGCGTGCAGACCCTGATCGTACGCGATGGATATCGGGCCAAAGGCTACCAATGCCAGGGATGTGGTTATTTGGCCACCCAGGCCTTGGAAAAATGCCCGTTCTGCGATGCTTCTTTCCGTGAGATTCCGGATGCTGTGGAGTTGGCCGTGCGCAAGGTGCTTGAAAGCGGCGGGGAGGTCGAAATCGTGAGTGGGGTGCCGGCGCTAGAGCCGGTTTTGATCGGAGGTCTATTGCGCTATTAGCCGACGGGCGATTTGCCGCGCCACTTTGCCCATCGGACGCTCCCCAAGGCAATGCAAGGACACCCATTCCAGCCCCTCAGGTGGCTCGGCGAGTAACTCACATTCCCAGACCTGCACCTGCAGGCGAAAATGGGTATAAGCATGCGCCAATTCGCCGATTTTTGCCCGTAATTGCAACTGCAAACCAAGAGATTCCAGAAAGATCGGAGAGGCCATCGAAATGGCCTCTTCCGCTTCTATAAAGATAGCCGGGAACTCCCATAGGCCTCCCAGCAAGCCTTTGGCAGGACGCCGGGTCAGTAACACGCTCTCGGCACGGCGGATGACCGCCGAAACCTGCACACGGCAGGGGAGCGCTTGCCTGGGGAGGGGCAAAGGGCGCAGATGAACGGTATCGCGTGCTCGTGCCAGGCAGAAACTTTCCAACGGGCATTTTTCACACTGCGGATTTTGCGGCAAACAGATCGTTGCCCCCAGGTCCATGAGCGCCTGATTGTAATCGGCTGAGCGACCCGGTGGCAGGTGCTGACGGGCTACCGCTTCTAGCGTTTTGTGCGCTTTTGTGCCATTGAGGGGAATTGCCAGATCGAAAAGACGCGCCAGAACACGCTTGAGATTGCCATCGATCGCCACTTCATCCAAGCCGAAAGCGAAAGAAGCGATGGCCGCGGCAGTGTAGGACCCGATGCCGGGCAGCTGCTGTAGGCTTTTGCGCTCCCGGGGCAATTCACCGTTGTAGTGTTCTACGATCTGTTGGGCTGCGCGCCACAGGTTGCGCGCCCGCTGATAGTACCCCAACCCTTCCCACAGACGCAGCACCTCTTCTTCTGAGGCCTGGGCCAAGGCAAACACGGTCGGGAAGCGCTCCATCCAACGCTCGAAATAGGGGACAACGGTCTCCACGCGCGTTTGCTGGAGCATGATCTCGGCCACCCAAACAGCGTAGGGATCCTCCTGTTCTCGCCAAGGAAGCCGACGGCGATGTTCCTGATACCAGCAAAGTAGCGCTTCGCTTAGGGGCAGTTCCATGGAGTCTCTTCGCTCTGGAGGAGTGGATCGCTTCGGGGTTTGTTGGTGAGGCAAAAGTGATCCTCTTATCGGCGGCCGAGAACGAATCTCGCTATTCCCTCATTGGGAAGCGCCTCCGGGCGGCACGACGGCAAATATCGGAGCCTCTCTAAAATTGAAATCCCCCGCGCG
>JBBIGZ010000022.1:0-37844 GCA_037447295.1 Chloroflexota bacterium | reverse complement strand
CCCTGGTATAATACTTTCGATACCACACCCCAATCAGGGAGGTCTATGTCCTCTTCCTTCCAAGAGATCATCCTCAAACTTCAAAACTTCTGGGCGGCGCAGGGCTGTCTCATCTGGCAGCCTTATTACACTCAGGTCGGTGCCGGAACGATGAATCCGGCCACTTTCCTGCGCGTGCTCGGCCCCGAACCCTGGAATGTGGCCTATGTGGAACCATCCGTTCGCCCAGATGACGGCCGTTACGGTGAAAACCCCAATCGTTTTCAGGTGCACTATCAATATCAGGTCATCCTCAAGCCCGATCCTGGCAATCCTCAGGAACTCTACCTTGAATCCCTCAAAACCCTGGGCATTGACCCACGGCAACACGACATTCGCTTTGTCGAGGATAACTGGGAACAACCGGCCATCGCCGCCTGGGGATTAG
The DNA here is from genome assembly GCA_037447295.1 of Chloroflexota bacterium. Classification (GTDB taxonomy): domain Bacteria; phylum Chloroflexota; class Anaerolineae; order Anaerolineales; family Villigracilaceae; genus 630D-37. Next base: position 37,417 of record JBBIGZ010000022.1, on the reverse strand, counting down.
GGTGGGAAGTCTGGTTGGATGGTCAGGAGATCACTCAATTTACCTACTTCCAGCAGGTAGGTGGCCTTTCCCTGGAGCCGGTGGCCGTCGAAATCACCTATGGCCTCGAACGCATCCTAATCGCCCTGAACAATGCCAAAGCCATTTGGGATGAACCCTGGGGACCCGGCGTTACCTATGGCGAGGTCCGGCGCCGCGAAGAGTTCGAACACAGCAAGTACTACTTCGAGATCGCCGACGTGCCGCGCGTGCGCACGATGTACGACCTCTTCAAGGCCGAAGCCGAAGCCGCTCTGGCGCAGGGCTTGGTGCTCCCGGCCCATGATTATCTGTTGAAATGCTCCCACACCTTTAACATCCTGGATACCCGCGGCGCCATTGGCGTCACCGAGCGGCAGCTCTTTTTCCGCGAAATGCGCGATCTAGCGCGTCGGGTTGCCGAAGCCTATGTGGAACAGCGCAAATCTCTCGGTTATCCTTTGTTGAGGGATCGAAGCGCTTCGCTGCCGTCCGAGGCCGCTCCGCTCGCTCGAAGCTTGGTCACCCCTTCGGCGGAAGTGCCCTGCGCACTCGAGATCGGGACCGAGGAGCTGCCACCCGCAGACGTAGATGCCGCCTTAGCTCAGCTTCGCCAGAATATCCCCGCTGCCCTCGATGCATTGCGCATTCCGCATGGCGAAGTACGCGTCTTTGGCACCCCGCGCCGACTGAGCCTCTATATCGAGTGGCTCGCTCCCCGTCAGCAGGATCGCGAAGAGTGGGTGCGCGGCCCGCTGGCCGAAAAAGCCTTTGATGCCGATGGTCAACCAACCCCGGCTGCCCTCGGCTTTGCACGCAAGATGGGAGTGCGTGTAGAGGATCTCCAGGTGCGTGAACAGGGGGGCGCAGCCTATCTCTTTGCGCGCAAGCAGGAGGCTGGGCGCCCCACGCTCGAGGTCTTGGCCGAGGCGCTGCCGCGCTGGATCGCCGCGCTGAAGTTTGAAAAATCCATGCGCTGGCGAGCCGGCGATTCCACCGCTTTCTCCCGTCCCATTCGCTGGCTGGTGGCCCTGCTTGGCGATCAGGTCATTCCGTTTGAATATACCGGCGTGACCAGCGGCAACCTTTCGCGCGGCCTGCGCCCCTATGATTCACCCCCTGTGCCGATCCCTGATGCGGCCTCGTACCTTCAGCGCATAACCGAAGCCGGCATTGTGCTCGATCCGCAGGAGCGAAGCGCGCTCATCCGCCAACAGGTGGAGCAGCTGGCCGCCTCGGTGGGAGGGCGCGCATTGATCGAAGAAGACTTGCTCCAGGAAGTCACCCATCTGGTCGAGCGGCCGTTTGCCATTTTGGGTAGCTTCGATCCCGAATTCCTCTCCCTGCCGCGCGCCGTGCTCATTGCGGTGATGCGCAAGCACCAGCGTTACTTCCCCGTCCTGCCCGCCGAAAACGCCGAAGGCCTCTTGCCGTATTTCATCGTCGTCCGCAATGGAGATGGCGAATGGAGCGAGATCGTGCGCGCCGGCAATGAGCACGTTCTGGCTGCCCGCTTCACCGATGCCGCCTATTTTGTGCGCGAGGATCGTAAGCATAAGCTGAAAGAATTCCGCCCTCTGCTCAGCCGCCTGACCTTCCAGACACGACTTGGTTCGATGCTGGAAAAATCCGAGCGCATCTCTCGCCTGGTCTCCACCATCGCTTCGATGCTCGCTCTCACTCCGCAGGAGAGCGCCTGGGCCGAACGGGCCGCTTTCCTGGCCAAGGCCGATCTGGTTACCCAGATGGTGACCGAGATGACCTCGCTACAGGGGATCATGGGGCGCGAGTATGCCCTGCATAGCGGTGAGTCGCCGCAGGTCGCCGAGGCGATCGGCGAGCAATATCAGACCGTGCCGCGCACCCGTCCCGGCCTGGCATTGGCGCTGGCCGATCGGCTGGATTCGCTTTGCGGCCTCTTTGCCGTCGGCCTGATGCCGAGTGGTAATAAGGACCCCTTTGCGCTGCGCCGTGCCGCTTTGGGCATCGTCCAGCCGTTGCTGGAATATGACTTGGACTTCGATCTGCGTCAGGCCATTGCGGCTGCCGCGGCGATCCAGCCGGTGCCGGTGAGCGAAGAGGTGCAACAGCAAGTACTGGATTTCCTGACCGGACGCCTGCGCGTTTTGTTGCAAGAGGAAGGCTATCGCTATGACGTGATCGAAGCCATCCTGGCCGAACAGGCCTGGAACCCGGCTGCGGCGCGGCGGGCTGTGCGTGAACTACAGGCCTGGGTAGAGCGCCCAGATTGGTCACAAATCCTACCGGCCTATGCCCGTTGCGTGCGCATTCTGCGCTCGGCGGCCCTGGAGGGTGGACCTGGAGAAGTCGATCCCGCCGCTTTCCGTGAAGAGGCGGAAAAGGCGCTATACGAGCAACTGCGCCTCCAACCGTCGCTGCGCACCCTGGACAAATTCCTGGAGTCCCTGGCGCAGCTGGTGCCGGCGATCAACGCGTTCTTTGACGCGGTGCTTGTCATGGCCGAAGAAGAAGCTGTGCGTCGCAACCGCCTGGCACTGGTTGGCAAGGTGGCTGCCCTGAGCGCCGGCCTGGCCGACCTGAGCAAGCTGGAGGGGTTCTGAGCCTTTCAAAATCTGAGAAGATATGCCATCCTATCAAGTGCGCCTGGCTTTTGCCGCTTCTCTTGTTCGCCGTGCGAAATATGCCGTTTTGCTGAGTGGCGCCGGCATTTCCACGCCTTCCGGTATTCCGGATTTTCGCTCGGAGGGGAGCGGTTTATGGGCGCGCGTTGACCCGATGGAGGTGGCTTCGCTGACCGTTTTCCGCCATTCACCCGAGCGCTTTTTCGAGTGGTTTCGTCCCCTGGCGGCACAAATGTATCAGGCGCAGCCCAATGCAGCGCATCGGGCAGTAGCCGAGCTAGAACGTGCCGGCCATCTCAAGGCGGTGATCACGCAGAACATAGATATGCTTCACCAAAAGGCCGGCTCGCGGCGGGTGATCCAGGTGCATGGAACGCTGGAAACGCTCACCTGCCGCGAGTGTTTTTTCAAGACCCAGGCCGAGCCTTATCTGCAACCCTTCGTGCACCAAGGCATCATTCCCCGCTGCCCCCATTGTGGGGGTATTCTCAAGCCGGATGTCATCCTGTTCGGAGAACAGTTGCCTCAAAAGGCCTGGCAGGAGGCGCAAAGCGAGGTGCGAAATTGTGATCTGATCATCATTGCCGGCTCCTCGTTGGAGGTGCTACCGGTGGCTTCGCTGCCCTTGGAGGCTCTGGATCGAGGAGCACATTTGATTATCATTAATCAATCTGAAACATATCTAGGGGTGCGTGCCGATGTGCTTTTACTGGAAGATGTAGCACGTGCCTTGCCGGACCTGGCTCAGGAAGTGCTCGATGGGACTTCGGATTGATCTGATTGTTTGGCGGTTAATGGCATATCAGCACCGCCGAGATCGGCGTTGCCTGGCCATCGAAGAGGCCAGCCTGGGCATTCCGCAGCAGGATTTGCCGCATCTGTTCGAGAACTTTTATCGTGTATCGGCATGAGGGAGAAGCCGACGACACAGGCTTCGGTTTGCCCATTTGCAAGCAGATCGTGTCGGGACATGGTGAGCGGATCGAGGTCCAAAGCAAACGCGATAAAGACACCACATTTACCCTTTCTCTTCCTTGGAAGCACATATGAAAATTTTGACCGTTGATATTGGTACCGGCACTCAGGATATCTATCTTTTCGATTCGCGTCTGGATATTGAAAACGGCTATAAGCTGGTGCTTCCTTCGCCCACGTTGCAGATCCGTTGGCAGATTCAGCAGGCAACGCGCCGACGCTCCGCTATCCTGATCGAAGGAGTGATGATGGGGGGTGGCCCGTGCGCTTGGGCGGTGGAGGATCACCTGCGCGCCGGGTTGACCGTCTACGCTACGCCCTCCGCTGCCCAAACCTTGGATGACGATCTCGAACGTGTTTGTCGCTTGGGGGTGCAGCTTGTTTCGGAGGATGAGGCGCGCGGTTTGCCCTCGGATGTGGAGCGCATTCGCTTCCAGGACTTCGATTTCTCGGCGCTGGCTGCGGCTTTCCGTAGCTTCGGTGTGGAGATGGACGATTTAGCGGCTGTGGCCGTGGCCGTCTTCGATCACGGCGCCGCCCCGCCGGGGGTTTCCGATCGCCGCTTCCGCTTTGAGTATTTGCATCGGCGGCTGCGAGAGCAGAATCGCCTTTCGGCGCTGGCCTATTTGGCACCGCATATTCCCTCTTTCCTCACCCGTTTGCAAGCGGTGGCGCTTTCGGCAAAGGAGTTGGATTGCCCGCTGATTGTGATGGATACGGCGCCGGCGGCCGTTTTAGGGGCTTTGTTCGATCCCCGCGTGGCCGTTGAGGAGCGGGTTTTGATTGCCAATATCGGCAATTTCCATGCGCTGGCTTTTCGCCTTGGTCCAAACGGGATCGAAGGCCTTTTCGAGCACCATACCGGTGAGATCACCTCGGCGCGATTGGTGGAATTGCTTTTGCGCCTGGCCGAAGGGACGTTGACGAACGAGGAAGTGTTTGAAGACCAGGGGCATGGTGCGCTGGTCTACGATCCGCATCCCCTTCCTTTGCCCCGTCCCGCTGATTTCGATGTGGTCGTGACCGGACCACGGCGGAGCATGCTGCCGAAGGGGAACGGTGCGTTGCGCCCCTATCCTGCCGCGCCGTTCGGCGATATGATGCTGGCCGGTTGTTTCGGCCTGTTGGCGGTCACTGCCGATCTGTTGCCTGAGCTCGCCGACCCAATCCGCCGTGGGTTGAGCGGCCTGCCTGCCGAGCGGGCACCGTGGGATATTGGATAGTGGTGTGTTGGACCGTCGCCCAGTTGCCTCAACCGTCCACCCTCCACGGTCCACGGTCCACCGTCCACGGTCCTTATCGTACCGCTTCAATGATTTCGGCGATCAGGTCAAATCGCTTGAATTGGGGCATGAGGTAGATGCCCTGAGCCCAGGACTTAACCTTTTCGATGAGCTCCACGGCGATCTCGATGCCCACCTGTGCTGCGTCATCGCCGGCGCGTTCCAAGCGATCTTGAATCTCCTGGGGGATGAAGATGCCGGGCACTTCGTGATGTAGGAAACGGGCATGTCGCAGGCTGACCAGGGGGAGAATGCCGACGAGGACGGGTTTTTCCAGCGCGCCGTGCGTGCGGGCATAGGTTTCCAGGAAGCGTTCCCCATCTTCGGAGCGATAGATCGGTTGGGTGATGAAGAAATCGGCGCCGGCTTTGACTTTGCGCCGCAGGTTCTTCATCTCCTGTTCTGGCTCGGCGGGGACCAGGTTCAGTGCCGCGCCGACGAAGAATTGAGTTGGCTGGCCGATGCTAACGCCGGAATGATCCACGCCCAGGTTGAAGCCCTGTTTGATGAGCTTGATCAGCCCGGAGGGCACGAGATCGTAGTTATCCATGGCCTCTGGGTAGTCACCGATAGCCGTTGGATCGCCCATAATGACGAAGACATTGCGAATGCCGAGGGCATGGGCAGCGAGCAGATCGCCTTGGACGCGGAGCAGGTTGCGGCCGCGGGTGGGGAAGTGGAGGGTGGTTTCGATACCTACCTGTCGCTGGATCACGTCGCAAACGGCCCAGGCCGACATGCGCATGCGCGCCATCGGTGTATCGGCCACGTTGATCACGTCCGCGCCGGCCTCCTGGAGCAAAGCGGCGGCGGCGACCAGTTTGTGGGTCGAAAGGCCGCGCGGCGGGTCCATTTCAACCGAGATGACGAAGCGACCTGCCTGTAGCTTTTGGGCCAATTGTGAAGGTGGCTCGGTACTTTCGACGATCTCTTCCACCGGTTGTACCCATTCAATGGGTGGAACAATGCAACCTTGGGAACGTGCTAGAGCCTCGTGCATGGCCGCGATGTGAGAAGGGGTGGTTCCACAGCAGCCACCGACCACGCGCGCTCCGGCCTGGCAGAACGAGAGGGCATACTCACCGAAATAGGTGGCATCGGCCGGGTACATGATGCGCCCTCCGACCTGCTCTGGCCAGCCGGCGTTGGGCTTGACCCAGAAACGCGCTTGGGGTGCTACGGCGCGCATTTGCTTCAGGATGCGCAGAATTTGTGCCGGGCCGCCGGAACAGTTGACGCCGATCACATCTACACCGGCTTCGGCGAGGGTGCGTGCGACTTGAGCCGGATCGTCGCCCAAGAGGGTGCGGTCGTCGCGGGTGAAGGTAAGCGAAGCGACGACGGGCAAGGTGCAAACTTCTCGCGCTGCCTCAATGGCCAGGCGCGCTTCGTTTAGGTCACTGATCGTTTCGATGACGATCAGATCGGCGCCGGACCGGGCCAGGACGCGAATTTGCTCGGCGAAGGCTTTGCGTGCTTCTTCAGCGCGTATGCGGCCATAGGGGGCTACGCGTATGCCCAAGGGACCCACATCACCGGCGATGAAAACCGGCTCTTGTGTTCCCTCGGCAGCCTGACGCGCCAATTTCACCCCGGCGCGGTTGATCGCTTCGAGTTGAGAGGCTAGGCCGTGTCGCGCTAGCTTATAGCGGTTGGCGCCGAAGGTGTTGGTGAGCAGCAGCCGCGCACCGGCCTCGATATATTGCCGGTGGATCTGGAGGACCAGTTCTGGTTGCGTTAGGTTCAATTCGTCAAAGCAGCGATCGAACGGAATTCCCTGGGCGTGGAGCATGGTGCCCATGGCGCCATCGGCCAGCAGGGGGGAAGTGGCCCGATCGAGAAGTTCCAAGAAATTGGGCTTTTCCATTTCGCGTTTTCCCTATTCCTTCATAAGTTGTTCGACGCGGCTTTTGCCGACGCTGTAGTATTTCGCTTCGGGGTGGTGGACGATGATCGCCGCGGTGGATTGTTCCGGCACCAGCTGATAGGCTACGGTGAGCGACATGCCCAGTGCGCTTTCAGCCGGTAGCAGGTCAAAGACTTTGCGATGGTCTTCTAGATCGGGGATGGCCGGGTAGCCCCAGGAATAACGTTTGCCCTGGCCTTCCGCCAGTCCCAGTTCGCGGCGGATGTGACGGTGGAGATATTCTGCCGTGGCTTCGGCGGTTTGCACGGCTAGACCATGGAAGAAATAGGCTTCGGAGTAGTTGCCTTCGGCCTGAAGCTGCTCAAAACGCTCTGTAGCCGTGGCGCCGACGGTGACTACTTGGAAGGCGACCACGTCGAATTTGCCCGAATCTACGCTGGCGAAGTAATTGGCCAGGCAGAGATGTTCTTGATCGGGTTGGCGCGGGAAGGTGAAGCGCATGATTTCTTCGGGGGAAGAGGATTGCAAGGTGGCCGGGTCGTAAATAATCAGATCATCCCCTTCAGATTGACAGGGCCAGTAGCCGTAAACGCCTTGTGGTTTTAGCCAACCGTGGCGCATAGCTTCTTTTTGCATGCGCGCCAAGCGTTCTTCAAATTCGACTTGTAGGCGCTCCCATTCCTCGCCATGGGCGTTTTTCGCACCCCAGGAAAGGCGGAAGAGCTCGTTTTTGGAAAGACATTGGAAGACTAGCTCCAAGGGCATTTCCTTGACGATGCGGGGACCCCATTTGCTAGGGAAGGGGATCGGCTGCGGCACCACCGCGGACCGGGGACGGGCACCTGCGCTCCGGGTCGAAGAGAGGCGCCCGATCTCCATTTCAGCTTCGCGCCGGATACGGTCGAGGAGTACTTCGCGCCGCTGCAGGTCGATAAGGGCATCCATTGTCTCTAATCCTTCAAATGCATCCTTGCAGTAGAAGACGCCGGGCGCATAGGGACGGCCATCTTCGGTGAAGAGTATGCGCCGACCAAAGCGGCGGTTGATGGCGGCACCACCGATGAGCACAGGGAATTGCAGGCCGCGCCGTTGAAGCTCGTTCACGATCAGTGGCATTTGCCGCGAGGTGCTCACCAGGAGTGCCGAAAGGCCGATCGCCGTGGCCTGCGTTTCGACGGCCGTCTGGATGATCTTTTCGGCCGGCACTTGCTTGCCGAGATCGATCACTTCGTAGCCGTTGTTGGCGAGGATGGTTTTGACCAGGTTTTTGCCAATGTCATGGACATCGCCGTAAACTGTGGCCAACACGATGCGCCCTTTGCTCACGCCCTCTTTCTTCTCCAGGTAGTTTTCCAAGTGGGCGACGGCACGTTTCATGACTTCGGCGGATTGGAGCACAAAGGGCAGGATCAGCTCGCCGGCGCCGAATTTATCGCCGACTTCTTTCATCGCCGGCAGGAGCATGGTGTTCAGGATGCGCACGGCGGAGGCATGTTGCCGCGCCCGGAGGGGTTGATCGCTTACTTCCTGTTCCAGGTCGCGGGCGATGATCTCGTCAATATCCGTTTCGACCCCTTCCTTGTGGCGGTGTACGACGCGCCAATACAGGCGCTCTTCGGGGGTCATGCCGGCGGTTGGATCGGCAACCGTGCTTTCGGCCTGGGGGCTGACTTTTTCAAAGTATTCGATGTAGCGCTGGAGGGCATCCGGGCGACGGTTGAAGATCAGGTCTTCGGCCAGTTCGCGGGCTTCGGCGGGAATATCGGCATAAGCGGTGACGTGAGCCGGGTTGATGATCGCCATATCCAGGCCGGCTTGGACGGCGTGATAGAGCATGACCGAGTTCAGCACCGGACGGGCATGCGGTGCTAGGCCGAAGGAGAGGTTGCTCACGCCGAGCGAGGTGAGCACGCCGGGCAGGTTTTGTTTGATCAGACGAATGCCTTCGAGTGTTTCGATGGCGGAGTTGGCGAACTCGGGATCGCCGGTGGCGAGGGTGAAAGTGAGGGCATCGAAAACCAGTGACTCAGGGGGCAGGCCATGCTCTTTGACGGCGATTTCGTAGAGGCGCTGCGCCACTTCCAGCTTGCGTTCGCGAGTTTTGGCCATGCCTTGCTCGTCGATCGTCAGGCAAATCACGGCGGCATTGTGCTCTTTGGCCAGGCGGAAGACGCGATCGGCTTTGGCGCGGCCGCCTTCGAGATGGGTGGAGTTGATCAGGCAGCGGCCGGGCGCCGTCTTGAGCGCCACTTCGAGCACTTCGACCTCGGTGGTATCGATCACCAGGGGCACTTCAACACCCATGGAGAGCTTTTTGACGACTTTGCGCATCAGCTCCGCTTCATCGGGGCGCTCGGTGAGGGCCGTGGAAATATCCAGGGCATGGGCACCGTTATTGACCTGCTCGCGTGCCAGTTCCAAGATGCCATCGTAATCTTCGGCCAGCAGGAGTTGCTTGAATTTGCGACTTCCCTGGGCATTACAACGTTCGCCGATCAGCATTGGTGGCGGGTCCTGGCGCATGGGCATGGCCTGAACGGCCGAGGCCAGGCGCGGCAGGGAAAGGATGGGGCGTGGTGGATGGGGTTTGCCGCGCAATTTTTCGACCAGTAACTTTAGGTGCGCCGGCGTGGTGCCACAACAGCCACCCACGACGCTGATGTGGTGTTTTTCGACGAATTCGACCAGTGATTCGGCAAATGGTTCGGGCTCGAGGGGATAAACGGCCTGACCATCTACGTTCAGCGGCAGGCCGGCATTGGGAATGCAGGATACCGGCAGGCGGGATTGTTCCCCCAGTATGCGGATCGGTTCGCGCATGTGTTCCGGGCCGGTGGAGCAGTTCAGGCCGATCACGTCGATCGGCAGGCCTTCTAGAATGGTGAGCGCGGCTTGAATATCTGTGCCGAGCAGCATGCGCCCGGTGGTATCCAGCGTTACCTGGGCCTGGATCGGCAGCCAAATGCCGGTTTCTTCAAAGGCGCGCTGTATGCCGTGAATGGCCGCTTTGACCTCGAGAATATCTTGGGAGGTCTCGATCAGCAGCACATCTACACCCCCTTGGATCAACCCTACCGCTTGTTCGCGGAAGACATCGGCCAGTTCGTCGAAAGTAACGTTGGAGAGTTCAGGATCGTCGGCGGAGGGCAATTTACCACTTGGGCCGATCGAGCCGGCCACAAAGCGCGGTTGGCCGGTGCGTGCGGCGTATTCATCGGCCAGACGACGGGCAAGAGAGGCTGCGGCGCGGTTGATCTCGATCACCCGATCGGCGAGGCCGTATTCTGCCAGAGTGATGCGGTTGGAGCGGAAGGTGTTGGTTTCGATCACGTCTACGCCGACTTCCAGAAAGGAGCGATGGGCGGCTTCCACTGCCTGAGGGTAGGTGATAACGAGGTAATCGTTGCAGCCGACATAGCGTTCACCGCCGAACTCTTTGGCACCGAGGTTCATCTTTTGCAGATTGGTTCCCATGGCGCCATCGTAGATCAATACGCGCTCTTCTAGAGCATCTAGATAACGACGGTTTGTGTATTTGCGAGACATAGGTACTCCAGGTAACAAAATAGCCTCTCTGGAATGAGAGGCCGGAAGTGTTCAAAGCATCCATCCTGCTCATCTTCCAGAGTTGACAGCCGGGCTGTCCCTCTGCCGGAGTTGGCACCTGGGCGTTGAGCGCCTGGTTGCCGAGGTTTCATCGGGCCGGTCCCTCCACCTCTCTGGATGAGTTGCTGGGGCAAGTGTATCACAGGAAGGGTGAGATGTCAAACAAACTAGGGTCTATTGCAAAAACTACAGCTTGTCACTGAAAAAACTTGTCTGTTTCGTTTGTTATGAAAGGACTTTTTGCAGTGAAGGCTTTTGTGGAATGGGGCACGGATGGAGACGGATGCCACGGGTGAACACGGATGTACGGATGACTTTTTGTGCTGAGCATGTTTTATGACCAAGACTTTTAGCAAAGTATATTGTGCTAGAGCATATAGCACATAAATTTTAAAAATAATAAAATGACTTTTTAACCCTTACTTCTGAGAGCAATGAGCTACCATCCACGGTTCACTGTCTACCGTCTACGGGCGGTGGTATAATTTGACTGACCAGTCAGTCAGTGTGAGGTGAATGATGCATCTCTTTCCACCTTCTTCGGCGCGCAATCGCGTCTTACAAGCGGCACTGGAGGTCTTTGCCGAAAAAGGTTATCACGAGGCCACGATGGACGAGGTGGCTAAGGTGGCCCAGGTTTCCAAGGGGGCTTTGTATTTGCATTTTCCCAGCAAGCAAGAGTTGTTCGCTTCGCTGCTAGATGCGGCCACCGAGATGCTTGTGAATGCGATGCGCGAGGCGATGGTATCCCACACCAGTCACCGGCGGCGGATGTATGCCGCTCTTCAGGCGGCTTTCAGCCTTTTTCAGCAATATCGCACCCTGGCGCGTTTGATCTTCCTGCGGGTGGGGACCAATCCGCTGTTGGAACGCAAAATTTTTGAGGCGCATCGCCGTATTAGTGATCTGATCGAAGAGCAAATCCGCGCTGCTTGCACTTCAGAAGAGATACCGCAGGAGAATGTGTCCTTCCTGGCGCTGATGTGGACCGGAGCGATCTACGAGGTCCTAGTTTGGTGGCTGTATCAGGAAAATCCACCCGATTTAGCCACTCTGCTCGATCCGCTTTATACGGTTTTGCTCCGTACCTTGAACCTTTCGCCGGAGGCCTGATGCTTTGTTCGACGAAAATCAAGCATGTTTCGGAATTGCTAAATGCCGAGATGCCTCTGCCGCACCTCTTGCAGCGCTATATCCTGCGCTGGGAGGGCGAATTTCCCTCCATTGAGTGGTTGGAGGGTCATCTCGGTGCCTATTTGATGATGCCAGCGCGCGGAGAACGCTTCCTGGCGTTGGGGTGGTGTGCTCAATTTTCGCCGTGGTGTTCAGAGGATCTGCGCCTTTGGCTCAATGAATTGAACAAGCGCTTGCGTGATGTGGGAGAGGGGGAAGCGCTCAACCTGCCTCTGCGCGCCTTCGGCAACTTTGCCTTTTCGGCTTCGATTCCGAACCCAGAGATGCCACCACGCTTTGGCTTGCCCGTGCTCCTATGGAGCGAGGAGAGAGGAGGCCGGTGGTTGACGTTTTACCATTGGGCACAGCATCCGCAGGACGCGTTGACGAACGATCAATTGCAGGCGCGGTTGACGACTCTGGTACGTCAGATGGGTTTAGTCATTGAATTTCGTGTAGCCAAGAATAACACAAATAGTGCTGGCATAAGTATTGCTATCAGCGCAAATAGCACTGGCATAGGTATTGCTGCCAGCAAAAATAGTGTTAGTCTAGATATCGCTGCCAGCACAAACAGTGTTACCTTAGGTATTACTGCCGGCACAAATAGTACTGGCAGGAGCATTGCCGATAGCAAAAGAAATAGCAACGGCAACGGTCACTGCAACGAGCATAGAAACGCAAACGCTGACGAGAGCCATCATGGTGAGGAGCGTGCCGATCGCCGAGAGGGCAGAGTGCCGGGTGGGAAGGTTATCATCCCTGCTGTCTGGCAAGGGCAGTTCCCGCGGCTCTGGGAGCGCTATCGGACGGGCGATTTGCAAATTTTCCCACTCCCGGCCTTCGCGGAATGGAAGGCGCAAATTGTGACCTTGCAGGAAGCAATGCGCCGCGGGGAGGTGGAGAAGGTGGTGCTGGCACGCACCTTGCACCTGCAGCAGCAGGAGCGTTGGCGACCGGAGGCTGTTTTTCAGGCGCTGTGGCGTGCCTATCCTGAAAGTCATCTGTTCTTTTTCCGCTTTGAGGATGAAAGGACGTTCTTGGGCGCGACGCCAGAGCGCTTGGTGCGGGTGGAAAACGGTCAATTGGAGACGATGGCACTGGCCGGTTCGCTGCCGCGCGGTGCCGATGCTCAAGAGGATGCCATTTTGACGCAGCGATTGCTCACCGATCCGCGCTTGCGCTTGGAGCATCAGATTGTGGTGGAATCCATTTGCCGCCGCCTGGAACCGCTGGCGCAACATATCCAGCTTTCCGAGGTGCGTCCGTTCTTGCTTCCCAATGTGCAGCATTTGCAGGTGCAGATTCGGGGTCAGCTGGCTGCCGAATATGACGTTCTGGATGCCATAGATGCGTTCCACCCGACGGCGGCGCTGGGGGGAGAACCGCGCCAAGCGGCGCTGGGATGGATTGAACGCCTGGAGCCGTTTGAGCGGGGCTGGTACGGCGCGCCGTTCGGCTGGGTGGATGCGAAGGGGAACGGCGATTTCTACGTGGCCTTGCGTTGCGGGCTGCTGCGCGGGAAGGAAGCGCGGCTCTTCGCTGGGGCCGGCATTCTGCCGCAATCCGATCCGCAGGCGGAGTGGGATGAGACGGCGCTTAAGTTCCGCCCGATGCTTCAGGCGCTGGATGCGAGCCTATGAGTCTGCTGGCCAATCGCAATTTGCTTTGGGCACGGGTTTTCCTAGCCGAGTGGATCGGGCAGGGGCTGCAGGCGGCCTGTGTGGCTTCTGGATCGCGTTCCACGCCACTGGCGATGACGCTAGCGGAATTTGCCGCTCAGGGGGCGCTACGTCTCTATGTGCATAACGATGAACGTTCCATGGCGTATTTTGCTTTGGGCTTGGCGCGGGCTTCCGGCCGGCCGGTGGCGGTGCTCTGCACTTCGGGGACGGCGGCGGCCAATTTTTACCCGGCGGTGATCGAGGCGGAGGCTTCGGAGGTGCCGCTGCTGCTGCTGACGGCCGATCGCCCGCCGGAACTGCGCGCCAGCGGAGCGAATCAGACGATCGATCAGGTGAAGCTTTTCGGAGATGCGGTGCGCACTTATCTCGAGGTGCCGCTGCCGGAAGCCGATCCATCTCCTGCTGCTTTGCGCTCCTTGCGCGGACTGGCGGCGCGCGCCTGGTTGACGGCGCTTGCGCCGTTGCCGGGGCCGGTGCAGGTGAATTTCCCTTTCCGCAAACCCTTGGAGCCTATCCCAGTGAGCGGAGATGTGCCGGCCTGGCTGGAAGCCGATCACGCACTCTTGCGCCCGCAGGCACAGACGCATTTTGCCCTCCAGGCGCGTTTGGAGCCTTCTTTGCCGGAGATGGATTGGCTTTTGGAACGCCTGGAGGGGGCAGAGCGCCCGGCGATCGTGTGCGGGCCGCGCAGTGCGCCGGATGCGGCGTTCAGCTCCGCGGTGCTTCGCCTGGCGGAGCGATTCGGCGCGCCGATCTTCGCCGATGCCCTTTCCGGGGTACGCTTTGGCCGGGAACATCCGTTGCTTTTCGGCGCGTATGATGCCTGGATCGCTCGTCTGCCTCGGCCGGATCTCGTTCTGCGCTTCGGTGACCTGCCGACTTCCACCGCGTTGATGGATTGGCTAGATGAGGAGGGGATCGAGCATGTATATGTGGGGCGCTACCCGCGTTGGCGCGATGACCGTTTTCGTACGACGCGCTTCCTTTTGGCCGACCCGACGGCACTCTTAAGCGTCTTAAACGCCGCGGCTTCGGGTTCGGCGCGCTCCGCAACGGCTTGGTCTGAATCCGCCCGCCGCTATGCTCAGGCCTTTGACCAGGCCTTGGGTGCGGCACGTACCCATCCCGATTGCGAAGCTTGTGTCCTCCCTATCCTTTTCGATTTTTTACCATCAGGAGATGCGCTGATGGTCTCCAGTAGCCTGCCGGTGCGGCATTTGGATCAGTTCGTGCCACCGGGGGCGAAGGAGGTGCACATCTTTGCCAACCGTGGCGCCAGCGGGATTGATGGGGTGCTTTCGACCGGGCTGGGGTTGGCGGCGCATTTTGGGCATGTGACGATGGTGCTGGGTGATTTGGCGTTCTATCATGATATGAATGGACTGTTGGCGCTGCGGCGCTATGGGCTGAAGGCGACCATCCTGGTGATCCAGAACGATGGTGGGGGGATTTTCTATCGCCTGCCGGTGGCGCATTTCGAGCCGCCGTTCCGTGAACTGTTCGTTACGCCCCACGGGTTGCGGTTTGCGCCGGTGGCCGAACTTTATGGGCTAGCCTATCATCTTGTTGAAAATGTGCAAGAATTGCCGAAGGTGTTGAGCGGCCTGGATTGGGAGCAGCCGAGCTTGATCGAGGTGCGCAGCGATGCCCAAGCTTTTGAAAATTGGCGCAGGCAGTTTTTTGCCACCCTATAAATTTTTCGGAGGAAGCGACCATGGTTGAATGGGTGAAAGTGAAAGACTATCAGGATATTACCTACCATAAGGCAGAAGGGATGGCGCGCATTGCCTTCAATCGCCCGGAGGTGCGCAATGCCTTCCGCCCGTTGACTATCCAGGAGATGATCGAGGCGTTTGAGAATGCTTGGGAGGATCCGCGCATCGGCGTGATCCTGCTGACGGGCAATGGCCCGGCGAGCGATGGAAAATATGCCTTTTGCTCCGGCGGCGATCAGCGTGTGCGCGGGAGCGCCGGCTATGTCGGTGAGGATGGCATTCCCCGCCTGAACGTGCTCAAGTTGCAGCGCATCATTCGCACCATTCCCAAGCCGGTGATCGCGCTGGTGGCCGGTTATGCCATCGGCGGTGGGCATGTGCTCCACGTGATGTGCGATCTAACCATTGCCGCCGATAACGCTATCTTCGGCCAGACTGGTCCTAAGGTAGGCAGTTTCGATGGCGGTTTTGGCGCTTCTTACTTGGCGCGCATTGTCGGACAGAAGAAGGCGCGCGAAATCTGGTATCTCTGCCGGCAATATACGGCGCAAGAGGCGCTGGAGATGGGATTGGTCAACAAAGTGGTGCCGGTGGAAGAGCTGGAAGCGGAAGGTATTCGTTGGGCCCAGGAAATCTTGGAGAAAAGCCCGCTGGCGATCCGCGCCTTGAAATCGGCCTTCAATGCTGAGCTAGATGGTCAGGCCGGCATTCAGGAGTTGGCCGGCAATGCCACGCTGCTCTTCTACATGACCGAAGAAGGTCAGGAAGGGCGCAACGCCTACCTGGAAAAGCGCAAACCGAACTTCCGCAAGTACCCTTGGTTGCCGTGAACTTCGATCCCTTCTTCCGTCCGCGCCTGGAAACTTCCCCGAACCTGCCGGCGTTGGTGATGCGCACGCCGCAAGGCCGCCTTTTGCTGACCTGGGCGGAGCTGGAGGCCCGTGCCCAGGGGATGGCCAGTTGGCTCTGCGGACAGGGCTTGCGGCCGGAGGAGCGATTGGGTGTCTATCTGGAGAATTCCCTCGCACTGATCGATGTGGTGCTGGCGGCGGTGCGGTTGGGGCTACACCTGGTGATCTTTCATCGGCGCTTGAGCCCGGCCGAGCTGGAATGGCAGGTGGAGCAGATCGCGCCGGCGCTGGTGCTGCGCGATGACCTCGACGGGAGCGGTCATTTGGCCGGTCGGCGCTGGGTGGGCTTGGAGGCTGCCGAGCGACCGGTGGCTCCTCCTGGCCTCTCAACGGTGAGCGTTGCGGCGCGCTTCACGTTCTTCACCTCTGGCACCGGTGGGTATCCGAAAGCCGTCACCCTGAACCTGGAGAACTTGCAGGCGGCGGCCCAGGCCTCTTCTCAAAGGTTGGGCACACAGATAGGCGAGCGCTGGCTGCTTTGCCTACCGCTCTATCATATCGGTGGCCTCTCCATCCTTTTCCGTGCCGCCTGGGATGGGATGACGGTGATCTTCCAGCCGCGCTTCGATGCCGAGGAGACGGCGCGCCTGGTCAAGGAGGAAGAAGCCAATCTGATCTCTTTGGTGCCGACCATGCTCTATCGGCTACTGCCCTTTTGGGAGGCCGAGCCACCTCCCCAGGCGCTGCGCTTGGTTTTGCTCGGCGGGGCGGCGGCGGACCCGGAACTCCTGCAGCGCGCCCTGAGCGTTGGCCTCCCCGTCGCTTTGACCTATGGCATGACCGAAGCTGCTTCTCAGGTCTGCACGGCGCTGCCGCAAGAGGTGCTGCGCAAACCGGGCACGGTCGGTAAGCCTTTGCCGGGAGTGGAAGTGCAGGTTCGAGACGAGGAAGGCGCTCTCTGCCCGCCGGGGCAGGTTGGCGAGATCTATGTGCGTGGGCCGGCCGTGGCGCGTGGTTATGAAGGGCAATCGCCGTTCGCCGGGGGAGTGCTGCGCACCGGCGATCTGGGCTATTGGGATGAGGAAGGCGATCTCTGGGTGCTGGCGCGCCGCAGCGATCTTATCCTGAGCGGTGGGGAAAATGTCTACCCGGCAGAAGTGGAGCGCGTGCTTCAAAGGCATCCGGCCGTCCGGGAAGTGTGCGTCTTCGGTCTGCCACACGCGGAATGGGGCGAGCAGGTGGCCGCGGCAGTGGTAAAGGCGGCAGACGTGACGGCAGAAGAATTGATCGCCTTCGCGCGCCGATCGCTGGCCGGGTATAAAGTGCCGCGCAGGATCTTCTTCGTGACGGAATTACCGCGAACGGCCTCGGGCAAGGTGATGCGCTCGCGCCTGGCTGAGATCGTTCGCTTGGAGGCGTGATCGAATGCTTGTGTTGCGTTCGGACCTGGTTTTCGATCCTTCGACGTTGGTGCTGATGGCCGGGCCTTGCTCGGTCGAATCCTATGAGCAGACGCGGCAAGTGGCGCAGAGGATGGCGCAGCTTGGGCTGCATGTTTTGCGTGGGGGAGCGTTCAAGCCGCGCACCTCGCCGCATACGTTTCAAGGCTTGGGGGTGGAGGGACTGAAAATTCTTCGCGCCGTGGCCGATGAATTCGGCCTGCTGGTGGTGACCGAGGCCCTGGGCGTGGAGCATGTGCCACTGGTGGCTGAATATGCCGATATTTTGCAAATCGGCAGTCGCAATATGCAACACTTTCCGCTTCTTTGGGCGGCGGCGGAGACGGGCAAGCCGATCCTGCTCAAGCGCGGCTTTATGTCCACGATCGACGAGTGGCTGGCGGCCGCCGAACACATCCGCGTGCGGGGCAATGAGCAAATCCTCCTTTGCGAGCGCGGCATCCGCAGCTTCGATCCCTCCACGCGCAATGTGCTGGATGTAGTGGCGATCCCGTTGTTGCGCTCCCGCGGCGTCTCCTACCCGCTGATCGCCGATCCGAGCCACGCCACCGGGCGCGCCGACCTGGTGTTGCCGGCTTCGCTGGCGGCGGTCGCGGCCGGGGCCGATGGCCTGATCGTAGAAGTGCATCCGAATCCGCAAGCGGCGCTCTCTGATGGGGCGCAATCGCTGGCGCTGGCCGATTTTCCGTCCTATGTGGAATCCATACGGCGGCTGGCGCAGGCGCTCGGACGCAGGGTGATATAATGACGGTGGACGGTAGGAGGACCGTGGGCGGTGGACTGTGGACCGTGGGAGAATGGTGAACGGTGGCACGGTCACAGGACTTTAGGGTTATGCCTGGGAGTAGATGGTGAGAGGCAATGACGATCCAAATCCAACCTTCTTCTTTTCTACATGGTGAGACGCAGGTTCCCGGCGATAAGTCGATTTCCCATCGTGCGGTGATGTTCAGCGCGCTGGCGCCGGGGATACACCGGGTGCGCGGCTGGTTGGAGGCTGGCGATACGCTGGCGACGCTGGAGGCCATGCAGGTTTTGGGGTTGCGCGTCACGCGCCAGGCCGATGAAATGCGCATTGAATCCCAGGGGCTGCAGTCGCCGACTTCGAGCGTGCTGAATTGCCGCAATTCGGGGACGACGATCCGTCTCTTGAGCGGCTTGTTGGCCGGTGCCGGTTTCGAGGTCACGCTGGATGGTTCGGAGCAGTTACGACGGCGACCGATGCGCCGGGTCACAGAGCCGTTGCGTCGCATGGGAGCGAATATCGAGGATAGTAAGGGGCGGGCGCCGTTGTTCATCCGGCCGGCGAAACTGGTCGGGGCAGAACATCATCTGGAAATCGCCAGCGCGCAGGTGAAAAGCGCTTTGCTCCTGGCCGGCTGTTTGGCTGAAGGGGAAACTACGGTGCACGAACCGGCGCGTTCGCGCGATCACACCGAGCGCATGTTGCAGGCCATGGGAATTCCGCTCCAGATATCGGCGGATGGGTTTTCCTGTTCCGTTCGGCGGCCCTCTGAGCCACTTCATCCCCTCGATGTGACCGTTCCCGGCGATTTTTCTTCTGCGGCTTTTCTCCTCGTCGCCGCCACATTGGCGCCGCAATCGGAGATCGTAGTTCGTGGAGTGAACCTGAATCCGACCCGCATTGGGCTGTTGCACATTCTTCAACGCATGGGCGCAGCGATCGAAGTGGAAACGGAAGCGGCAACCTCGGCGGGTGAACCAGTAGGGACGCTGTACGTGCGTTCGGCCGATCTACAGGCGACGCAGGTCGGCGGGGCCGAAATTCCGCTGACCATTGACGAGCTGCCAATCCTGGCGCTGGCGGCGACCCAAGCCCACGGGGAGACGGTGATCCGCGATGCTGCAGAGCTACGGGTCAAGGAAACCGATCGCATTGCCCAAGTTTGTCAGATTCTGTGCGCTTTCGGTGCCGAGGTCGAGGAATTGCCAGATGGCATGGTGATCCGCGGGCCGCGCCCCCTTTCCGGAGCGCATCTTTCCAGCCGTGGCGATCATCGCCTGGGGATGCTAATCGCCGTGGCCGGTTTGATCGCCAAAGGCGAGACGCGGCTGGAAGAGGAAGAATGCATCGCCGATTCGTTTCCTGGCTTTTTCCCCATCTTGGCCGCTTTAGGAGCAAAGGTTGGATGAGTGAACGGGTGGGCCTGATCGGTTGGCCGTTGGGGCATAGTCTTTCGCCATTCCTACACAATCGTGCTTTCGCCGCCTGTGGCCTGGATTGGCATTATGAGCTGCTGCCGGTCCAGGCAGAGGCGCTGGAGGCGCGCCTGGCTGCGTGGCTGGCTGAGGGATACCGCGGTTTTAATGTCACCATCCCGCACAAGCGACGCGTGCTCGAGTTGCCGTTTGTTTCCGAACACTCGCTGGAAGTGGAGCATTTGCAGGCAGCGAATACGCTGGTGCGCCTGGAGGATGGTTCATTGCGTGCCGAAAACACCGATTGGTTGGGCTTCCTGCAGGATTTGCAAGCGCACGGGATTGATGTGCACAGGAGGAGCTGTCTCATTCTAGGAACAGGCGGCTCGGCACAGGCGGTCGCCTTTGCGCTAGAGCGTTTGGGCGCTGTGGCAATCGTGTTCGTCAGTCGAGCGCCCTCTCAGCCTACCCATCTTTCCTGGGAAGCCTTGCGGCAGCACCGAGATTGGCTGGAGCAAGTCTCTCTGGTAGTGAATTGCACGCCGATCGGGATGTATCCGCAGATCACCGATTCTCCCTGGCCGCCGGATTTGCCCTTGCCGCCTCGTGCGGTGGTTTACGATTTGGTCTATAACCCGCGCCGCACGCGCCTGATCGAACAGGCCGAACAGGCCGGCTTGCGCGCCATTGGCGGGATCGGTATGCTTTTGCGTCAGGCGGCTTTAAGCTTCACGCTCTGGACCGGCCGAACGTTCGATTTTCTTTCATTGCTGGCGGAGTTGCCTTTGTAGAACAAGCACCGGCTTTGTTCTACGGGTGTTTGTTCAGGAGGAGCATCGTTTCGTATGCCGTTACGTTTTCTGACAGCCGGTGAATCGCATGGGCCGGCGTTGGTTGCCATCCTGGAGGGGATGGTGGCCGGTCTGCCTTTGAACCTCGATGAACTGGATCGGGAATTAGAGCGCCGTCAACGTGGGTTTGGGCGCGGCGGGCGCATGTCCATTGAGAAGGATCAGGTGGAGGTCCTGGCCGGGGTGATGGCCGGTCGGACCACCGGAGCGCCAATTGCCATGCTTATCCGCAATCGCGATGCCGAAAACTGGCGCAGGAAACCGATCCCTCCCTTCGTTGTGCCGCGGCCGGGCCATGCCGATCTGAGCGGGGCGCTCAAGTATCGTCACCGTGACCTGCGTCTGAGCCTGGAGCGCGCCAGTGCCCGTGAAACGACGACACGAGTGGCGATAGGTGCCATCTGCAAACAGTTCCTGGCGCAATTCGGGATCTTCGTCGGGGGATATGTGCGTCAGATCGGACGCGTGCGCGCCGATTTGCCGCTCTCGCCGGATCCACAGGTCTACCTTGCGCGCTTTGAGCAGGCGGAAGCAAACGATGTGCGCTGTCCCGAATCGCAAGCTGCCCAGGAAATGCGTGCTCATATTCAGGAGGCGATCCGCGCCCGCGATACGTTAGGCGGTGTCATCGAGGTCTTTGCCGTCGGCCTGCCGCCGGGGCTGGGGAGCTACGTTCACGCCGATCGGCGTTTGGATGGGCGCTTGCTGGGCGCGCTGGCTTCGATCCCGGCGGTCAAAGGAGCTGAGATCGGGGATGCGTTTGCCCAGGCAGGCGATTTTGGCACGCGTGTTCACGATGCCATTCTGCGCGACGAGCAGGGAAACCTATACCGTCCGACGAACCGCGCTGGTGGCCTGGAAGGTGGCGTGACGAACGGCCTACCGCTGGTGGTGCGCGCCGCGATGAAACCGATCGCCACCACGCTGACCCCACAGCGGAGCGTCAACCTGGTGAGCGGAGAAGCCACGGAGACGGTTTACGAGCGTTCGGATATCTGTCCCGTGCCGCGTGCGGTGGTGGTGGCCGAAGCGGTTGTGGCCTTCGTCTTGGCCGATGCTTTGCTGGAAAAGCTAGGTGGCGATAGCTTAGAGGAAATCTCTCTGCGCTTTGAGTCCCTGCCCCGTCCGCGGTTGGGCGATCTGCCGATGGATGGCGAGGCGCATGTCTTTTGGTAGGATGGTATAATTGCCACAATGCGTACAAATTTCACAAACAAAGGCATATCTGGGAGACTCTCCTATGATCCAACTATGCTATAGCACCTTTGGAATGACCAAGCTGGATTTCATCGAGGCCATCGAGGCCGTCGATCGTGCTGGTTACGCCGGGGTAGAACTGGCCTTCCACCGCGATCAGTTCAACGTTTTCAACGTGACCGATAAGTATCTGGAGACGATCCGCAAACGCTTTGAGACCTTGCAGGTGCGGCCGGCCTGTGTGGCGACTGCTTCTCATTTCTTTACGCCTTCGCGGCCTCACGAGCCTTCGCTGATGAGCCCAGACCTGGCCGGTCGCAAGCGCCGCATTGACCTGATCCGCCGCGGCATTCACGTGGCTCGGAAGTTGGGGGTGCCGTTTGTCTCCTTCGGTAGCGGCTTTATTCGGGAAGAGCACCTTCTACACCCAGAAGTCAACCCGCATGAGTTGTTGGTGGATAGCATTCATCAATGTCTGCGTGCGCTACGAGATGACGATGATATTACGCTTTTGATCGAGCCAGAACCGGGCATGTACATTGAAACGGTGGAGCAGGCCATTCGCCTGGTGGAGGACGTCAACTCGCCGCGCTTCCGCTTGCATATTGACCTGTGTCACATGTATTGCTCGGAAAAAGATTTCATTGCCGAGCTGGGGCGCGTTGCACCGTATACCCACTACCTGCACGTTTCCGATGCCCGGCAGGGCTATAATCTCAAGATTTTGGCTTGGTCGCCCGATCTGGATTTAGATATGGATTTTGCCTCATATCTGATCTATTTCCCAGATACAGCGGAATATCTGCTGGTGGATCGGCAACACCCGATCTACTTCTATGACGAATTCAAGCCCGGAGCGACGCGGCAGAAGCAAATTGACGACCTTCTCGGCCGGGCCGGTGTGACGGCCTCGCTGCGCTACGTGGACTATACCTCGCTATACGCCGGTGCTTCATCTTTCGATGACGAAATCTTCACCTACCTGATCTCGGTGCCGCGCCTGAGCTTCGATGTGCTGGAGCGTGCCCGCCCGATCCTGCTCTATCTGCGCCGCCCGATCCATGACGGGAAACCGCTGGTGGATCGCATGGTGGCCAATACGCTGACCGGGATCGTCCACTTCCACGAAATCCCCGGTGAAGGCACGTTCGATTTTGCCGCGGCCTTTAAGGCGTTGACCGATCACGGCTATTCTGGCTATGCTTCGGTGGAGCTCTATCATCACGTGGAATCGTGGGAGAAAGCGCTCCACGATAGTTACCGCCATCTTTCGCAGTTCGTTTGAGATTTGTCTGGAGGTACCTATGGTGGATGTAAAAGCATTGGGCTGGGACCCCGCTACCGTCGGTGAGCTCGATCATCGTTTGTTGAAAGCACCCCATGTCAAATTGCGCTCCTATAACGAGGGGCCAAACGGGGATGTTGTCTATTGCATTGATTTGCGCATCAATCGCCCAAACGTGGAGTTCCTCTCTTCAACGGAGATGCACTCTTTTGAGCATTTTCTGCTCTACGGTTTCCAAAAGTACATGCCCCAGAACTTCCTTTCCGTGGGGTTGATGGGCTGTCAGACTGGCTTTTATCTCATCCTGTATAACGAAGGCCGGGCAGAGCGTATTTTTGCTACGTATGAGCAAATTTTGAAGGATATTCTCACCGCTACCGAAGTGCCCTATGCTAATATTGCTCAATGCGGGAATTACCGCAATCACAGCCTGGAAATGGCGCAGAATCTGGCAAGGAGGGTGTTGGCGGCGCGGGATCGCTGGGCAGAGATCGTATGAACACCTTGGGAATGTACAGTTATCGTCTAAGTTATCAGCACCTGATCGAGTATGAGATCATTCACGCCCCGAACTTGTTCGCGCCGGACAACCCAGCGTTGCTTTCGTCCGGGCGTGGACGTGGTAGCCGGCGCTTTGTGGTTGTGGACGAGAACGTCTATGGCTATTACGGGGATGCGATCCGGGCTTATTTTGCGTTTCACGGCATAGAAGCTCGCATTGTGCCACTGGCCGCCGGTGAAGAACATAAGACACTGGAAAGCTACGTCTTTCTGGCGCGTGAGCTGGATGCTTTCCCCATTCATCGGCGCGATGAACCGATTATCGCCATCGGTGGAGGGGTGCTCACCGATTTGGTCGGCTTTTTGGCTAGCACCTATCGTCGTGGCCTGCCCCACATCAAGGTGCCGACAACGCTGATGGGTTACGTGGATGCTTCGATTGGAATTAAAACTGGCTTTAACTTTGATGGCAACAAAAACCGCCTGGGATCATTCTATGCGCCTCAGAAAGTGTTGCTGGATAAAACCTTTTTCCGCACCCTTTCGCGCCGTCACCTATTGAACGGCGTTTGTGAGATCATCAAGCTGGCCGTGATCAAGGATGCGGAACTGTTTGAGATGCTGGAGGAATGGGGGGCGAGCAGCGTGGAACGGGCTTTCCAGGATCAAGAGAGCGATCGCATACTGGATCGTGCCATTCGCGGCATGATCGAAGAGTTGGAGCCCAATCTCTTTGAAGAAGAATTGGCGCGTAAGGTGGATTTCGGCCACACCTTTAGCTATGGCCTGGAAGCGCGCTATGAGGGACGGCTCTATCATGGGGAAGCCGTTCTGTTGGACATTTTGCTTTCGGTGTTGATTGCTCGTTCTCGCCGTCTGTTGAGCGAAAGTGAGACCGAACGTGTTTTCCGCCTTACCGAAACCCTGGGAATTCACCTGGATACCGCAGTGCTAGATGCGGAAACACTGTGGGAATCGTTGCGCGAACGCACCTATCATCGCAATGGGTTGCAGCGTGTGCCGATGCCGGCCGGGATCGGCCGATGCGTCTTTCTGAACGATATTACCCGCTGCGAAGTGGAACGTGCTACTCAAGAACTCGAAACTCGCCTCTGGAAGATGAACAATGTCCTCGTTTACTAACGCTGATCCTCGGGAAATTCAAAAATTCGATGTAGTTGCCCAATGGTGGGACCTGCGCGGCGAGATGGGCACATTGCACGTGATCAACCCATTGCGGGTGCAGTTCATCCTCGAGAAAGTTGAGGTACATCATCCGCGTGTGCTGGATATCGGCTGTGGTGGCGGCATTTTGAGCGAAGCGCTGGCACGCCGCGGTGCCCAGGTGACCGGGATCGATCTTTCGCGGGTGGCAATTGAGGTCGCCCGGCAACATGCTCAGGAGCAGGGATTGGCGATCGAGTATCGCTATCAAAGCGCCGAATTGCTGGCCGATGAGATGCCGGAGTCGTTCGATATTGTCACTTGCCTGGAGATGCTCGAGCATGTTCCGCAGCCGCAAGCGGTGGTGGCAGCCTGTGCGCGTGCCGTCAAGCCCGGCGGACACGTCATCTTTTCAACGATCAATCGCACCCCAAAGGCGTTTTTGTTCGTGATCATCGGTGGCGAATACATCCTGCGTCTGTTGCGGCCGGGGACACATGATTATCACAAATTCATCCGCCCTGCCGAGTTACGTTCCTGGGCCGAAGCAAGCGGTTTGCGCCTTTTACGCATAGCCAGTTTGCTGTATAATCCCTTTACCCGTCGCTTTCGCATGGTAGAAGGCGTAGAGGACAATAATTATTTCATGCACTTTGTCAAACCCTAAGGGAGGGTACGATGCAGCGCTTCTTTGCCCTTTCGCGCACCACGCACGGCGTCTTAGATATTGCCGCTCCCGGTTTCGTGGCCTTGCTCTGGCTGGGTGATTTTCCGAGCTGGAGCACCTTGCTCCTTTCCCTTTTCACAGCCTTCGCTGCCTATACCGCGATTTATGCGTTGAACGACCTGGTCGGCGTGATGACCGATAAAGAGAAGGTGGCCGGTGGGCTAAAAGAGGGATATTCGGTGGAGGCTTCAGCGTTTCGCTACCCGCTGGCGCAAGGCGTGCTCGATTACCGGAGTGGCATGCTTTGGTTCTTGGGATGGTTCCTGGTGGCCCTGATCGGGTGTTATTGGCTCAACCCGGTTATCGTGTGGATCCTGATCGCTGCTGCTGTTTTGGAGGTCATTTACTGCTTGTTGCTAAAGGTGACCTATCTGCGTACCCTGGTGAGCGGCTTGGTGAAGTCGAGTGGCCCGATCGCCGCCATCTTCGTCGTGCAGCCGAATCCAGATTGGCGCTGGTTGCTGCTGACGCTGGCTTGGGTATTTTTCTGGGAGATCGGTGGGCAGAATATCCCGGCCGATTGGAACGATGTGGAAGAGGACCGACGGGTAGGTGCAAAGACGGTCATCATCCGTTTTGGCCCGCGCGTGGCCGGCGCGATAGCCCTTCTTGCCTTGACCGTCACCGTTTTGCTCAGTCTGTTTTTGCCGATCATTTCTCCAATCCCCTTGAGCTGGTTGTACCTTGTGGGTACGCTCCTGATCGGCTTTTTCCTGCTTTTGCGCCCGGCCTACCGTCTGTATCGCTTGCAGGATGGGCGACTGGCGGCGCGTTTGTTCGATCATGCCAGTTACTACCCGTTTGTGCAGTTGGCATGGATTGCCGTTTTTGTGCTCTGGCATAAGTTCTTTTAGGAGGTTCTATGACCCTGGTCGCCGGACAAACGGCACCCGATTTTGCCCTCCCGGATGAAAACGGAACGATCCGCCGACTTTCGGATTTCCGCGGGCGCTATGTCGTGCTGTATTTTTACCCTAAAGATGATACTCCCGGTTGTACAACAGAGGCCTGCGAGTTTCGTGATGCCTATGCAGAGTACGAACAGGCCGGGGTAGTGATCTTAGGTGTGAGCCCAGACTCGCCGCGTTCCCACGCCCGTTTCAAGGAAAAGCATCACCTTCCTTTTCCGTTGCTTGCAGATGAAGACCATGCCGTTTGTGAACAATACGGAGTGTGGGGGCGCAAGAAATTTATGGGTCGGGAATACGACGGTGTCTTGCGCACCACCTTTTTAATCGATCCGCAAGGGACGATCGCGCGTGTCTTTGAAAACGTGAAACCGGCGGGGCACAGTCGAGAAGTGCTGGCGGCTCTTCCCCAAAGCGATTAGCAATACTTTCCGCGGCGTAAATGCCGCCCTCTTTCTCGTGCACAATGGAAAATATAGCGTTCTCGTTATCCGACCTTCTGGGCGCGTTGATCGAGGCAGAAAGTGAAGAGGCCATCATACGCGCTGTCATGCGAGCCGGGCAAGAGGTCCTCGGCGCCGAAGGATGTGCTTTTATCCCCTTTGCCGAATGGAAGGTTAACGAGAATTATCTGGTCGAAGGGCGAGTGCCTCAATCATTCGATGCCCACCCTTGGGAGGAACGTCTGGGGCTCCCGGCGACTCGCCAGGTTTGTAAGCAATGTACCGCTCGGGTTTCAGATCGCTCCTGTTTGCTGTTCGCGAATAGCATCACCGAATCAAATTACGTCTTTTGCCTGCCGCTGTACCATCCTGAGGGAAAAGAAATAGGGGTAGTTGGTTTTTTCCTGTATCATCCGCCGTTCTTGACTCCTCACGTTCGAGAAAAGTTGAAAACTATACAGCAATTAGCGGTCAAGGCGCTGGCACGGGTGCAGCGAAGTGAACGCGAAATGGAGGTCTTGCGGCAAGTCCTGCGCTCTGTGGACGCTCAGATCGACCTGAAAGAGTGGACAGAGCCACTTTTGCGCCGCCTGTTAGAATTGAGCCGCGCGGATTGCGTGGCCTTGTGGGATCAGACGGGACATTTGGTCTCGTTTCCGCCTCAGATTACTTTACCGCCTGCAGAGCAAATCAAACATTGGTGGAAAATGCTAAAGGAACAGGAGCACGCGCGGCTGTTTACCCTTGCGGATCCTTTCGTTTCCGGTCTCCATCCTCACTGGGTGGTATTACCTTTACGTTGGAAGGGCGAAACCGAAGGCTTGTTGTTATTGGGACATCGTGCTCCTTTGGGCCTTTCACGGCGCTTGCGGCAGATTTTGCAATTAACCTCCTTGCAATTGGGGCTTGTCTTGCATCACCAGTATGTGCTGGAAAATCTGGAATATCGGACCATCCTGGAGGAGCGAACGCGCCTGGCACGCGAAATCCATGATGGGATTGCTCAGACCCTGGCTTTCCTCCAAGTGGAGATCGGGCGATTGCAACTTTATCTGAACGAGGGCCGATTGGATGCACTCTCTCAAGGATTGCAGGCATTTCGGCGTACGTTGAATGACGCTTTCCTTGAGCTGCGTCTGGCGATCGATCAATTGCGTCATTCACCCCGCGGAGATTGGTCTGCGTGGTTACGAGAAACGGCCGAAGGCTTTAGCCGTCAAAGTGGCATTGAAACGCGTTGTGAGATTGCTTCGCTGCCTGTGCTTCCCTCCCATATACAGGCACAATTGAGTCGTATTGTGCAAGAGGCGCTGACCAATGTCTGGAAACATGCACAAGCTCGCTCGGTCACAATACGTTGTCATCGGCAAGGATGTTACCTGGAGTTGGAAATCACCGACGATGGACGCGGCTTTGATACGGAAAGGGAATTATCATCCCACCATGGTTTGCAGGGCATGCGTGAGCGTGCGGTCGCAGTAGGGGCCGATCTCCGTATTTTTTCTGCACCCGGAGCCGGAACGACCGTGCAGCTGTCCCTGGACTTGAGGAAGATAATCGAAAGCTGCGATGGAAACGGATAAGCCGATCTCGGTATTCGTCGTAGATGATCATTCCCTGTTCCGCCGAGGGTTGATCGCTCTTTTGCGCGAAATGTCGGAGTTTCGCGTTCTCGGCGAGGCCGGAGATGCAGCGACGGCCTTCGTGCGAATTTTGCAAACCCATCCCCAGGTCGTTTTGCTCGATATACATATGCCATCCTCGAGCGGGCTTGAGTTATTGGGACGGCTGCGTCGTGCAGGGTTTGACGGAAAGATCTTGATCCTAACCGTTTCCCAGAATGAAACAGATGTTTTAAAGGCAATTGCCGATGGGGCCGATGGTTATCTGCTCAAAAATATTGAGCCGGAGAATTTGCGCCAGGTGCTTCTGGACGTAGTTAGAGGGCAAGCTGTTCTATCTTCGGAAGTGACGCAGCATGTGTTGGATCTGGTGCGGCAAAAGGATGTGTCGCGTCCCTCGCAGTTGACACCACGGGAAATGGAAGTATTGCAGGCTTTGTGCGATGGGAAAAGCACGGCCCAGATTGCGGCCCAGCTCTTTCTTTCCGAAAATACCGTCAAGACGCACATTCAGCACATTTTTAAGAAAATGGGGGTACGGAATCGTACGGAGGCCGTGATCCGAGCGATCGAATTGGGATGGGCCTCGCCCAAAGTGTGATAAACTATGCGCGCCATTTTCTCATCTCGGAGGGAGTTATGTCCACACGCGAAACGTATACCGTTCAAATTGCCGGCCTGACGCGCCATTTGCCTTTGTTTGAGATCAAACCCGGCCTGCGTATCGCTATCCTCAACATCTTGGGGGATACAGAATTGGTCCAAGCCTGTGCTCGAGAGCTGGCCCAACGCCTGCGCGAGCGGGAATTCGATTTGTTGGTCACTGCGGAGGCCAAGTCCATTCCGCTGGCTCATGCGCTTTCCGTGGAATTAGGAAAGCCCTATATCGTGCTGCGCAAAACGTACAAACCCTACATGGGCGATGCCATCATGGCCGAGACGCTTTCGATCACTACCGGCCAACCGCAGGTGCTGATCCTGGATGAGAAGGATCGCGAAGCGGTAAAGGGCAAGAAAGCGTTGATCGTGGATGATGTGATCAGCACCGGTTCTACCTTGCAGGGAATGCGCATGGTGCTGGAAAAGGCCGGTGCGCAAGTGGTCGGCGAAGCGGCGATCATGACGGAAGGGGAACGGGCGCGCTGGTCACATATCATTTCGCTGGGGCATCTGCCGCTTTTCACTTCGGATGCCACAATGTAAGCGAGAAAGCACCATCAAGCTGATGCCTTTTCTCTTGCTCCTGCTTCATCCTCGTGAACTCGTGACTCAAACGCAAAAATCGGATGGGATGGGAATGCTGATGGAATCAGAAGTGCTAGAATTGATTAAGCAAAATCTGCCGAAATTGCTCACTGAGGATCCCCAATTTCGCGAATGGGTATGGCGCATCGTTCATGAATATGCCCCCGCTCGCGCTGAGACAGAAGACCGTTTTGAACGACTGCTCGCCGAACTCCAACACCTGCGCCAGGAACAAGGTAAAATTCTCAACTTGATTATGGACGATGATCGTCATATCGCTCGCGCCATCAGTTCCTTGAACACCTGGTGGAGTGTCGTAATAGAAGGCTCGTTCCGGAGCGCCTTGGAATTTATCCTGCAAAGTTCATCGTCGATTGTTTTTGAACGGGTAGAGTACAGGGACGAAGGTGAAGTTTTTGGTAGGCCGGATATCGTGGAACTGAACATCATCCTTCGCAATGGGGAAGTATTGGCGTGCGAATTCAAAGCCTGGGTAAGCAAAGGCGATATTTATTCCTTTTGGAAGAAGGTCAAGTCCTATGAAAGCCGTTTTAACCGCAAGGTGAATCGTGCCTTGCTCATTTGTCCGTATATTCTTGAAAACCACCTCGTCCTTGCCAAATCGTTGGGGCTTGAGGTCCACGCAAGCGTTCAAGAAGCTTTATCATAACGCTTGTTGGTTTTCTCGTTGTGCCCGGGTTCATCACAAAGAAAAAGCGAAAAGACTCCTCTACCAAGAGGAGCCTTTTCTTTTTCAGTGCGCTGGGTGGGAGTTGAACCCACACGCCTTGCGGCACATGGCCCTCAACCATGCCTGTCTGCCAATTCCAGCACCAGCGCAAGCACCCGTATTATAATCGCCTTCGAATACTTGTCAAGCAAACTCGCCCCTCAATTGCGAGGCGATGGCGGAGCGATCATCAGGTTGTCTAACTCAAACACCTTTCTCAGGAGGAAAAAGATGCGCATAGCAGTAGATGCCATGGGAAGTGACCAGTTCCCTCTCCCCGATGTGCAGGGAGCGGTGATGGCGGCACGTGAGTATGGGGTAGAGATTCTCCTCGTCGGCGATGAAGCGCGTGTGCGCCCGGTGCTGGAAGCACAAAATGCGGCCGGCTTGCCGATTCGGCTGATCCACGCGCCGGAGATGCTGACGATGGAAGATAAGGGCATGGCGCTGGTACTCAAGGCGCGCCGCCCTCAGGCTCAAAACTCCATGGCTGTGGCGATTGACCTGGTAAAGAACGGCGAAGCGGATGCGTTTGTGACGGCAGGGAATACCGGTGCGGCAATGACCACTGCCTATTTTCGCCTGGGCACCCTGGCTGGTGTGGATAAACCGGCCCTGGCTCCGGTCTTCCCGACGGCTACCGGCTCTTGTGTCGTCCTAGATGTGGGCGCCAATCCCGATTGCAAGCCGGAAAATTTGTTGCAATTTGCCATCATGGGCGCCACCTATGCCGAAGTGGTGCGTGGGGTTAAGAACCCATTGGTCGGTCTGATCTCCAACGGTGAGGAGGAAGGCAAAGGAAACGAGCTGGTGCGGGCTGCTACTCCTTTGCTCAAGGCCTCGGGATTGAATTTCTACGGCAATGTGGAGGGCAAAGAAGTGATCGGCGGCAAGGTGGATGTGGCCGTCACCGATGGCTTCACGGGGAATGTGCTTCTCAAAACCGCCGAAGCGGTGGCAAAGTTGCTGACCGATAAAATCAAAGAAGCCATTAAACAAGGTGGCCCGACGGCGCTCCTGGGAGGTATGTTGGTACGTCCGGCGCTAGGAAAAGTAAAACAGTTGCTTGATCCCAGCGAACATGGCGCGGCGCCCCTTTTGGGCGTGAACGGTTTGGTGTTTATCGGGCATGGCCGATCCGACGCTATTGCCATTAAGAATGCTATTCGGGTGGCGAAGGAGGCCGCCGAATCCGGCGTGCTAGAAGCTCTGCGCACGGCGATTGAGGCCAATCTTGCCGCCAGGTCGGCGAGGTAACCATGCGTATTGTGCGTAATGATAAATTGATCCAGCGCAATAGGCGCATTGGCCTGATCACCTCTTTGCTTTCGCTGGTGGTGTTGGGAGCCGGTGCGTTCATCTCACTGCGGATGAAAGAGCAATTCACCTGGGCATTGGTGGCGCTGATCGTTGGTTTTCTCCTGACCCAGGTGAGCATCTATTACGGCAACCGTTGGGGGCGTTCGCCGCGCGCGGATCAAATCCTAGATGGAGTGCTCAAGGGGTTGCCGGGACAGTATACGCTCTATCACTACGCAACGCCTGTTTCCCATTTGTTGATCGGGCCGGCCGGCGTTTGGGTGCTCTTGCCGTATTCTCAGAAGGGCACGATCATCTATCGAAAAAAGCGTTGGAGCCTGCGCGGCGGTGGGTTTTGGCAGGCTTATATGCGCATTTTTGGGCAGGAAGGGCTGGGACGCCCCGATGCCGAAGCTGAAGTCGAATTGCGTTATTTGCAGAAGGCCTTGCAACGCCATCTTGGAACCGAATTACCCCCGCTGCGCGCCCTGTTGATCTTCACCCATCCCGAAAGCGAATTGCAACTGGAAGAAGAGCCACCCTTCCCGGCTTTGCCGGCTAAAAAAGTGAAAGATTTCCTGCGCAAAGCGGCCAAAGAGGCTCCTTTGAGCGAATCCTGGCTGCGCAAGCTACAAGAGATCCTGGGCTGATCGACGAATCCCATGGAAGAGACCTTTGTCGCTTTGGACATCGAGACCACCGGCACCGATCCGCAGCGTGATGCTGTGATCGAGATCGGCGCCGTGCGCTTCACTCTGCGCCGTGTGGAGCAGACTTGGAGCACGCTTGTTAATCCCGGTCGCCCTATTCCGGAATATATCTCCAGCCTGACCGGGATCACCAACGAGATGGTGCGCTCGGCGCCGCGGCTGCAGCATGTGTTAGAAGAGTTGGCCGAATTCGTCGGCGAAGCGGTCATCGTCGGTCACAACATCCGCTTTGACCTGGGCTTTTTTGACCGATACAATCTCTTTTCCTACAACCCGGTGGTAGACACCTATGAGTTGGCGGCCGTTTTGCTCCCTTCGGCCAGCCGCTATGCGCTGGGATCGCTAGCACAATCTCTAGGGATTCCGTTGCCGCCAGGAGAGGAGTATCACCGCGCTCTCACCGATGCGCGAGTGACGCAGGCATTGTTTTTACGCCTCTACGAGCGAGCCCGTGCTTTGCCGTTGGATACGGTGGCCGAAATTGTGCGCTTGAGCCAGAATGTTGAATGGGATGCCGCTTGGGTGTTTGAAGACATCCTGAGACAACGCCTACGCCACGAGTCGCCGGTCAGACGTGCCTATGGCCCCTATCCACCGGCTTGGTTTGAATCGGAGGCTAAGGACCTTTCGCCTTTGCCCCCACCGAAAGAGGTGCGTCCGTTGGATGCGGAGCATGTTGCCTCTTACTTACAGCATGGCGGCCCCTTTTCGCGGTATTTTGCCGCCTTTGAGCATCGGCCGGAACAGGTGGAAATGGCGCGCGCTGTGACCCAGGCGCTTTCGCAAGGGCATCACCTGATGGTGGAGGCCGGCACCGGGGTGGGTAAATCGTTTGCCTATCTCCTTCCGGCTAGCTTGTTTGCTTTGCAGAACAAGGCACGGGTGCTTATTTCCACCAACACCATCAATCTCCAGGAGCAGTTGATCCAGAAGGATATTCCCGATCTTCGAGCGGCGCTAGGATTGGATGAGCTCCGGGTGGCGGTGCTCAAGGGACGCGCCAATTATCTGTGCCCGCGACGCTTCGATTCGTTGCGTCAGCAGGGACCCAAGGACGTCCACGAGATGCGTTTACTGGCAAAAGTGTTGATCTGGCTGCTGGATTCGCCTTCCGGCGATCGGAGCGAGATCAACCTCCATACCAACGGAGAGCGCGAGGCCTGGACACGGGTTTCAGCGGAGGACGATCGTTGTACCGGAGAAACCTGCCTGACGCGCTACGGTGGCGGCTGCCCGTTCTATCGAGCTCGCCAGGCGGCGCTGGCCGCGCATTTGCTCATCGTCAACCATGCCCTATTGCTCTCCGATGTTGCCACCGGGCACCGAGCGTTGCCGGAATACGATTATCTGATCGTGGATGAGGCGCACCATCTGGAAGCGGCGACCACCAACGCGCTGACCTTTCGCCTCGGTCGCTCGGAACTGCAACGCCTGTTGCGTGAGCTGGGTGGGCCAAATGCTGCTTTGCTTGGTCGTCTGTTAACCGCCGTGAAATCCATGATGCGACCCTCGGATTTTGCCCTCTTGGGGCAGCAAGTGCACCATGCGGCCGATCTTATTTTCCGCGCCGAAGAATACCTACAGCGCTTCTTCCAAACATTGGAACAGTTTTCCCGCCGGCAACGCACTGGCGTTATGGATAACGGCTATGCCTGGCAGCTGCGTATCACTGTTGCTACGCGTACCCTGCCGATGTGGGATGAGGTGGAGTTGACCTGGGATGCGGCCAGCGAAGCATTGCGCCTGTTGATCCAGCACGTTTCTACGCTGCAACGAGAGTTGGTAGAAACTTTGGGCGATGAGATTGAATCCCTAGAGGATATATTGGGCGAGCTGGGCAACCTGCTCCGTCGTTTGAACGATGCCGAGACCTCTATCACATCCCTGGTGAGCAAACCAGATTCCAAATTCGTTTATTGGCTGGAGGTCAGGCCAAACGGCGACTATCTGTTCTTGAACATTGCTCCGTTGCGTGTCGGGCCTTTGCTGGAGGAGTATCTCTGGCATGAGAAATCAAGCATTGTCTTGACTTCGGCAACGCTCACGGCAAACGGTCGCTTCGATTACTTGCGTAGCACGCTGAACGCCGATGAAGCCGATGAGCTTCTGCTGGGATCGCCGTTCGATTATGAGAACTCGGCGCTGATCTATATTCCCAACGATATTGCAGAACCGCATACACCTTCTTATCAATCGCAGGTCGAAAAGGCGATCGTCCAATCCTGCCTGGCCAGCGGAGGGCGCACGCTGGTGCTCTTTACTTCGTATGCTCAGCTGCGCCGAACGGCACAGGTGATTGCCCCTGTGTTGGCCCGGCATGATATTTTGACCTATGAGCAAGGTGAAGGTGCTTCCCCCAGCACACTTTTGGAATCTTTCAAGAGCAGCGAGCGCGCCGTGCTTTTGGGCACGCGTTCCTTCTGGGAAGGGGTGGATGTGCCCGGAGAGGCGCTTTCGGTGGTGATGATTGCCAAATTGCCGTTCGATGTCCCCAACGATCCGCTGATCGAAGCGCGCGCTGAGACCTACGAGAATCCATTTGAAGAATACCATCTGCCGGAGGCCATTCTCAAGTTCCGCCAGGGCTTTGGCCGCCTGATCCGCACGGCCTCGGATCGGGGTGTGGTGGTTATCCTGGATCGGCGCATTTTGAGTAAGAAGTACGGGCGACTGTTCCTGGAATCGCTGCCGCCTTGTACGGTGCGCCAGGGGCCGCTTTCGGCGCTTCCCCATTGGGTCAAGCGATGGCTCGATCTGTAAGGAGGCAGAGATGAAACATGCGCTTTTGCGTCTTTCCGCCCTTTGGTTTGGGCTTTTGTGGCTGTTGGCCTGCAATCTCCCGCGCCCGCCGCTTGCTACTCCGGCGATAGACTCGCCGACAAGGTCGGTGCTTTTTACGCCTTCTCTCCCTCCTCACACATCCACTTCTACTTTGATGCCACCTCTACCATCCATGACGCCGACTTTGGCAGAAGCGACGCCTTCTCTGTTCCTGGCCGAGGCCACACGCTGCCGTCAGGGACCCGGCGAGGCTTTTGCCATCCTAACCGTGGTGCCGGCCGGAGCGCAGCTGCCGCTGGTCGGTCGCTGGGAAGGACAAAATTATTGGCTGGTGCGCTTGGAGGATGGGACAACCTGTTGGATGTGGGGCGGGGTCGCTACGCCCCAAGGGAGTTTTTCGTCACTCACCGCGGTGACTCCGCCACCAAGTCCGACCCCGAGTGCGCCCGGCGCGGTGCAAAACCTGCGCTATGCCTATTCGTGCGAATATGTTTCGGGGGGCACTCAGGTCACCGTTTCTCTCACCTGGAATGAGACCCCCGGAGCCGAGGGCTATCGTATCTATCGCAACGACCTACGGATCGCCGAAGTCACAACTCCTTTTTTCAGTGAAGTGACCTCCGTCGCTTTGCCGAGCGAAGTATTGACCTATCGCGTGGAGGCTTTTAATGCCGGCGGTGCATCCTCTCCCAAAAGCATCTCCTTCTCCTGTCAGTGAACTCTCGCGCAAGCACATCTTCATCCTATTCCTGCTTTCTGTATTGGGAGTGGGCCTTTTCCTGCTCACCAGCGCGCTGAAGTTTCGCCTTGGGTTTCCGCTGGATGATTCCTGGATCCATCAGACTTATGCGCGCAATCTGGCGCTGCGCGGCGAGTGGAGCTTTCTGCCCAGTCAGATTTCTGCCGGTTCGACCTCTCCGCTTTGGACCTTTCTGCTTTCGATCGGTTATCGTCTTCACCTGGCGCCTTATTTCTGGACTTGGTTACTAGGGGTGCTGGAATTATGGACGATGGGGGTGCTTCTAGAGATCGCGGCGCGGCGATTACTCCCGTTCTATCGTCCCTCGTTGCCATGGGTGGGCATGATCGCCGTGCTCGAATGGCGCATGGTGTGGATGGCGGCTTCGGGAATGGAGACCCTGTTCCACGCGTTGCTGCTGACCTTGGCGGTGACCTTTCTCCTGAGCGCCACGCCACGGTATCTGACCTTGGGCTTGATCGCCGGTTTAACGATCTGGACGCGACCGGACGGGTTGTTGCTCTTCCCCTTCCTGGCGCTGGATGCATTGTTGCGCCCCGCTCCTTCGATGAGGGAACGGTTGCAACGTCTCCTGAACCTGAGCTTGGGTTTCGGGTTGCTCTTTGGGCTATACCTTTTCTTTCATTTGCTCTTGGAAGGCTTCCCTTGGCCGAATACCTTCTATGCCAAGCAAGCGGAATACCTTCCCTGGCAACATAGGCCGTTTTTAGAGCGCTTGGGATCGTATCTACGAGAATGGAGCTATGGCTCTACCCTTTTACTCTTACCGGGGATGCTCGTTTTTTTCGTCCGTCTGATCTATAGGCGGAACGAGCCCTATGCCCGGCCGATGTGGCTTTTGCTTTTGTGGTGGCTCACCTTTTTCACCGTTTACCTCTTGCGCCTGCCGCCTTATCACCATGCGCGTTACATCATGCCACTTTTGCCGCTCTTCCTATTCTGGGGCATGGTAGGGTTCTTGCTCGCTGCTCGTCGGGTAGATATTCCCTATCATCGCATCTTTTTTCCGGCCTGGCGCCTGAGCTTGACGCTTTTATTGGTGCTCTATCTTTTCTTTGGCGCGTTGGCCTACGCCGAAGAAGTGAGCTACATTGAGCATCAAATGGTGGATACAGCACGCTGGGTGCAGGCGAACTTGCCGCCGCAAGCAGTGATCGCCGCGCACGATATCGGCGCGCTGGGCTATTTTGATACGCATCCATTGGTTGATTTGGCGGGGTTGATCACGCCACAGGTGATCCCCATCCTGAACGATGAGCAGGCGCTAGCGGATTACCTGGATGCCCAGAGCGTGGATTATTTAATCATCATCCAGGGCATCTATCCCCGGTTAGAGGACGGGCATGAGGTTGTTTATCGCGGTCCCCAGACAGGGTTGACCTTGGCACAAAACGTGCCGATGGTGGTGTATCGGTGGAGAAGATAGGGTGTTTTCATGCTGCAGCGTTTTCTGGTTTGCGGCATTCTAAATCCAAAATTTCAGTAGCCAGAAGGCGCTTGCTGCCAGTAGAGCAGTAGTAGGCAGGGTGAGCAACCAAGCGATGAGCATTTCCTGCCCGACTTGCCAACGCACTTTTCCGAGCCGTTCGGCCGCGCCGGCGCCGATCACCGAAGAACTGATGACGTGGGTGGTGCTGACCGGGGCTCCTAACCAGGCTGCCAAGGCGATCACCGATGCGCTGCTGAGTTGGGAAGCAACGCCGTGGATCGGGCGGACGCGGTAAACCCGCCCGCCTAGGGTGCGTATGTTGCGCCAGCCGCCGAGTGCGCTTCCGATGGCAATTGCCGTCGCACACAG
>JBBIGZ010000021.1:0-38948 GCA_037447295.1 Chloroflexota bacterium | reverse complement strand
TTCAGAAAAATAGAATCAGCAACATTAAGGCCACTTCGATCTAGGAGCCCATACGACAGAATGTTAACCACGTCCAGACGGCTCAGACTTACAAGGGTTAGCTGTACCTCTCTGAAAATCCTTTGGTGATCAGGACTATCAGGCGAACTCTCCAGAAACTCGATGAATTCAGGCAACTGTGCATACGTCTTAACGTTGTTCAACGTTGAAGCGATAAACTCGTCCACCTGTGCGGCAGTCAAACGAGAAGCTGCTTGCAACTGGAAAGAAATATTTTCTCGCAGACGATTTTCCAGTGAGCGTAGAGCAATGAAAGAGATCAAACCCAAGGGGAACAACGTCAATCCTAACAAAACGGCGAGCAAACGCGCCCGCAGGGAGGGATTGACAACCTGAGCGTAGTAAAGGAGATACAAGAATCCAACGGCTGCAAACAGGAAGAACAAATAAGCCTGGATTGCAGTCGGGACATTAAGGCGATATGTGGGAGCAAGCATATCCAATCCCATGAGCAGAGCCGCCGTCAGAATGGCTGTACCGATCGCCGGCAAACGTTGCTCCCTAGGCAGAAGCAGCAGGCTCATACTGGAAACCAGCGCTAGGCTGGCAAGTCCCAGCATCCACCCCATGTTGGCAATCAAGGCCCCGCCGGCCAAGAAAGTCAGCTCCCCGCTCAGCAACAATAGCCATGGAGCTAGGATGAAATGACCCTGACGGGCCAGAAAAATGCTGAAATCGGTAAGTAAAAAGAGCAATAAGGTAGCCGCTACCGTGCCCCAAAGCTGCCAACTTCCACTGCGCAGGGCCAGCAAGGAAAGAGCAGCCAATGAGAGCAGGGTGCCGACCTGCGCAATACGTGCTACAGTTTGAAAAGATTTCACTCGAGACTCTGAGATTTCTGACATAGGCATTCCATATTCTTGCGGGTTAGGTTTCGGAGTGTGACTGCGGAAGCACTTCGGGCAAAATTTGAATTACCACTTCCGGAAGCGCAAAGGCCGAACGGGTATCATCGGCAGCTCGGCGTAAGATGGTCTCAAGATCGAGCGTTTCACGCACCCGAGCGGTGATTTCGGCTAGAATGCGCTCACGCTCCGCGCGGTCTCGGGTCTCTTCCAGCAAGCGTGCATTTTCAAGCGCCAGAGCGATCTGATCGGCCACCTGCTGTGCCAAGGTCTTCTCCGGTTCACTCCAGGGTTGACCGGTCGCCTTGCGCTTCAGGCGTAAAACCCCAATGCGCTGACCGCGCAACTGTAAGGGAATTTCGACGCCCTCGCTGCCATCTGTTGTGGTGACGGCCACCGGATCTAAGAGACGGATTCCCAATGGCGTATAACGATAGCCGATCTTGCGACGAGCACTGAATTTACGCCAGGCCTGACGCGTCTCGGCCGCGCTCAGGGCTTGAACCTGTTGTAGCGTCAGATGGGTTTCGGAAAAGAGGCGGGCATTTTCCAAGGCCATGGCGATCGAATCGGCCATTGACTGGAGCGTTTCAATATCATCCTGTCGGAAGGCTTGCGGTTCCTCGGATTGGATATCCAGCACCCCGATTACCTCGCCGCGAATCATAAGCGGCAAAGCGATCTCCGAACGGGTACGCGCCAACTCCGGATTGCGGAAATAGGCTTCTTCTAGTTCTACATCCTGGGCAATGTAAGCGCGCTTTTCGGCCGCAGCACGCCCTACAATTCCTTGGGCGCCTACTTCCAGGCGATGAGCACGCTCGACAAGCCGTTGGCCCTCTTCTGAAGAGGCCGCCTGAAGCACAGCATAGCGACGCGTTTCATCCAGCAGGAAGAGGCCAACGTGATAATAGCCAAAGTATTTTCCAATCAGGGTAACTACCTGACGCGCCAGATAGGTAATATCGCGCTCTAGAGCAGCCTCGCGCGTCACCTGGATGGCGGCATTCAGCTGACGGGTACGCCGCTCCAGCTCAGCCGTGCGACTTGCGACCTGTTCCTCCAAAGAACTCCGAACGGCTTCCAGCTCGAGTTTCTGCTCTTGGGATTGTATAAACAGATTCCCAAACTGCTGGAGCAAAGAATACGCCGAGAAAACGATGAGAGTGCCGAGAAATAGTAGACTGTAAAGCGGGATTCCCCAAAAGAACATTGCGTTCAGAGAAAAATTGGAGGCTATCACCCCCCGTAAGACGAAAAATAGCACAGTTAGCAAAGTAAAGCCGGAGGCAATGAAGGCAAACCGAGCCTCTAGCCAGAGAAAACTCAGAACAACTAAGGCCAGAAAGGTTAAGAACGCTCCCCCACCATGCTCATTTTCAAGGAAATTTCCAATGCCGATTAGATACAACAAAGCAATAGCAAATATTGCCCGCAAGCGATACGGAACGCGAAAAACGGTTATTGCCAGCAGAACCAAATAAGCCAGAAGGTATACGAGAACGAGCGGAAACGGTGTGGTGAGAAAAGCGATGATCAAGATAGGGAATCCACCCACCGAGGCAATGATCAGCACTCTTTGTAACAACGCTGCGCGCCACTCTTGAACGTTTTGTGAAACGAATGTACTAAGCCTCATGACCATCCTCCGTTAGAGCGATCTCTATCTCACCGGCGTTGAGCGCTCGCCCCAATTCGCGCACAGCAGTTTGCAAGATGCCCTCCACCCCACTGGCGCTCCAAACTTTTCCGGTGATCTCGGAAAGGATATGCTCATAAATGGCACGTTGCTGAGTTTGTTCAAAAAGCTGCGAGGCTTCGAGAGTAAGCGCAATCTGATCGAGAATATTCTGCAAGACCCGCACTTCCTGGGATGTCCAGGGGCCCTTTTCGGCCGGTTTGTAGGTGCGCAGTACGCCGACTGCCTGACCCCGCATCAAAATGGGGATCGCCAGAGGATAGATTTGTTCCTGTTCGTAGAAGATTGGCTCGCCGATTACGGTCTCTCCACGTTTTAGCGCTTCTTCCATTTCCGTATACCAGGCACGCGCATCTTCCCAAACCTGGGTGCCATCGCTGCGATACGTTGTACTTCCGTGGGCATGGAAATATTCTTCCAGCGTCGAGCGCACACGCTCAGCAAAGACATGCTCCAGGCTGTGCATTGCGCTTTCCATTTCTGCATATAGACGAGCGTTCTCTAACGCACTGGCCACAAGGTCGGCAAGCACCTGGAAAATAGCCAGGTTATCCGGATTGAACGCATTCGGGCGGGCACTTTGAATGGTCAGAGCCCCGATCACGCCGCTACGGGTGCGGAGGGGCAATGCCGCTTCCGAGCGAGTTTCCGGCAATTCCGGAGTACGTAGACGTACTGCATCCAACTCAGCCTGTTGAGCAATGCGTGGCTGATTATGGGCAATGCTCCAGCCGATCATTCCGCTTCCGATCCGAATGCGGTGTCCACGTGCCAACATGGCCTGGCCGGCTTCCCCCGTACCGGCGCGCAGAACAGCCCACTCTCCACTGCCATCTACTTCAAAAAACCCAACATAATACAGCCCAAAGCGGGAACGGATAATCTCAACCACCCGAGCAATCAATACTTGCGGATCGCGCAACGAGAAGATCAGACGTCCCACATCGGCCACTGCCTGGAGATAGGAGGAACGTTCGGCCAAGGCCAGCGTACGTTCTTCAACGCGCGCTTCGAGATTGGTCAACAAATCGCGCACTTGCCGCACCATTTGCATAAAAACATCGGCCAACACGCCGGTCTCATCACGGGTTCGCACCGCCAGGCGTATGTTCAGATCCCCCTGTTGGACCTGCTGTGCCGCATCTCTCAATTGGCGCAAAGGTCGTACGATGGCTTCTGAAATAAGCACACCCATCAAAGCCACGATAAAACTCAGAGCTACTGTTGCCAAAACGATCACATTTCGTTGCTGACGTAAGGGTTGGGTGAAAAAATCTACCGATTGGTAGTACACAACCGTCCAAGGAAGGGCGAACATACGCCGGGCCGTGGCGCGCTCCCTGCTGATAATAACATCCTGGGCATGCACGTCAAGATCAAAAAACCGAGTCTGCGACAATCGCTCTAAGCCCTCTCCCAGTCCCGTCATAGGAGCGACTTCAACCGATGTGCCCGGCAAGAGGCGTCCTGCAGCGTAGAGCGAATTTATGGTAGACTCTTCTAGGGAACGGATCACTTGCCCATTAAGCTGCGGGGATTCGCCATGCGCTAGAATGATCCCATTATCATCCACCAAAACGGCAAAGGATTGTTCCCCTGCCAGCCCACTATTGGCTGAAACAATCTGTTGGACAACCGAAGGTAACAACCAAAAACGCAACACTCCGATCGGACGACCATCAATCGCTCTTACCGGAGCAGCAAAAGCAAGCACCGCTTGAGGAGGGGAACCACGATAGCGAATGTCAGAGACATTCGAAATGCCTAAAATAGCACGACGGAAATATTCTTCTCCACTTTCATCAAGCCCCAAATGACTGGATAGGGTATCCGCAACTACAATTCCGCGTTCATTCAATAGACCATAGGATAAAATATATGGTGTATTACGGGACTGGAACGCAAGCAATGTTTGTCCCACTTCAATAAAAGAAGCAGGGCGCTGGGCCTCGCCTGCTTGCACAAGCAAATAGTTCCTAAAAAGGGGAAGTTGTGCCTGGGTACGCACAATTTCGATATTGTTCAAAAGATAGTCTTCCAGTTGGGTTGAAACCTGAAGCGCTGCACTTGACAACGACTTTTCGCCGGCCGATTGCAGAGCCTGGGCGGCAATGCGGTTCGCCAGAAGGCCAATCACGCTCACCGAGAGCAAGCTGATAAAGACAGTAGCAAATGGAAGTTTGACACGTAAGCTGATCGGATAGGCAGCAGAGGCATAAACTCCATACAATACAAGGGTGAGGATCAGAGTCGAATAGGAGAAAATCCTTAATTGGGAGGGCGCGACAAGCCGATATTCCAACGGGAGTACCAGCGGTAATAGGATCAGCGCCCCTGCCGCGAGCACGGAGATAACCGCCCATGGGTATTCATGCTGTGCCAAAGCAGGTGGACGAGCAGCTACAGCAATCAGTAAGATCAGAATCACTGCATAGAATATCTCTAACCCTGCAACGGTGAAAGCAGAACCGATAAAAGAGAGCTCAGTAGCCAGGATGGCCAGCCAGAATACTTGCGACATTCGGCGTTCCCCTTGCATCGCAGGCCGCCGGAGGAGAAAATACACCAACAGGTAGACCAGCAAAAGCCCTCCGGCATTGGCGATCATCCATTGCATTTGCCGGGAAGGGCTGAGGAAAAGTTGAACGGCATAAGCGCCAATAGTAACTACATCTGCCAATATGGCGATGAGTACAATGCGCCTTGCATATAAATTTCTGGAGGTACTAGCTCGTAATTCCATGATTGCCCTCGCAATTTGTCATTTCCTCTCCTGGGGAGGTGGACCAAAATGTAGAATGACCTCCGGCAACCGCAAGGTGCGCTGCAACTCTCGGGCTGCAGTACGCAGAATGGTCCTTGTTTCCAGCGTCTCACGCACACGACGGATAATTTGAGCCGCCATGCGTTCCAGCTCGGCCTGACGAGCGCTTTCATCCAGGATGCGCGCACCTTCCAAGGCCAGGGCTGCCTGAGAAGCCAGGGTTTCCAGCCATTCCTTTTCTTCTTCACTCCATTCCAACTCACCCTGCAAGGCAATCTCGCCTATAATTTCTTGACGCAAAGCCAAAGGAACTTTGAGTACAGTTGATTCGGCCGGGGGCTCTTCCCCCACCTCATAACGAATCTGACGAGTGCTTAGAAAATCACCCCAACCCTGATGGACATATTGACGTTGTATAGCACGCATCTCCTGTAAGCTTTGCTGCAAGCTTTGGAAAAGGCGCGCATTCTGCAAAGCAATCGCCACCTGATTGGC
The DNA here is from genome assembly GCA_037447295.1 of Chloroflexota bacterium. Classification (GTDB taxonomy): domain Bacteria; phylum Chloroflexota; class Anaerolineae; order Anaerolineales; family Villigracilaceae; genus 630D-37. The sequence continues at coordinate 33,085 of JBBIGZ010000021.1, read as the reverse complement.
CATGGTCTGCAGCGTTTCGATGTCTGTCTCACTAAAAGCAGCTTCCTGAGTAGATTGTACATCTAAAGCCCCCAGCACTTCACCACCAACCATCATGGGCAGAGCTATCTCTGAACGGGTGTACGGAAGGAGTGGATTATCAAAACGGACCGGTTCTTCACCCACATCCAGCGCAATGCGTGCCTGACGGGTACGAATAGCCGCCCCGACCATACTTCTCCCTTCGATCTCCAGACGATGCCCCCGTTGCCGGAGCAATTTTCCGGCCTCACCCGTCGCGTGTTTCAACTCTGCCCACCGGCCGCTTTCATCGATCAGGAAAATCGCCGCATAGTAATACCCAAATTGATTCGTGATAAGCTGCACCACGCGCCCCATCAGTTCATCCGGATCGAGGATCGAATTGGCCACCTGCGCCACTTGCAAAGTCGCTTTGAGTTGAGCAGTACGCCGGGCAACTTCGCTTTCCAGATTTTCCTGAAGATATTGCAAACGAGCAATCATACGATTGAAATAAATCGCCAGTTGCCCAACCTCATGGGTGCTCATTACTGGAGCGCGCTGGCCAAGATCACCCGCTTCTACCTTTGCAAAGACTTCAATTAGCTGACGCAACGGCACGTCTACCGAACGGGACAGGAGCCATGCAAGGGCAATTCCCAAGATTAATGCCGCTCCAGTAACAATTAGCGAACGGTCCTGAAGTTCTTGCAAAACCTGGATTGAGCTCACTTCCTCATAAATCACCTTATATGTTTGACGATAGCCGATCGGGGCTACCAATGCTACGCTCACCGTGACGAGTAAAAGAGCAACAATTAGGAGTCGCCATGTTAATGGTAGGCCACGAAAATGGGCCAGCTGCACTTCAAAGGATCGCGGCGTCAGCACTTTCCGCACCGGCGCTAACAACATCTCGAAAAGTAGCACACTTAAGATCAAACCGCCAGCAGCCGTAATCCCTGCACCAATTGCAGTGTAAACGACCTGTTCGAATGTGAGGTTAAGTGCAACCCTTTCGTAGACCAACAACGGCACGATATTAACTAACACCATCACCAACGTCGCCGCAATACCATATTTCCACCCCAGAGCCGTGATCTCTTCCCAGGCTTTTGCCTCGTCGGATGTCCCCACCGAAAGCAGACCTTTAGTCACTAAGATGCGTAGCCGAACGCGGGCATAAACGCTAAGGCGTAAGACTACGAGAAAGAGGATTCCGTAGCCGATCAAAAAAGTCACCAACAGAAAAGAGAGCGCCTGGCGAAAACGCAAAGGGTCAATTTCCGCGTTGATCTGGACAAAGTAAGCGCCAGGAATCGCCCCAAGATTGGCAAGGAATTGGGAGAGCAAAAGGGCGATAGGAATCGCATGTTCGCCAAAACGTCGGACCAGATTTTCCGACCATTCTGTGAAAAAATAGGGCCTCATTGGTTTTTACCTCCGTCATCCGGCGAGGACTCCGATTGGAGTGCAATTTCGATCGCAGCACGTCTGGCACGCATGGCACGAAGCAATTCTCCAGCCGTCGTCATCAGAATGGTCTGCATGTCACTAGAACGGCGGATTTTATCGGTGATCTCAAAGAGCAGGCGCTCGCGCTCCATCTGCCGACGCAGTCGCTCCAGCAGGCGAGCATTGGCAATAATGGCCGCCAGGCTACCGGCCAAAGTGCTCAGCATTTCCTCATCGCTCTCTGTATAGGCATTAAGCCGTTCACTTTCCAGATTGAGCACCCCAAGCAACTCTCCACGATAAAGCAAGGGAATAGCCAGCTCAGAGCGCGTTTCCGGGCTCACCTGAATATAACGCGGATCGGCGCTTACATCCCCTATCCGTAACGGTCGCCGATTCTGGGCCACCCAGCCGGTGACCCCGGATCCAATGGGCATGCGGATCTCCCGTGCTTCTTCCGAATAACCGGCAAACGCTTTCATTTCGAGGAATTTCTGATCTTTACTCGTCAGCAAAATGCTCACCCGATCGCCGCCCAGGGTCACCTGTAACCCCTGTACCGCGGTCTGCAGGGCTTCTTCCAGCGTACTTCCGGCAGCGGCTGTGCTGATAATATGATGGAGCAGGCGCTGTTGTGCCAGATGTTCCTGAGTAGCAGCAAAGAGCTCGGCATTGAGCACAGCCACGGCCAACTGATCGGCAAGCACACGCAGGGTGTGCAGAATGTCTTCGTCAAAAGTGTATGGTTCCGTACTTTGCACATCAAAAACCCCTAGGATGCGCTCACCAACCCGCAATGGAAGTGCGGCTTCGGCACGCGTGTCCGGAAGCAACGGGTTTGGATAATAAGTAGCATCGCGGGCAGTATCGTTCACTACCAAGGGCTCACCACTACCGCTCACATACCCCACAACCGACTTTGAACCGACGGCCAATTTATGTCCCCGGCGCTTCAATTCGGCACCGGCCTCGCCGGTCGCTTCACGGATTACCGCATAGTCACCATTCTCGTCGATCAGGAAAACGGCAGCATGGTAAAAGGAAAAACGCTCCCGAATCAGGTATACTGCTTTCTGAAGCAATTCATCCAGGTTCAATGCCATACTGATGTCGCGGGCGATCTCGGCCGCGGTCTCTACCCGCAACGCCTGCTGCCGGGCTTCTTGCAGTAAGCGAATGTTATAGATAATTCCACCCACCTGGGCCGTCATGGCACTCAGGAAGCGCACATCCTCTTCGGTAAACTGGTGTTCACGCTCCAGGTCCTGCACGATCAGCGCTCCAATCGCCTGATTCTGAACAACGATCGGCACGCCCAACCAAGATTTAGCCGGTTTCCCTACGATTTTAGCTCCCAGCAAAGCGGCACGCCGTTCTGTATCCTCTACCAGCAATAACGGTTGCTTGGTACGGAGCAAAATAGAAGTGAGACCTTCTCCCAATGGGAAAGGTTCTATCGAGACGATCTCACCCTCCGAATACCGATAAGGAATCTCGATAGAGTTCGTCTTGGCATCATACAAGGCTACCAAGAAAGCATAATCTCCGATAATGTTGCGCACCTGTTCGTGCAACCGGGCACAGACGGTCATCATATCGATAGAACTGCTCAGTGCCTGGCTGAGCGATGCCAACGCTTCCTGTTCTTTCAAGCGGCGTCCGATTTCGGCGGCGCTCTCCAACTTCTCCAACATCACACCAAGCAAACCCATCAAGCTAACGTAAGGCTGCAGGGATGCCATAGAGAGCGTCTGTGGAGGAAGGGCGAAAAGCAGGAAAAGCATTTTGACTTCCCCGCGCACGCGCAAGGTGAACAACCCCACCTGGGTGGGACGATAGCCTCTCAACCAACGCGCCAGCATGGACGGTAGGCTCGAAAGGTCTTTTCCATCCACAAGATAAGGCTCCTGGGATAGCAGGGCAAGAAGATCCTCCAGAGCCAAAGAAAATTCGGGCAAGGAGAGCGATTCCTGAGAAGGAAGAGAAGCGATCGTCGGACGGAGCTGCGTTCCCTCTGCATTAAAGGCCAGTAGACCATACGGTGACTGCCGTAGTACCTCCAAACCGAGTTCCAAAGCCTCGGACGGCGTGTTTGCCGCTACAATTTGATGGCTGAAACGATAAAGACGCTGAATCTCTTCAAAGCTCACCTGCGCGCTTTCCATCCGACCGATATTCTGGATCGCCACGGCGATCTGGTTGGCAAGCGTTTGGAGTGTAATCAGAGTTTCTTCGTCGAAACTTTCCGGGTTTTTGCTCTGGACATCCAGCACGCCCAGGACAAGATCGCCAATGGCGATCGGCAAAGCAGCCTCGGCGCGCGTCTCCGGCAACAGTTCGTTCTTGAAATGGATAGGGTCTGCAGAAACATCCGAAACAGCGCGGGGACGGTTATTAGCAGCCACCCAGCCAACGATCGATGTCGAACCTACTTCTAGACGATGTGCACGGCGCAAGAGCTCCTCCGCTGCCGGGCTATAAGCGGCGCGCAATACAGCATATCGCCCACCGGCATCTAGCAAGAAAATACCGGCATGATAGTATTGGAAGCGCTCCACAATTAAGCGCACCGTCTGCTGAAGCAAATTCATGAGATCGCTCGCACCGGCCAGACTTTGGGCAACCTCTGCCGCAATCCGCACCTGGCGCGTGCGTTCCTCAACTTGTAGCTCCAGGCGACGATAGAGAGTACTCAGCTGATCGGCCATGCGATTAAACGAAGCGGCTAGAAAACCGATCTCATCTTCTCTGCGGAGCGGTGAACGTTCACGAAAATCCCCTTCGGCAAAACGGCGGGTAGTTTCAGCAAGCGAAAGCAAAGGCTGCACAAAGCGTCGCGTTGTTCCCAAAACTACAACACTCATTAGAACAGCCACGCCCAAAAAGAGAAAAATGGTAAACGGCACCAAGCTATTCAGCTCTCCGAAAACTGCATTTTGGGGAATCTCAAGAACCAATGCGCTATGCAAATTCGGTATCCAGCGAATATGCGCAATGAAAGGGTTGGCCTCACCGATTTCGTATTCAACCGTCCAAGCATCCCCTTCTACGCGATTTTGCCAGCGCTGGAGCATCGGTACCAGGCGAGCTTGCTGTTCGGGAGAGGGTTCAAACGGTTTAATAGCAAGTGTAATCGGGTCTATCCCTAGGAAAAGGCCCTCATGATTGATTAAATAAGCGCGCCCTTGAGGATTCAAACGTTCAACTGCTTTCAGAATATCTGATATAGTCGGCGCACTCGAAACTCCCACCAGCACACCCAAAAGCGAATCGTTGGCCGTGCGGACCTGGACGATCGTATAAAGTGCTGGCTTACCTTTGTGAAAAGGGCTAAGATCGTATAGAACAAAGCTAGCGTGATCCTGACTCAGCAGAAAAGAGGCAAATGTCTGGTCAACGGTCAAGCCATTCCACTCAGGATTGGAAGAGAAAGAAACCTCTCCTTGTGGATCGAGCAAGAAGAAATCATTGAACAGACGTCTTTCCCCTTCCCCATTCACGGCATTGAAGGCTTCAAAAAGTTGACTCTGAAGACTGGCATACTCAGGAGAAAAGCGATTAAGGTGAAATGCTTTTTCATATAAAGCATGCGTATCCGGCCGGACAATCAACCGATTTAGGCGGATCAGGCGGATTTGAGATAGTCTCTGCGCCTCTTCTATCTGAACGGCGACTGAATTTTCCATCTGCGAAACAATCTGATTGTACAGGAGGGTGCGAGCCCGCAGGTATGAAGCGCCCCCCATCAGGATGAGCGGAATAAAAGTGAGAACGATCAACGTCCAGGCCAGAGAACGTACCAGGCTACGCCGAAAACGTGTAGGGGAAGAGAAAGGGGTTTGCATAGATCACAACTCAGCTCATTTCCCAAACTTGTTCACCGGCCAGAATACGCCGGATTTGTTCCGGAAAACGATCGGGATCCAGCGGTTTGCCGATGAACCCATCAAAGCCCGCCTGGCGCGCTTTGTTCATCTGCTCCAGGCTGGCCTCGGCGGTCACGGCAATCACCGGAATGTGCTTGAGCCGTTCGGATGCTCGAATTTTCTTCAAAGCGCCATAGCCATCTTCATAAGGCAGACGGATATCCAAAAGGATCAGGTCGATGCGCGGCAACGTATCGGCATACTCCACCACCTCGTAGCCGGATGTCTTCCATTCGCAGCGAATGCCCATATAGCCCAACATACGCGCAATCAGCACAAAGTTTGAGACGTTATCTTCCACAACCAACACAACGGCATCTTTTGGAAGTACCGGCTTGCGAACGGGTTGGGTATCCGGAGCCGGAGATAACGAATGAGGTGTGCCCATAGATTTCTCCATTAACGTTGCAGGAATGACTCAATCTGCTGCGACAGCAAGTCAATATCTACCGGCTTCTGAATGTACCCATCGCAGCCGGCCTTTAGCGCCCGCTCCTGTTCCCCGCGCATCACATTGGCGGTGAGGGCAATCACAGGCAATTTTTCAAATCCCGGCGTAGATTTGATGCGGGCTGTCAGGGTGTATCCATCTACATCGGGCATGCTGATATCCATCAGGACTACTTGCGGGTTTTCCTGTTGTAATATCTGGAGAGCTTCGGTCGCATTGGCGGCTAGCACTACACGGAAACCTTCTGCCTCCAGAACCCGACGGATTAACATGCGGTTTTCGGGGTTGTCTTCAACATATAGAACAGTGCCTTTTGTGTTCATAATACCTCTCCGCCTGTATTTTAACGGTAGCAATTTTATTATACATGACAGTAGCCTTACAGATAAAGGAAAAAGCGCCTTCTTGCGGCAAAGGCGCTTTACAACTGAGCGGGTGATGGGATTCGAACCCACGACATTGTGCTTGGGAAGCACACGTTCTACCACTGAACTACACCCGCGAAGCAGAAGCCTCTTATTTTTACCACGAATGTTTTCCCTTGTCAAATTTTCAATCCTTGGCTATAATTCCCTTTGCACTTGGGCGCGTAGCTCAGTTGGTTAGAGCGCATCACTCACATTGATGAGGTCAGGGGTTCGAGTCCCTTCGCGCCCACTTTATTTTTTTACCACGATCCGCCCTTTGCCTCCCCAAAAACCTACTGCGACAAAAAGAGCGGACGATAGACTATAGCCGGTGGATCAGCCAAACACTATGCTCCCCAAAAACTCTCCCTACTACCCAACGAACCGACCATCCGCCGATCCGAGACCACCCGACTAACCGCTTCCCTCGACCAACGGGCCAACCCACCAATCACCCCTCTCAACTACACAACTAACCAACGAATCGGCTAACCGACCCCTCGACTACGCGACTAGGTGACCACCTCAACACCACAACCACTTCCTGGAGGTATTCATGGCCATCTCTGATTCCCTTGCTGCGACCACCGTCAACGACAAGCGCGAAATCTTCGGCTGGGCGATGTATGACTGGGCCAACAGTGCGTTTAGCGCCACTGTTGGCACGGTTTTTTTAGGGCCTTACCTCGCATCCCTGACCGCCGAAGCTGCAAAAGCCTACCCCGATGGTATGGCGCGCCTGCTCGGCATTCCCATTGCACCGGATTCATTCCTGCCATACTGTGTTTCCCTCTCGGTAGGCCTGCAGGTGTTCTTCCTGCCCATCCTGGGAGCGATCGCCGATTATTCCCATATCCGTAAACGCATGATGCAGCTCTTTGCCACCATCGGCGCGCTGGCTACCATTTTGTTCTTCTTCGTCACGCAGCCGGTCTGGTGGTTAGGCGGATTGCTCTTCATCGCGGCTAACCTGGCTTTCGGCGCTGCCATCGTCTTCTACAATTCGTACCTACCGGATATCTCCAGCGAAGAAGAGCGCGATCGCGTCTCCTCATACGGATGGGCGATGGGCTATCTGGGCGGAGGGTTGTTACTGCTCTTCAATCTCATTTTCTACCTGATGCACGAACGCCTGGGTGTACCCACAGGATTGGCCGTACGCATCAACCTGACTTCGGCTGGGGTTTGGTGGCTGCTATTTTCCAATTTCACCTGGTCACGCCTGCGCCCACGCCACGCGCGCCGCCCCTTGCCCCCGGGAGAAACCTATGTCAGCATCGGCTTCAAGCAATTATTTCAGACCCTGGGTGAGTTAAAACACTTCCCCGAAACGCTCAAATTTCTCCTGGCCTACTTCCTGTATAATGACGGCATCCAAACTGTGATCGCCGTCTCGGCGACCTTCGCCGCGGCTCCGTTAACGCGCGGCGGGCTAGAAGTGAATCAATCCACGCTGACCATGGTCATCCTGATGATCCAGTTCGTCGCCTTTTTCGGCGCGCTCTTTTGGGGAAAGTTGGCCGGCTGGGTTGGGGCCAAACGTTCGATCCTGATCAGTTTGGTGATCTGGGCCGCCGTGGTGATTTACGCCTATGGCGGATTAAAAGGGGAATCCCGCATAACCGAATTTTGGATCCTCGGAGCAATTATTGCCCTGGTCATGGGTGGCTCACAGGCCATCAGCCGCAGCCTCTTTGCCCAAATGATCCCGGACGGCAAAGAAGCCGAGTTTTACGCTTTCTACGAAGTGAGCGAACGCGGCACATCCTGGACGGGGCCACTTATCTTCGGCTTGGTCAATCAATCGAGCGGTAGCCTCCGCCCGGCCATCCTTTCGCTGATCTTCTTCTTCATCATGGGATTGTTTTTACTCCCCTTCGTTAACGAAAAGAAAGCCATGGAAGACGCCAAACGCTATGCAGGATAACCAAAACCGCAGGCCGAATCAGAAAAGGGAGCCGAATACACGGCTCCCCTTTTTATCATCCGAGATTATCGGAAGTAAGACCACCGATGACAGGATGGGATCAATAATTGGCCAAACCTGTCTTCATCGGTTTATATCCGTCTCCTACCCCATCTAAGCGCTTCTCAATCGGTCGGAGCTATAAGCCACAAGGCTCCCAAGCCAATGAAAAGCGCCAGCGCCCCTACCACAAAGCCTAGGTAGGGAACCTGCAAAACCAGAGCCAGTAACGCAACACCCAGTAACGGCGCATACCGTTGACCGACCCACTGCGCCAGGAAACGACGCGTCAACCAATTCCCGATCTCCCATCCAACCAACACTCGGGTCAGATATGCCGTGACGATGATAAAGACAAAAATCAGCACGGCAAGCAGGATCAGACCACCGAAGAAGATCAGGGTACTGATTGTATCAAGAGTCAGCACGCTAAAGAAGGCCGTCAGCAGAATGATCATAATCAACAACACCAAGAGGGCAAGGAAGAAGACGACATAGGCCAACACGCCCCATCCCAACGTTGCCCAAAACCGCCGACGTACCTGCTGAGCGCCTCTCTCCAAAAAGCGCGGCGAACTCCAAGCAAAAAGAATGCCGAAGAACAAAAGCGTGATCCATGAGCGTAGGCTATTTAGCAAGCGCGAAAGGGCTTGATCCTGTGAGGTCTGTTCCTGAGCCTCGTAGTTCACTTTGCCATTCACATTTTGCTCCAAAGAGGCCACAGGCTCAAACGCGCGATAAGTAAAATCGCCATCCACGCGCGCCGAAGGATCGACCGTCAATCCATTCTGAATCTGCGGCACCGGCACCGGCGTCGAGCCGAAGATCGACGGCGATGAGGTTTCTCCCTGACCCGTTATGGTCAGCTCCGAATTTCCTTTCACGTGCCCGGCAAAAAACACAGCCTCTCCGCCCCCCTGCAGATTGCGCCCGATCTCCGCACCCAGATAGGCCTGTCCAACGCCGAAAAGCACATCCTGCCCAATCCGGCTGCCAGGTCGCAGATCCAAGCTAGACCCAAAATTTATCAGATCGCTACCGATTTGCGCCGTCTCTCCCAGGTACATCATCACCCCAAAGAAACGGACATCATCCTGCACCGTTCCTTTGAGCACCAACGCCTGACCAAAGCCGTTCACATCTCCATTGACCCGGCCATTGATGGTAAGCGTCTGCCCAAAGAAATACACATCTCCGTTGACCTCTCCATCAATAGTGGCTTCCGATGCCGCAATGTAAAGATCATCGTTCAACACATCGCCGGCCGGAATGACCACCGATTCCCCACTTCGTCCCTCAAACGCATGGGCCACCGAGGGCGGATACAAAAATGCGAGCAACAACAGAAGAGACAGGACAAGGGAGAACCATCGCCACTTCATCGTAAACCTCTTTGTGTGTAGATTTGGCAGAATTGGGCCTAATTGTATCATAGAATACAACATTGTCCTTTTTGTAAATGTTCCCAAAATGGTAAAGTAAGATGGGGAGGAATTCGAAGCGGCTATCCGTCTTTCAGCAGCCACTCCTCTCCAATCATTTAGATCGCATGCCCAAGGTGTAGTACAATACTGACCATGATCTACGGTCCCATTCTCCTAGTTGAAGACATCCCAAATATCCTTGATTTCCTGGCCATGACCCTGCGCTTCAAAGGCTACGAGGTGCTCACCGCACGCAACGGTCAGGAAGCCTGGGAAATCCTGCAACAGACGCACCCCATCCTACTCATTACCGACATCCTGATGCCCAAAATGGATGGGTTTGCCTTGGTCTATCGCTTGCGCAGCGATCCCCAACGGCGAAGCATCCCGGTGATCTTCCTCTCCGCCACCTACGTTGCTCCGGAAGACGAAGAGTTTGCCATGCGCCTGGGAGCGGCGCGCTTTATCGAAAAACCGGTGGATATCGAAGAATTCCTGCTCACCGTTGCCGAGCTCATCCAGCAAGGGCCATTGCCACCTCCTGAGCCTATGGAGGAACGCGCCTTCTACGAAGGCTATCGCGATCGCCTGCAAAACAAATTGCGCCAAAAGAATCAACAAATTGCCCGCACCGAGCGCATCCTGGCCGGCCTGCCCGCAGAACAGAAACCCGCCTTTGAAGAATTGCTCCGCCAGGCACTCGCCGATCGCGCCGAGATCGAAAGCGAGCTCCAAAAAATCAATCAAACCATTGAGGACCTGAACAAAACCCTATGACCCACCCGACGCTCCGAGACCTGGAGGAACTCGCCCTGCAGGCCGGCGAAATCTTGCGCCAAGGATATGAACAGGAGCACCAAGTGCACTATAAAGGCGTGATTGACCTGGTAACCGAGATAGATCACGCATCCGAAGATTTCCTGCTCGCAGAAATCCGCCGTCGTTTCCCCGGCCATGCCATCCTGGCCGAAGAAAGCGGTGGAGAGCAAGGCGCAGAGCACCAATGGTATATCGATCCGTTGGACGGCACCGTCAACTATGCCCATCACGTGCCCATCTTCTGCGTCTCCCTGGCCTATGCTTTTCGCGGTGAGGTGCATCTGGCCGCGATCTACGATCCAATGCGCCAAGAACTCTTTACCGCCGAACGCGGTCAGGGTGCTCATCTCAACGCCCGCCCGATCCGCGCCTCCCAGGCCACAGAGCTCGCCCATAGCCTGCTGGTGACCGGCTTCCCCTACGATGCTTGGCACTCTACGCGCAATAACTTCGATTACTTCATCCGCTTCGCCACTCGCACCCAAGGAGTGCGTCGCCTCGGCTCGGCTGCCCTCGATCTTTGTTACGTGGCCGCCGGGCGCTTCGATGGCTTCTGGGAATTCTCCCTGAAACCCTGGGATGTGGCTGCCGGCGGCCTGATCGCCGCCGAAGCCGGCGCCATCGTCACCAATGCCGAAGGAGGGCAAGACTACTTTTCTCCCCCCCAATCCATCCTGGCCGCCGCACCCGGCATTTACGAGCAAATGCTGAAAATCCTTCAGAGCTGAACCCAAAGGTGCAACATGCCTCGCTTTGAACTGGACATAGACCCTTGCGATCATCTGACTGCCGATGCCATCGGCCAGCCTGGTCAGCGCGTTTTCTTCCTCCAGGCCCGCCAGGGAAAGAAAGTTCACACCGTCCTCATTGAAAAAATCCAGCTCCAATCCCTTGCCAGCGGCATTGAGCAATTTTTGGCCGAAGTCATCCGTCAACACCCCGATCTGGAAGACGTCCCCGGCGATTACATCGAAGAGGAAATGCACATCCACCCCCCGCTCGATCCGCTCTTCCGCGCCGGCGAACTCGGCCTGGGATATGATGCGGAACGCGATCGCGTCTTGCTCTTTGTGCGCGAAATCTATGCCGAAGAACAAGAAGCAGAAGAAGCCGCCATCCTGCGCATCTGGTGCACCCGCCATCAGCTGCGCAAACTGGCACGCTGGGGCGCGGAAGTGGTCAGTCGCGGCCGTCCGCTGTGCCCCCAATGTGGCGAGCCGATGGATCCCGAAGGGCACTTCTGCGTCAGAAAGAACGGTCATAAGCATTGATCCCCCGGCATGAAAGAGCACCCGTTGGCAGAAGCCTTCGCACATGGAACGATCATTCTGCAGGGGCAATTCCTGCTCGGCTCGAACTACACCTTCCTTGTTGAAATCCGCCACCGCGGCAAACGCTATCCTGCCGTCTACAAACCCCAGCAAGGCGAACAACCCTTATGGGACTTTCCCGAAGGCACCCTCGCCCGCCGCGAAGTAGCTGCCTACTGGGTCAGCGAGGCCCTCGGATTCGGCTTTGTCCCCTATACCACCCTGCGCTCCGATGGCCCCTTCGGCCCCGGTTCCTTACAAGCCTTCATCTCCTACGATCCGCAGTACCACTACTTCCGCTTCACCCCCGAAGATCGCGCCTGCCTGCGCCCCGTAGCGCTCTTCGATCTGCTCGTTAACAATGCCGACCGCAAAGGAAGCCACATTCTGATCGAAACCGGCACACGTGCATTGTGGTTAATCGATCACGGCCTGTGCTTTCACGTGGAGGAAAAATTGCGCACCGTCATCTGGGATTTCGTCAACGAACCCATCCCCCCGCCCCTGCTCGAAGCCACCGAAACCCTCTGCGCCCAGCTCACCCCTCCCGCCGAGCTGCACACCGTCCTCAGCACCCTGCTCGAACCTGCCGAAATCCAGGCACTCCGTTGGCGCGCCGAAAACCTACTAGCAAATCCTATCTTCCCGGCCCCCCCAAAACATCGCCGTGCCATCCCTTATCCACTCTTATAAACTGGAGGAAACAATGCCCGTCAAAGTTCTTGTCCCGCTACTCGGTGAAGGTGTTCAGGAGGTCACCGTCACCCGCTGGCTCAAAAAAGAAGGTGAACCCGTTCAGGAACTCGATCCACTCCTGGAAGTGAATACCGACAAAGTCGATACCGAAATCCCTGCTCCGGCTTCCGGTGTATTGCTTAAGGTTTTGGTAAAAGAAGGGACGGTCGCCAAAGTAGGCGAAATCCTCGCCCTGATCGGACAGCCCAACGAAGCTTTAGAGCCGACCGAAGCTCCCGCCGTCCCGCAACCGGGACAAGCCGTAGCCGCCGCGGCGGAAGCGGCTACCCCATCGCCGACGCCTATCGCCGCGGAAACTTCCGGCAAAGAGGGCTCCCGTCTGGCCGGCTTCATTTCCCCTGTCGTCGCCCGCCTGGCCGCCGAACACGGCATTGACCTAAGCCAGATCAAAGGCACCGGCCAAGGAGGGCGCATCACCAAAAACGACGTCCTAGCCTACCTAGAGGCCCGTCAAAAAGCCGCCGCCCAACCGGCTCCGGCCCCGACCCCGGTTGTGCCTGCGCCGGCGCCTGCCCAAGAGGCACCGAAACCGCTTCCTGCCACCCCGCTTCCACCCACCCCGGCCGTCGGCGGCGCCGAACTCATCCCCCATACCATCATGCGCCGCCAGATCGCCGAGCATATGGTGATGAGCAAGCGCACCTCCCCCCACGTGCTCACTGTCATGGAAGCGGATATGAGCCGTGTTATTGCCCATCGCAATGCACATAAAGAGCAATTCGCCCGCGATGACGTCCATCTCACCTACACCGCCTACTTCATTGCCGCCATCGTCACCGCCCTCAAAGCCTACCCGATCGTCAACTCCTCCTGGAGCGAAGAAGGGATCCTGATTCACAAAGAGATCAACATCGGCATGGCAACTTCGCTCGGAGAAGAGGGTTTAATTGTACCGGTGATCAAACACGCCGATACCCTCTCGTTGCTCGGCCTGGCGCGCGCCGTCAACGACTTGGCCAACCGAGCGCGAGCAAAAAAGTTGCAGCCGGATGAAGTCAAAGGCGGCACCTTCACCCTCACCAATCACGGCATCAGTGGCTCGCTCTTTGCCTTCCCCATCATCAATCAACCGCAATGTGGCATCCTAGGCGTCGGCGCCCTGCATAAGCGCCCCATCGTCGTCACCGATGCCGAAGGCAACGACTCCATCGCCATCCGTCCGATGGTCTATCTCTCCTTCGTCTTCGATCATCGCATTCTGGATGGCGCCTCGGCAGATTGGTTCCTCTCAAAGGTCAAACAAACGCTGGAAAACTGGGTTTAGCCCATTTCCAGGGTATAATCCACATCCCATTTCAAGTACCTTTCAGGATGTGCTATGAGCAAAGAGACCACTTCTCTTGGACGGATCTTCATTTCCCCACGCGCCATTGCCACCATTGCCCATCATGCCACGCTACAATCCTATGGTGTGGTGGGGCTAGCCCCACGCGGCCTGGCAGAGGAATTGAGCACCGCGCTCACCCACCAACCGGCGCGCGGCGTTTACGTACGCTACCAGGACGAAAAGCTGGAAATTGAGCTGCATATCATCGTCGAATACGGCACCCGCATTGCCTCGGTCGCCCAAAGCGTGGCGAACACTGTGCGCTACCATGTGGAAAAAGCGCTAGGATTGCCGGTGGATGCCATCCATGTTCACATCGCCGGCCTGCGGATCACCAACGGAGAATAACGGAGCAGAGAACGCATGAGCAACCCCACCTTGCCCCAAAGGAACACCCGCATTGACGGCCTGGCTCTGAAGAACCTGGTTGAAGCCGCCCTCACCTGGCTGCGCACCAATCAGCAGACGGTGAACTCGCTGAACGTCTTCCCGGTGCCGGATGGCGATACCGGCACCAACATGGTGCTGACCATGCAATCCGCCTGGAACGAAATCAAGGACCTCGGTCACCGTCACATTGGACAAATGGCTGCGGCTGTTTCCCAAGGCGCGCTGATGGGCGCACGCGGCAATTCCGGCGTGATCCTTTCGCAGATCTGGCGCGGCGTGGCCAAAGCATTGCACAATGTTGAGGTCCTGGATGGCCCTGCATTTGTGCGCGCCCTGGCCGAAGCACGCGATACCGCCTATAAAGGTGTGGTGCGCCCCGTCGAAGGCACGATCCTGACCGTGATCAAGGACGTGGCGGCCGCGGCAGAAGAAGCGCTAAAGGAAACCGACGATCCGCTACAGATTCTGGAACGCATCGTGCCGGCGGCCGATGCCTCCGTTCAACGCACCCCAGAACTGCTGCCGGTGCTCAAACAGGCCGGCGTGGTGGATTCGGGTGGCAAAGGGCTCTTTTTCATCCTGGAAGGGATGTTGCGCTATGCCAAAGGATTGCCCTTGGATACCCCGCTGGTCACCGTGCAACCGCTCTCGGCGCTCAAATTGCAGGAGACGATGGAAGTGATCGAAGAAGGCCAGGATTTCGAGGTAGTGGTTGATTTCTACCCTTCCCAGCCTCTCGATCTCCAAGCCTTTTATAGCCGTCTGGAACAAATAGGCACTTCCATTCAGGTCGGCGAAGGGGATGGCATGTACCGCATGCACATCCACGTCCCGCTGGAAAAGCGCTACGAGCCCATTGACTACATCATGGGGCTGGGCACGATCACCAAAGTAGCGATGGAAAACCTGCTGGCCCAAATGGGCGGTTCTGGCGCAACGGCAGAGCGCCTGGAATTGGCCAATGTTCAGCCGGGACAAATTGCCGTTGTGACCGTCTCCCCCGGCCGCGGCCTGAGCCGCATCTTTGCCAGTTTGGGCGTGGCAGCCATCGTGGAGGGCGGCCAAACGATGAATCCCAGCACACAGGAAATCCTTGCCGCTTTTGAAAACCTGCCCACGGATAAGATCATTATCCTACCGAACAACAAAAACATCATCCTGGCCGCCAATCAGGCGCGCGAGGTCACCGTAAAGCAGGTCGTGGTGGTCCCCAGCCGCACCATCCCGCAAGGTCTGGCGGCCATGCTCGTCCACGATCCGGATGGAGACTTGGAAACCGTTGCCGAGCGCATGAACAAGGCAATGGAAAAGGTGCGCAGTGGTGAGATCACCGTGGCAACGCGTTCGGTAGAGCTGGATGGCGTGAAGGTGGAAAAAGATCAAGTGATCGCTCTGCTGGATGGGAAGCTGGTGCTTTCGGCCGCAACCCTGGAAGAGGCACTCCTTGGCTTGCTGGAAAAAGCCCAAGCCGAAAACTATGAGCTGATCACCCTCTTCTACGGCGCCGATCTCTCTCACAGCGAAGCCAACCGCCTGGTCGATCGGGTGCGAGAGCGGTATCCGCAGCAGGAAGTGGAGCTCCAGGAAGGCGGCCAACCCCATTATGCCTTCTTGATCTCCATCGAGTAATTCCCCCCAATACTTTAGGGAACCAAAGAAGATAAACGGTGGACCGTGGGTCTCCCCACGCGTCCACCGAACCGCGCCACCACTTACCCACCTGATCCCCCGATCTTGACTAATCAACCTCTATGTTAAAATATTCTATGGAGGCATTCATCATGAGCACTGCATTACCGTTTCATGGAATCTGCTTGGTCTGCGGAGCGGAGAATCCGCATGGCATGGGATTGACCTGGTATGCCGAGGCGGATGGGTCGGTTTCGGCTTCTTTTGTGCTCGATGAGGCCCAACAGGGGCCACCAGGGCACGCCCACGGCGGTGCTTCGGCAGCGATCCTGGATGAAGCGATGGGAGCAGCAGTGTGGTATGCCGGTCACAATGTGGCGGTGGTACATCTGAGCTTGGATTACCGTAAGCCGGTGCCGCTCCATCAGCCGCTTTCTTGCCGGGCACGGATGGAAAAACAGGAAGGTCGCAAGATTTATGCGACGGGCGAGATTTATCTGCCCGATGGTGAGGTGGCGGTGCGCGCCCGCGGCATCTTTGTCCCGGCGCCGCATTTATTCGAGGCCAATCGTTACCGTCCAAACGGTGAGTGACGATGGGATACCGCGAAGTGCCGCATACGGCCGATTGGGCGCTGCACGTTTGGGCCGAGGACCTGCCACAGCTTTTTATCGAGGCGGCGCGTGGGATGTATGCCCTGACCGGGGCGCAGGCGGAAGAAGATCCGGCCTCGCACAACGCTCCGAGCGCGGCACGCATGTTCGAGGTCCAGGGAGCGGATGCGGAGGCCCTTTTGGTGGCATTCCTTTCGGAGCTGCTCTATGCTCAGGAGCAGGAAAACGTCCTTTTGGAGGATTTCGTCCTCGAATTGATCCCCGGCGAGATTTGGCAGCTGAAAGCGACGGCCAGGTCGCGCCCGTTGCGTAGCTTGATTAAGGCGATCAAAGCGGTGACTTTCCACAATTTGAAGATCCGACGTACGGAGCAAGGTTTTGAGACTGAGATCGTGTTCGATGTTTAGGAGGCGGCGATGAATCTGAAGGATTTCATCAAAATTAGCGACTATGAGTGGGAGATTCCCACTTCTTTTCGGCGCGATATGCGCGTGCCGGTGCGCGTCTTTGCGAGCCAGGAGCTGCTGGAGGAAGTGTTGGAGGATAAATCGCTGGAGCAGGCGGTCAACGCGGCAACCCTGCCTGGATTGGTGGGGCGTGTGTTGGTGATGCCGGATGTACACCAGGGCTATGGTTTTCCGATCGGTGGGGTGGCGGCGACGGAATATCCGCATGGGGTGGTTTCGCCCGGAGCGATCGGCTATGACATTAATTGCGGCGTGCGCCTGCTGGCCTCCGGGATCGAGTACGAGGCGGCACTCCCTTATATGGATACGCTGGCGACGTTGCTGAACGAATATTGTCCGAGCGGCGTAGGGAGCGAGGGCGTGGTACGGGTCAGTGCTGGTGAACTCGACCAGGTGCTGCGCGAGGGAGCACGCTGGGCGCTGAAAAAGGGGTATGCGACGGAGAACGATCTGCAGCGCACCGAGGAGTTCGGGATGATCGAGGGCGCCGATCCCTCCAAGGTAAGCCAGCGGGCGAAAGAACGCGGCCGGGAGCAGATCGGGTCATTGGGGGCCGGCAATCACTTCATCGAGGTGGACGTGGTAGAGCAGGTATTTGATGCCGAGGCCGCGGCGGCAATGGGGCTACAGGAGGGGTGCCTGGCGGTGCAGATCCACTGCGGTTCACGTGGATTGGGACATCAGGTGTGCACGGATTACGTGCAATCGTTCCAACACGCGGTGAAGCGCTACGGGATTCAGCTGCCGGACCGTGAGCTGGTCTGCGCGCCGATGGATAGTCCGGAGGGACAGGATTACCTGAAGGCGATGCGCGCCGCGGCAAATTTCGCTTTTGCCAACCGCCAGCTGCTGGCCTTTTCGGCCCGCCGCGCTTTTGAGGAGACTTTTGCACCGCATTTCTCGAAGGGGTGGCAACTGATCCAGGTCTACGATATCGCACACAACATGGGGAAGATCGAGACGCACGAAGTGGAAGGGCGCAAGGTGAAGGTGTGCGTGCACCGTAAAGGGGCGACGCGCGCCTTTGGACCCGGTTCACCGGGGCTGCCGCCAGAATATCGCGCCATTGGTCAGCCGGTGATCATCCCCGGCAGCATGGGCACGGCTTCGTGGGTGCTGGTGGGCACGGAAGAGAGCATGAGCCGCGCCTTTGGCTCCACTTGCCACGGGGCCGGACGGGTGATGTCGCGGGCGAAGGCGAAGAAGGATATTCGCGGGGAAGAATTACGCCGCCGCTTGGAGGGCGAAGGAATCAAAGTGCGCGCCGGTTCGCTTTCCGGGCTGGCCGAGGAAGCGCCACAGGCCTATAAGAACGTGGATCGCGTGGTAGAGACGGTCAGCCATGTGGGCATTGCGCGCAAGGTAGCCCGTTTGCGCCCGGTGGCGGTGATCAAGGGATGAGGCCGATAGGGAACCTCCGGCGTCTTCGTTCGTTTTTGACTTCGGAGGTGACCCATGCGAACATCTAGATACCTTTTCTTGCTCCTTGTCGCGTTGTTTGCGGCCTGTGCTCCGATTTCAACCCCCGGCGTGGTGGATGGCCCCGGCGCAATGGGCGGCGAGCAGCCGCCGATGTATATCGAGCCATTTACACCGACCCCAGTACAACGCAGCCGGGCAACTCCTCCCATTTCCATTCCCACCATGATGCCCTCGCCTTACGATCCAAAAGAAAGTGATGCCGGGTTAGTACGCGGGAACGTATTCTTAACCGCTACCGATGTGCTGGTTTTGGAGAGCTACCCGCCGCGCTATGTGCTGATCCTGAGCGGTGCTCTGCCGACTCCCTGCCATCAGCTGCGCATTCGCGTTCAACCGCCGGATGCGGAAGGGAATGTGCAGATCGAAGTGTATTCAGTTGTGGATGGGAATCAGATCTGCATTCAGGTGCTCAAAGACTTTGAGGTGCAATATCCGCTGGAGCTGGGAGCAGGGGAATATAGGTTTTGGGTGAATGGAAAGAAGGTTGGGAAGTAGTCTCATCGTTACTTGTCGCATAGTCGCGTGGTTAGTTGGTCAGTTGGCCGGCAAGTGGGGCAAAGATAGTTGGATTTCGGCGAGGAAGAGCGGCAGGTAGTTGCACAATCGGGGGAAGAAAGAAAAAGAGACACCGGGGAGGTGTCTCTTCGCTTTTGTGTTGAGGGCGCGTTAGTGGGTGAGGATCTGGGAAAGGAACAGTTTGGTACGTTCCTCTTTGGGATTGGTGAAGATCTCTTCCGGTGTGCCGCTTTCGACGATCTGGCCCTTATCGAAGAAGTACATGCGATCGGCAACGGCCTTGGCGAAGCCCATTTCGTGGGTGACAACGAGCATGGTCATGCCGGAGCGCGCCAACTCGATCATGACATCGAGCACTTCCTTGATCATTTCGGGATCAAGCGCTGAAGTGGGCTCATCGAAGAGCATGATCTTGGGTTGCATGGCCAACGCACGGGCAATGGCGACGCGCTGTTGCTGACCACCGGAGAGCTGCCCCGGATACTTGTGCGCCTGTTCCGGAATCCCGACGCGCTCCAATAGCTCCATGGCGATCTTCTCGGCCTTTTCTTTCGGCCATTTACGCACCTGGATCGGCGCCAACGTGATGTTTTGTAGCACGGTCAGGTGGGGGAAAAGGTTAAATTGCTGGAAAACCATGCCCACTTCGCGACGAATGGCCTCGATGTTGCGCGTATCACTGGTCAATTCGATGCCGTCCACGATAATCTGACCCTTCTGATGCTCCTCCAGGCGGTTGATGGTGCGAATGAAGGTGGATTTACCGGAACCGGAAGGGCCAAAGATGACGACCACTTCGCCTTTCCGGACTTCCATGTTAATCCCGCGCAGGACATGGAAATGCCCATACCACTTGTGAACGTCACGGCAGATGATGATCGATTGTTCGCTCATGTTATCGCTCTCCTACTCCGAGTGTTTTTTCCAAGCGTTGACTAAGATAGGCCATCACGTAGCTGAAAAGCCAGTAAATGGCCGAAATGAACAAATAGACTTCACGCTGCGTGCCCACATAGGCCGGCTGAGCCAGGATGCTCTTGGCAATGCCCAACAGATCGAGTAAGCCAACGATGGCTACCAAGGATGTGTCTTTATAGAGAGCAATGAATTGCCCGACCAGGACAGGGATCACATGGCGCAGCGCCTGTGGCAAGATGATGAAAAGATTCGTTTGGAAACCGTTCAGCCCCAATGCGTAGGCCGCTTCGTACTGACCATGAGGGATCGCCTGCAGCCCACCCCGCACGTTCTCGGCCTGGTAAGCGGCAGTGAAGAGGACAATGCCGACAATGGCACGCACCACACGGTCAATATTCATGTTGCCAGGGAGGAAGAGTGGCAACATGATCTGCGCCATGAAGAGAATTGTCACCAGCGGAACGCTGCGCACCAGCTCGATATAAGCAATGCTCACCAGGCGAATGGCCGGCAATCGGGAGCGTCGCCCCAATGCCAGGAACAATCCGAGCGGGAAGGAGAGGACGATGCCGAGCACGGTCAGCAAGAAGGTTAGCACCAAACCACCCCAAACGTTCGTCGGAACGACCGGGAACCAGCCATCCGGCGGTGTCAGACCGCGAACAAGAAGGATGAACAGGATGAAAAAGGAAGTCCAGAACGTAACGAGATGCTTGCGCACCTGGGACGTACCGAGACGTGCCAACCAGTAGGCGATAAAAGCAACGAAGGGGAGGATCAGCAGATGGGTGCGAGTGGCAATGCTAAAACCCGGAATGAGCGCCAGCAGCCAAGGCAAGATCAGCAGGAACAGGCCAATCCGGCGACGACCGCGCGCCAGGCTCCCCCAGCTCAACCCGACGACGAAGGCCAGCATGTGCACAGAAAGCCAAATGCGCCAGAGATGCTCTTTGGGATATTGACCCACCATCAACAGGCGCAAGTTAACTGCAATGACTTCCCAACGTGCTGCGGTGAACGCCCAACGCAACAGCGGGGTGAAGATAGCGTAGATCAGCCATAGGGCAAGCAGCGTGAGCAAAGCGTTATACCACGGCGTGAGCAGGTTTTTATAAACCCATCCCAGAAGGGTATAACGCTCGGTCGGGGGTGGAAGGGTCGTTTCGGCAGAGGGCTCTCTCATGAGATCAGCGCTCCACAAAGCGGATTCGGCGATTGTACCAGTTCATAAAGAGCGAGGTTAAAAGGCTCAACGAAAGATAAATGGACATGGCGAGCGCGATCACTTCCACCGCGCGCCCGCTCTGATTGAGAATCGTGCCAGAGACGGAGAAGAGATCCGGAAACCCTACCGCCACAGCCAGCGAAGAGTTCTTGGTCAGATTGAGGTAATGGCTGGTGAGAGGTGGAACGATCACGCGCAATGCCTGGGGAAAAACGACGAAGCGCAGGGTCTGAAAGCTGCTCAATCCGAGCGAGCGTGCCGCTTCGGTTTGCCCTTTTGGGACGGCCTGGATGCCGGCGCGTACCACATCGGCGATGAAGGCAGAAGTGTAAATGACCAGCCCGCTCCAGAGCGACATGAATTCGGGCGTCAATCGTTTCCCTCCCAACACGCGCAACCCCTCGAGTCGTGGATATTCCATCTCGAAGGGAGAAAATACTACCAAACCGATAACGGTGAACGCCAGCCACACCAACAGACTCCAGAACCAGGTCAACGGTGGGCGGCCGGTCCTCTGCCCGTGGCGCCAAAGGACAAACCAGGTCACCGCGGCCGCCAGCAGACCCAGCAGCAGGAACAGACGAAAGGCCGGGTAGCCATCGGTTGGGATCGGCCAGGGAGCAAAGACGCCTCGATTGCTGAACATAACTGGCCCGATATATAGAGCTTGACGGATCTGTGGCAATTTCAGAAAGACACCGCTATAGATAAAAATCAACAAGACCAAAAGAGGGATATTGCGCAGCGCTTCAATGTAGATTCGGGCTAGCAATTGCACGAGGAAGTTGCGCGAGAGGCGCGCCACTCCCACCACAATTCCGATCAGCGTAGCAAAAACGATGCCCAGCAGACTGACATTCGCCGTATTGAGCAAACCCACCAGGAAGGCCCGCCCGTAAGTGGAACTGCGATCGTAGGGGATCAGCACTTCGCCAATATCGAAGCCGGAAGTCAGGCGGAGGAACGAAAAACCAAGCGCCAACCCCTGCTGTTTCAACGCCTGAAGCATGTTGTTGATCAGATAGCCCAGGAACACGAAGAGGATCAGCAGGAACAGGACCTGGCCAAAAATGCGCAGGAAGCGCTCATCACGCCAGAGGGGAATAGAAGTGCTGCGGCGCATCGCTACTCCATAGCAAAAGGGGGCAGGGGATCACCCGCTGCCCCCTCCAAATAGTTTAGCGGAAGGGCGGTGAATAGAGCAAACCGCCTTGCGTATACAGGCTATTCAGCCCACGCGGGATGTAGGTGGGAGTGTTCGGGCCCAGGTTGCGATCGTAGATCTCAGCATAGTTCCCCACCTGCTTGACGATGTTGTAAGCCCAATCGTTGCTCAGCCCCAGCTTGGGACCCAGATCGCCTTCCAGGCCCAAGAAACGCTTGATTTCCGGATCCGTGGCATTGGCCTTCCCCTGATCTACATTCGCCGAGGTGATGCCCTTCTCTTCGGCAAAGAAGGTGGCGAAGACTGCCCAGCGCACAATGTCGAGCCATTGATCATCGCCATGGCGCACCACCGGACCAAGCGGCTCTTTAGAGAGCGTTGCATCTAGGATCACATGGTTTTCAGGATCGGGCAACGCACCCTTGGCCACCGAGGAGAGCTGCGATTTATCCGAGGTTACAGCATCGCAGCGGCCTTCGGCATAGGCACTGTAGGTCTGGTTAATATCCTCAAAGGTGGCGGGGGTGTACTGCAGGCCGGCAGTAGAGAAGGTATCGGCCAGATTGAGCTCGGTGGTAGTGCCTTTCTGGACGCAGATAGTGGCGCCATTGAGATCCGCCAGTTTGGTGAAGCCGCTATCTTTGCGTACCATCAACCCCTGACCATCATAGAAAGTAGTCACGGTGAAGTTCAGGCCGAGGTCGGTATCGCGCACCAAGGTCCAGGTGGTGTTGCGGATCAACACGTCAACTTCGCCGGTTTGCAGAGCGGTGAAGCGCTCCTGCGTGGTCAGCGGGCGGAATTCGACTTTGGTCGCATCGCCGAAGATGGCCGCCGCCAGCACGCGGCAGAAATCGGCATCGAAGCCGCTCCAGTTCCCTTGCGGGTCAATATAGCTGAAACCGGGCAGCTGCCCGTTCACACCGCACACCAGCTTGCCGCGTGCCTGAACAGCCTTGAGCGTTTCCCCGAAGCCACTCGGCGCCGGCGTAGGAGCAGGAGTCGAGGGGGCGGCAGTCACCGGGACCTCAACGGTCACCACAACCGTCTCGACGACTTTTTGCGGGGTAGGAGTCGGTTGCTGGGCACAAGCAGCCAGCACCAGGCTGAGCACAAGGAGCAACCCGAAGATACGAACTAGTCTAGTCATGTCTCCTCCTAAAGAGATAGTGAAATTGGCAACAACAGGACACGAAAGAACGTTTCCTTGCGGCAGATCACCTCCTTTCTCTTCTCTTTTTCTTGCGGCGATGAGGATGTTATCTAAAATTATAGCATACGATCTGCAGCACAAAAACTTAGGCCGGCACGTATTGGCGATACTTCTCCCAAACCCGCGGGGCGATCTCTTTCGCCCGAGCAGTGATGGCCTCCTCATCCAGCGTGAGCAATTGGCGATCGCGCATCAGCACTTTGCCGGCAACGATCGTCGTTGTCACCATGCTCTCGCGGAAGCCGAAGAGGATATGCCAGGGCAGGTTGCCGGCCTCGAGAGGGGTGTAGGGATGGTACTCTACGAAGATCAGATCGGCAGCGGCACCGGGGGTGATTACACCGATCGGATGCTCTAGGAAAAAGACCCCGGCCAGGGCGGCGTTATGGTAAACAGCCATCTGCACCAGATCGTAGCCATTCATCCGCCGCGGATCGAGGTGCGCCACCTTGTGGAGCAGGTAGGCGGTCATCCATTCTTCCCACATGGCGTTCGAGAAGCCGTCATTTCCCAGGCACACGCGAATGCCCCGCTGCAGCATCCGCTCAACCGCGGCCACGCCGACGCCGTTGTTCATGTTCGAGCGCGGCTGGTGAGAAACCCATGTGCCACTTTCGGCCAGGTGATCAATTTCCGCATCATCGAGATGAATGGCATGGGCGACGATCGTCCGCGGCCCCAGGATGCCCAGACGCTGCAGCCAGATGACAGGTGGGACATGCTCCCGCGCCAGGATCGTGCGGCGATCGTCGGTGGATTCGGCCACGTGGATGTGAAAGCCGGTACCCTGTGGGGCGGCCTGTAAGCAGGCATCCAGCGTACGGGAGGAGAGGGTCAATGGGGCGTGTAAGCCAAAGGTCCCGCGCAGCCGCGGCGAGCGACGAGAAGCCTCGATGAAGCGTACGTTCTCCTCGATCGCCTGACGAGCCTTTTCCTCGCCATAGCGATCGGTGACCTCATAGCACAGGACGGCGCGCAAGCCGGCACGCTCCACTTCCTCCCCAATGGCGCTGAGCGAGCCTTCAATGAAATTCGGCGAAGCGTGATGATCGATCAAGGTCGTCGTGCCGTGGCGAATGGCATCGCTCAGACAGACCAATGCCGAAAGGCGCACGCTCTCCTCATCCAACGCCTGATCCAGCGGCCACCATAACTTTTGCAGGATTTCGTAAAAGTTCCGCGGCGGCGCGCCGGGAATGGCCAGGCCACGGGCAAACGCCCCGTAAAAATGGGTATGCGCGCAAATATTGCCGGGCATCACCCATTGACCGTGCGCATCCAGCCGTTCGGCCTGGGGATAGCGCGCTTCCAGTTCAGCAGAAGGCCCCAGCTCGCGGATCAGGCCATCTTCGATATAAAGAGCGTGATCGAGCAAGATACGATTCGGCTGCTCCCATGTAATCAGGTTGGCATGGGTGATCAACATGGTCATTTCTCCGGGGTGAAAGCGTTCTGACGGGCCAAAAAGGCCAGGTAGAGGGCGATCGAGCCGGCCACGGCCGCGTTGAGGGATTCAATTTGCCCGCGCATCGGTAGCTGGAGCAACCAATCGCAAGAGGCGCGCACCAGCGGTCGCAACCCTTCGCCTTCCGAACCGACTACCAGCGCCAACGCTCCATCCAGGCGCACAGCCTGGGGCGGTTGGGCCTCGGGGCTGTGTTCCAGCCCAACGATCCATAGTTCGGCCTCTTTCAGGTGGCGAATGGCCTGCGCCAGATTGTGACGAGCAATCAGCAGGTGCTCACTGGCACCGGAAGAAGCGTTCACTACGGCCGGCGTGACCTCCACCGTGTGCGCCAGCGGCAGGATCACACCGTGCACGCCAGTTGCTTCGGCGGTGCGCAGTAGACTACCGAAGTTCTGCGGATCCTGCAAGCTATCGAGGAGCAAGATGAAAGGGGCTTCGCCGCGCACTTCGGCCCGCTGCAACATATCCTCGATCGAGCCATAGGGATAAGCGCCGACTTCGGCGGCCACGCCCTGATGCGCCGGGTGGATGCGGTCCAGTCGGAACTTGTCCACCCGCTGCACAGGAATGCGACGCGCCTCGGCCAAGCGCAAAATTTCCACCACGCGCCCTTTTTCCTGAACCCCTTCGGCCAGCAAAATCTTGAAAACCTGCCGACGGGCAGCGCGCAAGGTCTCATAGACAGCATTGCGCGAATAAATCCACTCTCGCATTCTATTGCTCCGGGCGCCGATCGTTGCCGAATGCGGCGAAGAACTGCTGAAGGTCCCGCGCGCAGGCGGCGCCGACCTTGTGACCGACCTCTTCCGCGCAAAAGGTGACCGAGGCGCCGGCAAGGCGCAGCGCTTCGGCGGCCTGTTGCGCCCATTCGTAAGGCACCATTTCATCCTGTTGACCATGGGCTATGAAGATCGGTTTGCCGTTCAACCGGCCGGGCGAGAGCAGTGCTTCGCAACCTTGTGGGATGAAACCGCTGAGCAAGGCCGCCTTTCCCACCCGTTGCGGATAAAGCAGGAGAAAGACTGCCGCCATCGCCGCACCCTGGCTGAAGCCCATCAGGTCCACCGGCGCGGGAGCGAATCCCAGATCTTCGGCCAATCTATCCATCAGCCAAGCCAGTTTCTCTGCTGTCGGCTGCAGGTCTTCCAGGCGCGGCCAGCCTCGGCGCTCGATCAACGGACGCCAGGAATAGCCGGAAGGCTGGGTGGGGAAGGGAGCGCGCGGCGCGACAATCCAATAATCTGGCACGGTATGCGGCGCAAAGACCCACATCGAGCGCTCGTCCCCTGTCCAACCGTGAAGCATCAGGAGCAAGCGCGCCGGCCGTTGGTGGGGCGGGCGCAAACGCAAGGCCCAGCCATCAAGCTGCAACAGTTGGGTATCACTTACCGAGAGCACGTTGCACAATCCGATCGGCGGCCCAAAAAACGAACAGGATCAACACCACGGGCACTAGGCCGGCCCCCAGGCAGAAAAGTGCCATCGAAGCCGCGCCGCGCCCATAAATCAGGTATATTAAACCCACACCTACCCCAAAAAGTAACACCAGCGCACCGATTCCTAGGCGCAGCTGCGTTTCGCGAGAATATTTGCGCAGATCACGGGACATGGGCATGCACCTTTAGACGGAACACACGCAAGGGAGCAGAGAGGCTCCTCAGCTCCGGCAGTGCTTTCTGCGCCGCTTCCTCGCCCAAGCGCACCACCTCGGACACGTTCACCTTCTGCAAAAGGCCGATCTGTTCCACCGCAGGGCGAATAATCACCTCCGGCTTTTCGGCATCCAGACGCCACTGGGTCAAAGCCCGGCTGCCGATCTCCACCGATTCCAGGAAAATGCCCATCGCCTGGGTGAAACGCAAACGGCGCAATGGCTCGGCCAGCAGCGAGGGCAATTGCAAACCGGGGATCGAAGGAGCGATCGGGGCCTCCATCGGCGGCGTCAATACCACAGCCACTACCGGTACCCCCGGCGCCAACATGCGCGCCACGCTGACGGGCACCGGATTCAGCACCCCGCCATCTACCAGGCGCATATCGCCCATCTGGCGCGGCGGGAAAATGCCTGGCACGGCGATCGTCGCCAGCAAAGCATCCACCACACTCCCCTCGCCGATCACGATCTCCCGTCGGCTGTTCAGATCCACCGCCGTCACCGCGCAGGGCAAGCGCAGATCGGCAAACGTCCGATCGCCCAGCTGCTGACGCAGCCATCTCTCCGCCCCGGCTAGGCCGAGCAGTGCTGGTCCATCCTGCGGTGAGCGCCCGTAGAGGTCCTCTTGATTTACCTGCGAGAACAGGCGCTCGATCGCATCTGGCGAAAAGCCGGCGGCGTAGAAAACGGCCACCAATCCCCCAGCGCTCGTCCCGGCCACGGCGCAGATGTGATAACCTTCGGCTTCCAGCACGCGCAACACCCCAATATGGGCATTGCCGCGCGCCCCTCCTCCGCCGAGCACCAGAGCCAGCTCACGCGAAGGGAACAGGCGTCTCAAGAAATTCATGGTGACTCCATCTCTTGCCGCCCCGAAAGGGCACGGAGCAAGGTGTTCGGATCGGCATATTCCAAATCGCTACCCATCGGCAAGCCGCGCGCCAAACGGGTCAAATGCACCCCTAGCGGGCGGAGCTGCTGGAACAAGTAGAGTGCTGTCGCATCCCCTTCCAGGTTCGGATTGGTAGCGATGATCACCTCGCGGATATGGCCGCGGCGCACGCGCTCGATCAGGGGAGCGATCTTCAAATCGTCTGGGCCGATCCCTTCGATCGGCGAAAGCGCACCGTGTAGCACATGATAGCGCCCGCTATAGGCACCGCTGCGCTCGATGGCGATCACATCCAGCGGCTCCTCCACCACGCAGATTAGCCCGGCCTCACGGCGCGCATCGGCGCAGATCGAGCAAAGCGTTTCTCCGGCCTCGGTCAGGTAAAAGCATTCGGAGCAAAGCCCGATTCCATCCTTCAACCCGCGCAGCGCTTCGGCGAGGTCCTGCGCCAAGCCGCTCTCCTCGCGCAAAAGGTAAAACGCCAGGCGCGAGGCCGTCTTCGGGCCGATTCCCGGCAGGCGTTCTAAGGCGTTGATCAGCTGCTGAAGAGCCTTCGGAAGCATCGCTAGAAGGGCAAACCACCGCTCAGCGGGCCTAAGAGTTCATCGGCGCGCTTGCGCTGCTGCTCGATCGCCAAATTGAAGGCGCTCGTCAAAAGATCCTGGAGCATTTCCGCATCGGCCTCCTGCAGGAACTGCGGATCGATCTGCACCTTGGTACACTGCATCTCACCGTTGACGGTCACCTGCACCGCGCCGCCACCAACGCTACCCGTGAACTGCTCTTTGGCCAATTGCTCCTGGGCCTCCAGGAGTTGCTGCTGCAAGCGCTGCAGCTGTTGCATCATGCCGCCGCCTGCAGGGAGGGAGGGACGTTTAAAACCTTTCGCCATGTGCACCTCGAAACTAGGATTGAAACCTGCGCATAGAATCAAAATTCAGCGTGAATCTCTTGAGATCATACCTGCCGCATATGCAGAATTCGGACATCGATCGCCGCGAATGCTACGGATGGGAGATACGGATATTCGGCAATCGAGGCCTTTCGGTCGCATCATTGAATCCTGCAAACCATTCTACCCCTCATCCACCAGCTTCCCGCCCTGATTCAGCGCCTCGGCCACCATACTATCAGGCGGGATATGCGGCGGCAACTTCCCCTGGGCATTCACCACCACGCAGCGGATGTTCAACTCCACCCCCAGCACCTCCTGGAAGGCCTGCCGGGCCGCATCCAAATGCTCCGGGCGGTCCATCAGGGCACGCACCGTCTCGCTCTTGAACCCCAAGATCAAATCCTTCCCGCGCACCTCCATCGGACGGGAAGAATTCAAAAGTCCGTCCGTCGAGGGGTGCCGTGGCCGCAACCGTTTGCGGATTTCCGGCCAGGCACGGAGAACCGCATCCAGCGCGATGACCGGGGGCTGGGGTGCCGGCGAGGGGCCGGCTGCTGCTCCCTGGGCTTGGGGTGCCGGGGGAGCTTGCGTTGCGGCGGACTCGGTGACGACGGGTGGCGTAGCAGCCGCGCCCGAGCTATGCCTCGCCGAAGCGTTGACCGCCGGCTCTGCCGAAAAGGCGCTCAGTGCTTGGGCCACGGCCAATTCCAACCCCAGCGAAGGCAACCAGCTACTGCGCGCATCCACCGCCGCGCTGTTGAAAAACTGGATCATCTGCAAAAGCACCGGAGTGGGAAAGTAACGCGCCTGCCGCCGCAGCCGATCCTTCACTTCCGCCGTGGCCTCCACCTGGGCCTCGTTGCCGAATTGGATCAGCAACAGCGCCCGCAGGTGATCCACAATCTGGCGGGCAAAGGCGCGCGGATCGGCGCCGCCATCCAAAGTCCGGCGGATGATCTCCAAGGCCTTGGCTGCTGCCTGCTCGTGAACGGCCTCCACCAGCTCCAGCACGCTGGTATGAGTCGCCGTCCCCAGGATGCTTTGCGCCAGCGCCAGCGTGATCGGCACGCCCACCGAAGCCAGCTGATCGAGCAACGAGATGGCATCGCGCAGTGAGCCGGCCGCCTGCCGAGCGATCAGCACCAGCGCTTCCTCTTCGGCTTGGAGCTGTTCCTTCTCCACAATATGCCGCAGCTGACCGACGATCTCGGCGATCGAAAGCCGCCGAAACTCATGCCGCTGACAGCGCGAAAGCACCGTGGCCGGAATTTTGTGGATTTCCGTCGTCGCCAGCACGAAGATGACATGCGCTGGCGGCTCCTCCAGCGTCTTGAGCAGGGCATTGAACGCCGCCGTGGAGAGCATGTGCACTTCGTCAATGATATAGACCTTATACCGTCCCTGGCTGGGGGCAAAGTTGATCTTATCGCGCAGATCGCGCACATCCTCCACACTGGTATTCGAGGCCGCGTCGATCTCGATCAGGTCGAGGAAGCGCCCCTCGTTCACGGCGCGGCAATTTTCGCAGGCATTGCACGGCCGCAGGCCGGGATCAGGCGCCAGGCAATTTACCGCCTTGGCCAAAAGGCGCGCCAGGGTCGTCTTCCCCGTGCCGCGCGGCCCGGCAAAGAGATAGGCATGAGCAACGCGATCGGCCTGGAGCGCATTGCGCAGCGTCTGCACGATATGCTCCTGACCCACCACTTCCTGCCAGCCTTGCGGGCGATAGATACGATAGAGTGCCTGGGACATGGATTTAAAACCTATCACCCACCCGCTTAAGGGTCGAGTGTTTCGGAGAACGTTCTAGAAACAAGCGTTGCATCGTATGGGAACAAGCGTATGCTCCACTTGGGAGGGAGACCTTTCTGCTGAGCAGCAACCCTCGACACTATTTTATCACGGATACCCCGCAGCAAAAGATCGGTTGAGTTCACTCCAAAAAGTTTTCGACCGCAAAGTACACCAAATACACAAAGACTTCACTGCAAAAAGGTTTTCGACCACCAAGTACACCAAGTACACAAAGGATTTTGGGCGTTCAACCAAAAATATTCCGTGTTATCCGTGTTTGTCCGTGTCCCGTTCAATCAGGACCATCGAATAGGCATGGTTTTTGCAATGGAGTTCATCGGATGGCAAGGCAGGTCTTGGCAACGAGGGCAGAAAGGATTCCTGTAGCACAAACGCAACCATTTGCGCTGCATGTTTTGCAAGGAGCCAAAGTGTAATAAAATATCCTTGTAAGCACCATCCTTCGGATGGCAAGATGTGCCGAGCGATCCGAAGCAAGGAGCGAAATGATGAAAGTCACCCTTCACGTCAACGGTCGGGATTATTCCCTGGATGTGCCTGCCCATACCACTCTGCTGCGCGCGTTGCGCGAGCTGGGGTTTCAGAGCATCAAGTTCGGCGATGAGCACGGGCTGAGCGGTGCGGATACAGTGTTGCTGGACGGCCGCCCGGTCAACGCGGCGGTGATGCTGGCGGCGCAGGCTGAAGGTCACCAGATTGCTACGTTGGAAGCCCTGGGCGAGCACCCGGAACAAGGTTGGAAGAAGACCACCGGGCTACACCCGCTGCAGCAAGCGTTCATCGCGACCGGGGCGATCCAATGCGGTTACTGCACGCCGGCGCAGATCCTGGCCGCCAAGGCCCTGCTCGATCGCAACCCGAACCCGAGCGAAGCGGAAGTGCGCCAGGCGATCGGCGGGGTGCTCTGCCGTTGCACCGGCTATGCCAAGCCCGTGCAGGCCGTGCTACGCGCCGCCGCCATGCTGCGCGGCGAGCCCGTCGAACCGCTGGAAGTGGGCGGAATGCTCGATTTGGGCACCCCACCCTCCCCGTCCGAAAGCGAGCCGCCGGCCGCCCCTGCCCCGGGCGGCACCCAAACTCAGGCGCGCGTACTGCCCAAGATCCTCCTCGCGCCCCAGGTGCGGCCGTTTCAACGCGTCGGAAAACCGGAAGTGAAGGTGGATGCGATCAAATTGGCACAGGGCAAGCCGGCCTTCGCCGCCGATTTCGAGAAAAAAGGCCTGCTCTATGCCAAAGTGCTCCGCTCGCCCTATGCCCATGCGCGCATCAAGCGGATCGATACGAGCAAGGCCAAAGCGCTGCCGGGCGTAGCCGCTGTGCTCACCTGGCAGGACCTGCCGCGCGTGGCCTATTCCACCGCCGGCCAATCCGACCCGATTCCGGGGCCACTGGATACCTTCTCGCTCGATTACAAGGTGCGCTTCGTGGGCGATCGCGTCGCCTTCGTCGCTGCCGAAACGCCGGAGATCGCCGAAGAAGCGCTGAAGCTGATCGAGGTCGAATACGAACCGCTGCCGGCCGTGCTGGATAAAGAAGAGGCAATGAAGTCGGGCGCGCCGATCCTGCATGATGAGCCGGAATACGTGCCCTTCGGCGAATCCGATCCTAAACGTAACCTGGCCGCAGCGATCCGCATTGATATTGGCGATGTGGAGAAGGGATTTGCCGAAGCGGATATGATCTTCGAGGGCGTCTATGAGGTGCCAAAGGTGCAGCAATGCTCGATTGAGCCGCACGTTGCGCTCACCTATTGGGATGAGGACGATCGCCTCATCATTCGGACCTCGACCCAGGTGCCGTTCCACGTGCGGCGGCAGCTGGCGCCGGTGCTGGGATTGCCGATCAAACGCATCCGCGTCATCAAGCCGCGCATCGGCGGCGGGTTCGGCGGCAAGCAGGAAGTATTGATCGAGGACATTCCGGCGCACCTGACGATCGCCACAGGACGGCCAGTATATTACGAATATACGCGCGAGGAGGAGTTCACCGCGGCGCGCTCACGTCATCCGATGAAGATCTGGATGAAGACGGGCGTGAAGCGCGATGGGACGATCACCGCTAACGAAATGCGCGTGCTCTCGGATACCGGAGCCTACGGTTGCCACGCTCTGACGGTGACCGGGAACACCGGTCACAAAGCCATGGCGCTCTACGTGGGCGATGGGCCGTATCGTCAATCACCCAACATCCGCTTCTATGCCGATATTGTCTACACGAACCATCCACCGGCCGGCGCCTATCGCGGCTACGGCGTGCCGCAGGGATTTTGGGCCGTGGAGCGCCACATGGAGAAGATCGCCCGTGCGCTCGGCCTGGACCCGATCGAATTCCGCCTGAAGAACGCGCTGCACCCCGGTGAGCTACACCCCTTCAGCACAGCCTGGAGCGAGGGCCGCGAGCCGCGCCCGGAGATCATTCACACCGTGGGCCTGGAAGAGTGCGTGCGGCAGGGCAAAGCTGCCATTGGCTGGGATCAGAAATTCGGCAACGAGGAGTGGCATCGCGTGCCGGGTAAACCGCACCTGCGCCGCGGCATCGGTGTGGCACTGGTGATGCAGGGCACAGCCATCCCCTACTTGGACATGGGCGGCGCTTCGATCAAGATGAACGACGATGGATCGTTCAACTTGCTGCTCGGGGCGACCGATCTCGGCACCGGCTCGGATACGGTCATCGCTCAGATGGTGGCCGAAGTGCTCGGCGTGCCGCTGGAGGACATTATTGTCTACTCTTCGGACACCGATTTCACACCGTTCGATAAAGGCGCCTATGCTTCTTCAACTACCTACATCTCCGGGGGCGCAGCCGTGCGTGCCGCCGAACAGGTGGCCGAACGCATTCGCCTGCGCGCGGCGCGCCTGCTGGGCGTGGAGGATCCTTCGCAGATCCGCCTGCGCGATC
>JBBIGZ010000020.1:0-41734 GCA_037447295.1 Chloroflexota bacterium | reverse complement strand
CGCGCTGGTGGCGCTGAGCGTGTTTACCATCCTCTGGAACCTGCTGGAGAAGCAGGAAGTGGAGGTGTGTTGGCTAGGCGGCGGGCTGGGCAGCACGCTGATGGTGCTGCTGGGCAACCTGGGGACAGTGCGCATGCTCTATCAGGGCTTTCAGCGCTTGGCAGCTCCCGGCGGTGTGATCGAGGGGGCAAACGTGCTGCAACGCCTGGCTTGGGCAGTGAGCGGCTTTTTCAAGACCTTGAGCGGCACGCCACTGCTGTTTGGGCGCGGCGATTGGTACTGGTTCCCTAGCCGCGTCATCCCGGCCCCCGGCGATGTCGAGCCGATCACCGAATTCCCCTTCTTCACCTTTCTTTACAGCGACCTGCATGCCCACATGATCGTGCTGATTTTGACCACCTTCCTCATTGCCTGGGTGGTCTCGCTCCTGCGGCATGGGAAGGTGGATTGGCGCGTGTGGCTGGGAGGAGCGCTCGTGGCCGGAGCAACCCGCCCGACGAATACCTGGGACCTCTACACATACCTGCCGCTGGCCTTGGTAGCGATGATTTACGTGGAGGCACGCCACCGCCGTTGGCAAGGTCTGGTTTGGGCGCTTGGGTTCTACCTGCTGGCAGGCTTACTC
This sequence comes from Chloroflexota bacterium, assembly GCA_037447295.1. Taxonomy (GTDB): domain Bacteria; phylum Chloroflexota; class Anaerolineae; order Anaerolineales; family Villigracilaceae; genus 630D-37. The sequence continues at coordinate 41,109 of JBBIGZ010000020.1, read as the reverse complement.
TATCAACCGTATACGCACTGGTTCGGTCAAGCCTACGGGACGATACAGCTATGGAAAGGCACGCGCACGCCGCTCTCCTCGTATCTCACCCACTGGGGCGCGTTCCTGTTCTTCCTGATCCTATGGTTGGGCGATGAGACGCGAGATTGGCTGGCGACGACACCGCTTTCGGCGCTGCAACGGCTGCGTCCCTACCAGGCATGGTTGGAGCTGGGCGTGGCGCTGGCCGCGGCGATCGGGCTGGCGCTGATCCTGAGCGGCGTATCGGTGGCATGGATCGCCTGGCCGATGGCGCTGTGGGTGGGCATTTTGCTCTTCAAGCCGCGCCTTTCGGAGGCGGCCCGGCTGGTGCTCTTTATGACCGGCACGGCGCTGGTGCTCACCTTGCTGGTCGAGGTGGTAGTGCTGGTAGGCGACATCGGGCGGATGAACACGGTCTTTAAGCTCTATCTGCAGGCCTGGACCCTGTTGGCAGTGAGCGCAGCGGCGGCTTTTGCCTGGTTGCTCCCGCGCCTTCCTTCCTGGTCGGGCTTTTGGCGCAATCTATTCCAGGGTGGGGCGGTGTTGCTCTTGAGCGGAGCGGCACTCTACACGCTGACCGCCACGGCAGATAAGATCTCCGATCGCATGGCGCCACAAGCGCCGCATATGCTGGATAGCATGACCTACATGCGCTACGCCCAATATGCCGATTTCGGCATGACGATGAACCTGGAAGAGGACTACCAAGCTATTCGCTGGTTACAGGATCACGTTCAAGGCTCACCGGTCATTGTGGAGGCGAACTGTCCGGAATATCGCTGGTGCACGCGCATGACAATTTATACCGGGTTGCCGGGAGTGGTCGGCTGGAACTGGCATCAACGCCAGCAACGCGCCCTGTGGACGGGAGAGCGGATCACGCAGCGGATCGAGAGCATTCATCTGTTCTACACCACCAACGATGCCGAAGCAGCGCGCAGCTTCCTAAAAGCATACCACGTGCGCTATATCATCCTGGGGCAGCTGGAACAGGCCGCCTATCCGGGCAAGGGCTTGCTCAAGTTTGAGCAGTACAACGGAATTTACTGGCGATCAGTCTACCGCCAAGGAAATACAACCATTTACGAGGTGTTACCATGAGTCATTTGCTGTTCCATCTGGTTTCGCCCCAGGATTGGCAACAAGCACAGGTTGCTGGCATCTATCGACCCACTAGCTTGGAAACGGAGGGCTTCATCCACTTTTCTGATGCCCACCAGATCCGCTTTGTGCACAAGAATCTGTATCACGAACGGGACGATCTGCTGCTGTTGGTGATCGATGAAACCCGCCTGGACTCACCGTTGCGCTGGGAAGCGCCGGCCGGGAGCATAGCGGTGAACGAGCAACGCTTTCCGCACCTTTACGGCCCGCTCAACCTGAACGCTGTGCTCCAGGTGATCGACCTTTCGACGAGGGATCTGAAGGAGGTCTTGTCCGAATTAGGAACCATCGGCTCAAAAACAGGATTCCAAGAACCACCCTTTGGGAAACTCTCCCTTCTTTTGGGCCTGCTGGCGCTGGGAATTGGCGGTATCGTTTTCACTCATACGCTGATCCGTCTCATTCTGAGCCCGGCGGAGAATTTCCTGATGCCCTGGGGCTATTCGCTGCTCACCATTCTCAGCACTCTCCTCGCCCTGCTCGGCGGTACGCTGGGAGTGGCCGCGCTGGTGCAAGGGAAAGGCAAAGGGTTTGCGGCCGCCGGCTGCCTGCTCAACCTTGTTTTGTTCACCTTGCTCTGCATGCTTGCATTCACCGCAATGATGGCGGCTATGCCAATTCAATGAGAGGAGAGGAAAAGATGTTTCGCCTATCGATCCCTGATAGAACGGTAAAACGTTGGTTGATCGCCTTCGCCGTGCTGGTGGCGGTGATGGTGGTCTTCGGTGGCTATGTGCGTCTGACGCGCTCCGGCCTTTCGATCGTCGAATGGAATCCGATCTCCGGAGCGATCCCGCCCCTCACGCAACAGGCGTGGGAGGAGGAATTCGCCAAATACCAACAAACGCCGGAATTCCAGAAGGTGAACTACAACATGACCCTGGAAGAGTATAAGCTCATCTTCTGGATCGAATGGATTCATCGCCTGATCGCCCGTTTTGTCGGGCTGTTCTATGCGCTGCCGTTCTTTTGGTTCGTCTATCGCCGTCGCATCCCTTGGAACGAGATCGGCATCTACGTGGTGATGGGGTTGCTCTTCATCGGCCAGGCGGTAATGGGCTGGTTGATGGTCGCCAGTGGGCTGGTGAACCGGCCGGCGGTTAGCCATCTGCGCTTGACGGCGCACCTGCTGCTGGCGCTCACGCTGTTGGGGATGGCGGTATGGGTGGCGCTGGGGCACCATTATGGGTTCAACGAGAAACGTCGCTGGACTCGTCCGGCCTGGCTGGCGCTCTTCGGTCTGGTCCTGCTCACTGTGCAGATCGCCTACGGCGGGATGACGGCCGGGTTGAAGGCCGGCCATCTTTCGGATAGTTGGCCGCTGATGTTCGGACGTTGGGTGCCGCCGGGGTTGTTCGCCCAATTTCAGCCCGCCTGGCTGAACCTGATCGAATCGCCGCTGACGGTCGTCTTTATCCATCGTTGGCTGCCCTTCTTCGGACTGGTATTCCTACTAGCAGTCTATGTGCCATTCATGCGCCACTATGCCACGCGCCGGGATTTGCGCATTGGGCTGAGCGTACTCTTGGTGCTGGTCATCCTCCAAATCACGCTGGGCGTTCTGGTGGTGCTCTCCAACGTCTATATTCATTCGGCGCTCACCCACCAGGCTACAGCGATCGCCCTGCTGGTAGCATTGTTATACGTACTCCATCGGATGATTCATTCGTAAGATGAATAAAAGGGGATAGCACCGACGAAAAACGGCGTTATCCCCTTCACATTCCATGCTCCCGCTACCGTCCGCGAACGGTCCACGGTCTACGGTCCACAGTCTACAATCTACCGTCTCTTCACCACATCCTTGAGATTGATCTGCAACGTCCTCCGCCCGTTATATTCGTTGAGCTCCAGGGTATAGAGGATATCCACCCGATCCCCAAGAGCAAGGTGGGAGGATATTTCGCCCAGGCGAAACCCGATCGCATCCCAAAGAACGCCGCGCTCATCTTCCAGGGTGAGCTTCAGGTGATTCCCTTCTGCGCCCACCGCCCGCACTTGCCGCACCCGCACATCCCGCGAGACGAAGGTCGCTTCCGGGTTGCCGTAGCCGGTCGGCTGTAGATATTGCAGCTGCTTCCAGACTTCCGGTCCCATCAGCGAAAGCGGCACTTCCACATCGGCCCATAGGGTGGGTCGCAAGTCCTTCCCATCCAGGGCTTTTTTGGCCAGGCAGGAGATACGCTCGATAAATTCCGGTAGATTGCGGTTAAGCAGGGTAAAACCGGCCGCGGCGGCATGACCTCCATAATGAAGGAGCAGATCGGCGCATTGATCCAGGGCCTCGGTGATGTGGAATTCCGGGATCGAGCGGCACGAGCCACGGGTAGTCTCGGCATCCTGCCGGGCGACGATCGCCGGGCGATAGTGACGCTCACTCAGGCGCGCCGCCGCCAGTCCCACCACCCCGATATTGAACTCCGGGTGGACGGCAAAGAGCAACGGGGGCACATCCCCATCCCCGGCCCGTTTGAGGGCGAGTCTTTCAGCCTCAGCCTGAATGCTACGAGTCAACGCCTGGCGCTGCCGATTTTGAGATTCCAAGCGCTGTGCCAAGAGACCGGCCTGGAAAACATCCTGCGTCAGGAGCAAATGGAGGGCATCCAGCGCGGATTCCAGACGACCAGCTGCGTTCAGGCGGGGACCCAAGATAAAACCAATATCGGTAGCGGTCGTCGTGGCCAGGTTCAAACCGGCCAGTTTCGCCAGCGAAAGCAGGCCTGGGCGACGACTCTCACGCAATTGCTTCAGGCCGCCGCGCACCAGCAGCCGGTTTTCGCCGTTCAAAGGGGCTAGATCGGCCACCGTACCCAGCGCCACCAGCTCCAGCAGGGAAGAATCTACTTCTTCCGCGGCCGTTTGCATCAGCGCCTGGGCCAGTTTCCAGGCCAGCCCAACTCCGGCCAGGTTCTTTTCCGGGTACGGATCATCGGCACGCTTGGGGTTGATCACCGCCAGCGCCGGCGGCAAAGATTCGCCGGGATGATGGTGATCGGTGATGATCAGATCAAGACCGATGGAACGGGCAAATTCGGCCTCATCCAACGAACGAATGCCGCAATCCACACTGATCACCAGATCGGCGCCGCCGGCCTTGATCTCGCGCAGCGCTTCGATGTTCAGACCGTAGCCCTCATCGAAGCGATTCGGGATGTAGCTTTCTACGGCAATATCGAGGCGTTTCAGGACCTCGAGCAGGAGTGCCGTAGCCGTAACGCCATCCACATCGTAATCACCATAGACGATCACCTTCTGTCCCTGCCGCCGGGCATAGAGAATGCGATCCACTGCCACATCCACATCCAACAGATAGCCGGGATCGGGAAAAGCGCGCTCCGGCAGCAGAAAAGCGCGGGCTTCGGCTTCGGTGGCATAGCCGCGGTTGAAGAGGATCTGGCGCAAGGGAAAGGGAAAAGCAGCCAGTTCCTGCTCGGCTTCGGTGGTGAGAGGGGCGGCGATCTGCCAGCGTTTGCGCATTTTAGCTACGGCTCAAGGTGACAAAAACGAGCGGACGACGGCGCGTTTCGTTATAGAGATACGATTTCACCGCCGCTTCGATATCCTTCGGGTTATCCAGGCCGCCTCCGTTGATCAGATTCGCAACGCGCTTGCGCACTTCCGGCAGAATGCGCTCGGCATCTTCCGGCGAAATAAAGCCGCGGGTGATGATCTCCGGCTCGTGCAGCAAGCGACCGGTATATTTATCTACATTCAGGTCGATCAGGAAAATGCCGCTACGGGCCAATTGCTCCCGCTCGCGCACCACATCGTGATCGATCTCGCCAATGCTCTGACCATCCACGAAGACGTAGCCGCCGGGAATGCGCTCGGCAAGCTGAATCTTGCCATCTACCAGCTCCACCACCTGTCCGTTTTCCACGACGACGATGTTCTCCGGCGGAATGCCCACCTCCATGGCCAGGGCGGCATGGCGTTTGAGTTGACGCAACTCGCCGTGAATGGGCATGAAATAGCGCGGGCGCACCAGGTTGATCAGCAATTTTTGCTCTTCCTGGCTGGCATGCCCGGAAACGTGCACCGGCGCGATGGCATCGTAAATCACATCTACGCCACGGCGGAAGAGGCGGTTGATCGTGCGGCTGATGGCTTCTTCGTTCCCCGGAATCGGATGGGAGGAAAGCACAACAGTATCGCCGGGTTTGAGATCGAATTGGCGGTTGGTGCCGGTCGCCAGGCGCCCGATGATCGAGGAAGGTTCCCCTTGCGAGCCGGTGCACATGATCACCACCTGATGATCGGGCAAACTCAGTGCCTGTTCGAGGGGCACAATCAGCGCATCCGGCAGCTTCAGATAGCCCAACTTACGGGCGATCTTGACGTTATCCACCATGCTGGTGCCGGCGAAGGTCATCTTGCGCCCGTGGCGCAAAGCGGCATCGGCCACCTGTTGAATGCGCGAGATCAGCGAGGCAAAGGTAGCAATGATGACCCGCCCCTGAGCTCGATCGAAGACCTGATCCAGCGCCGGGCCGATGATGCGCTCGGAAGGCGTCCAGCCGGGGCGCTCAGCGTTGGTCGAATCGGAAAGCAAAAGGTCCACATTGCGGCGGCCGAATTCGGCCAGCTTGGCATAATCGGTCGGCCAGCCATCCACGGGCGTTTGATCGAACTTGAAATCGCCCATATGCACCACCAAACCGGCCGGCGAGGTGATCCCCAGCCCGATCGCATCCGGAATGGAATGGCTAACGTGGAACGTCTCCACGCGGAAGCGCCCCACCGGGAAGGAATCACCGGCTTGGATGGTGATCATCTCGGCCTTGTTGGACATGCCGTTGCGCGCCAATTTGACCTCGATCAGGCCGCGGGTCAGCGGCGTAGCGTAGATCGGGGCCGGCACCCGTTGCAAGAGATGATGGATAGCTCCAATGTGATCTTCGTGGCCGTGGGTGATGATAATCCCCTTCACTCGATGGGCTTTATCAAAGAGATACTGAAAATCGGGGATGATGTAGTCAATGCCAAGCATATCGTTTTCCGGGAACATGATCCCGGCATCCACGATCAGAATATCATCCCCATACTCGTAAGCGGTCATGTTCTTACCGACTTCCCCCAAGCCCCCCAAGGGGATAATACGTAACTTGTTTTTCTTACTCATGAACTAAAAAACCTCCCAAGTTTAAGCAGTATGAAGTGGCGACCTTCCGGACAGACCGAAAAGCGCCACGGAACGGAAAGTAAACACCGAGGGTCAAACGTTTCAAAAAGCCGCCGATGCCGATCGCGCGGCTATGGCGGCGGCAAAAAGTTCCAGGGATTCACCTTGCTGGTGCTGGAAATGATCTCAAAGTGCAAATGCGGCCCAGAAGAGCGACCAGTCGAGCCAATGGCACCGATCACATCCCCCTGGCCCACACTCTGACCACAGACGACGTTCAACGCGCTCAGGTGCGCATAGAGCGTTTGGAAGCCGTTGCCGTGATCAATGATGATCATGTTCCCATAGCCCCAATCGTTCCAGCCAGCATAGACGATCACGCCGGCATCGGAAGCATAGACGGCCTCTCCTTGATTGCCGGCAATATCGATACCGTAATGGTTTGTCTCCGGGGAGTAATCGTAACCGGAAAGGTAATGCTTATTGGCCGGCCAGATGAAACTGCCAAAACCGACGGCACCGCCATTAACCGGGCCACAAGAGCCGGGACCCAAGGCGCGCGCCACGGCCGGGTTCGTCCGCGTGACGCCGATCGGAGCACTCCAGGAAACGAACTCGCGTCGGCCGCCGGGGATCACCAGCCAGGTGCCGGGTTTGATATTCGGATTGGCATAATCGCCGATCGTCTCCGGGTCGAGGTGGTTGGCCGGGAAATTGATAATATCTTCGGGTTTGACGCCAAAGAAACGCGCCACGCCGTTCAATCCGTCACCGGCTTGCCACTGATAATAGGTGCCATCCACCGGGAGAATATTCAATTCCTGCCCCGGTTTCAGGCTATGGGGATTATCCAGCAAGGTGTAGTAATTCGCCCAAAGGATAGTTTGCGGTTTGAGGCCGAATTTTTCGGCGATCCCGAAGACGGTATCGCCGGGTTGGACGACATATTTGATCACTTCCTGGCGCGGTCGGGTAGGGATGATCGTGTGCAGCGAAGTCTGGCGCATCACGCCCTGAAACTCCTGCGGCCCCGGAATCGGGGGCAGGATGATCATAGCCTGCTCCTGCAATTCAGCGCTCTCTCTCTTTTGCTCTTCAGCCCGTGCCTGCACCACCTGGTAATAGAAACTCTGCAGGAGCAAAGTGGTCAGTAAAAAGGAAAGGAAAGCGGCGGTTCCCAGAGCAAAGCGAAAAACGCTTTCTCCCCATCCCCATTGGAGTAACGTATCCCACCACCGAGCAAACGTACGTTGGAAAGAAGGTGTTTCCTCCGAAGCGGCCAGCAGAGCTTGTTCCGAGTTGGCAGAGGATGCCTGCGCGGAGGAAGCAGAAATCGGAATCTCGTTTTCAGGGTTATCGGACATACGTGCCGGTATCATAACATTAGGTAGAAGCGGTGTCAACTAGGGAAAACTTCTTTCCAGCCAGCGCATCGGGTTGACCTGCACGCCGTTGACCCAGACTTCCCAATGCAAATGCGCACCGGTGACGCGGCCGGTATCACCGACCACGCCGATGATCTGCCCCGGCGTAACCATCTCGCCCGGCTGCACATTGATCTGCGACTGGTGGAAATAGCCCGTATAGACACCCCAGCCGTGGTCAATGAATGTAGCGTTGCCGCGCACGGTGAGCAAACTGGTGAAAACCACTTTGCCGGCCGCCGCCGCGGCAATGCTCAGGCCAGCACCACCGCAGAAATCCAGACCACTATGGAACGAATATAACACCGCCTGAGCATTGTTCTGGGCACGATACTCACGACGATTACCGAAGCGGGAAGTAAAGCAATTTGGGTCCGGGAAGAAAAGCGCTGGGCTCTGAAAAAGACCGTTCCAAAGGCGCTCCGGGGTAGCGGCTGAGATGATCTGCAGCACCTGTTGCCATTCGGCATCCATCACCGCCTGGTCAATGGTCATTTCGTCCTTGACGTAGAGGATTGGGTCATCGGGAAAGCCAGCAGAGCGGATCAGCAGCCCCTGCTCAAAGACCTGCACGTCCTGCCCAAGGTGTGCCTCCAGCCGTAAAGGATAGACTCCCGGCTCCAACATGGCATGAATTCCCTGCAGAGCTACCCAGGTTTGATCCTCCAGGCGGAAAAAGCGGAGATCGGTATCGCCTAGTTTGCCCGTCAGCGCAGCCTCGGGCGCGGCCTGGACCTTGATCACTACGGTATCCCCTTGCACCGGCGGTAAAGGTTCAAAGGAAACGGCGCGCAAGGCGGGCGGCAGAACCTGCAAGGGAGTATCACGCGGCTCAGAAGCGGGAAGAAAATACGTTTCGCCGGGCAGCACAGCCGCGGGGTAGCGTAATCCGTTCAGGTCCAGCAACGCCCACGGGTTCGCGCCTTGGCGCACCGCCGCTTCGAGCCAGGATTCGCCTTTTTGGAGCACAAACGCCTCGGGGGGCACTTTTTCAACCCTTTCCTGCACCACAATCAGGTTTTGCCCAATGTAAATTTGATCGGGCGAGATCAGGCGATTGAGCCGAAGCAGTGCTGGCGAGTCAATGTGATATTGGCGCGCCAAGGTGCGGAAGGTTGCACCGGGCGGGATGGGAACGGTGATCAGCGTGCCCTCGACCCCTAGGCCGGGAAGGATCAGACGCTGACCGACCTGCAGGAAGTTCGGGTTGGTGAGGCCATTGGCCGCCAGAATGGCCTGAAGCGGAATCCGAAAGCGCTCGGCAATGGTGCTCAGGTTATCTCCCGGTTGGACGATATAGACGGCTTCGCCGCCCTGCGCCTGAGCAGAGGCCGGGGGAACGAGCAATAGGAACAGGAGCAAAACGAGGGAAAGGCGTCTATGCATCGCGCAGCTCGAGTTGCTCCCCCGCGTTTAAGAGCAGAAAATAGGCCGGGTGCAGTTCGAGCACATAGCGCGCCGCCCTTTTCGGCAGATAGGCGAGCCGCCAAGGCTGTGCCAGCACCTTATCCACCACCTGTAGATGCTCATCCAGCCAAAAGACGGCCAACGGAAAAGGCACAAACAACATGTGAATAGCACTCGTCAGGCGTCCATCCTGGCGCTGCACCATCAGCAGGCCTTCATCTACATCCAGAGAACGGCGGAACATCAGGCCACGCAATTGGCACAGGAAGCTATCGCAATAACGCACGCGGGGGGAAACAGAAAAAGGACGTTGAAGGTTCTGAATGGTAACGTAACGTGGCATAAAGTTTCAGGAAACGCGGCGAGCCAGTACTTTTTCTACGCTTGCCAGGAGTTCTTGTGGGCTGAACGGCTTGGTGACATAGTCATCCACCTTGGCGATTTCCATTCCCAGGACGCGGTCAATGTTTTGGGCGCGCGCCGTAACCACGATCACCGGGATGTGCGCCAGGCGTTTATCGGCCTTTATCCGCCGATAGACCTCCCAACCATCTATATCGGGCATCATCAGATCGAGCAGGATCAGATCGGGCAGCGGATCGTGAGTAAGGATCTCCAAGGCCTCTTTTCCGCCGCCGGCCCCCTGAACCTCGAACCCCCTGCGCTGGAGGATCAGGCGGATCAGGTCAATCATTTCGGTGTCGTCTTCAATGCAAAGGACGCGCCTATGCGGTTCTGAACCCATGTTTGTTCGCCAAAAGTAGTGAAGAAATGCCGTTAGATACTTCGCAGAACAGCAACTATAAGTTTACCACAATTCTGCCTGCAGGATGTGGGTATAGATCGTGCTTCCACTGCCGCCGATGTTCTGCGCCATGCCAATGCGGGCGCCTTCGACCTGCGTGGGTCCACATTCGCCGCGTAGCTGCTGCACCACCTCGACAATCTGATAAATGCCGGTCGCGCCGACCGGGTGACCGCGGGCTTTCAGACCGCCGCGCGTGCAGATGGGGATGCTCCCTTGCGGGGTGATCGCTCCCTCCAAGGCCAGGCGCGGCCCCTGACCGCGTTCGGCAAAGCCGCAAGCTTCCAGCGAAAGCGCCGCCATGATGGTGAAGGCATCGTGGAGCTCAAAGAGATCGATCTCCTGCGGAGCGAGGCCTGCCATCTGATAGGCACGTTGCGCCGAAAGGTAGGCCGCCTGCAGGAAGAGCGGATCGCGCCGCGAGTGCACGGCGATCGTGTCGGTCGCCACGGCAGAAGCGGCCACGCGAATGCGCGGTCTGGAAGGCGCCGGCCGTACTTTCTCCGCCGGCACGACGATCACCGCTGCTGCGCCATCACCGATCGGGGAGGCATCCAGCAGGTTGATCGGCGTGGCGACCATCGGTGAACGCTCAAAGGCCTCGGCATCGATCGGATCGTGCAGGCGGGCAAAGGAATTGTGCAGCGCATTGGCATGCGCATTGACCGAAAACGGGGCAAAATCAGCATGTTTCCAGCCGTATTCGTGCATATAGCGCCGCATGATCAGGGCGTTCAGGCCGACGAACGAGACCCCTTGTTCGACCTCGTAATCCGCATCGGCTGCGGTGGCTAGCGCCGCGGTGATCTCGCTCCCTACGCGGTCGGTCATTTTCTCCAACCCCAGGGCGATCGCCGTCTCTACTTCGCCACTCGCCACGGCCAACACAGCCATGCGGAAAGCCGCCGCGCCGGAGGCACAGGCCGCCTCCACTTTGAAGGCTTCTTTTCCCCAGAACCCAATCCAATCGGCGATCAAAGCGCCAAGCTGATTCTGCCGATCCACAAGCGGCGAAAGCATGTTGCCCACAAAGAGGGCATCCGCCGTTTGCAAACCGGCATCTTGCAGCGCGGCGAAAACGGCCTCGCCGGCTAGATCGCGCAAGGATTTTTCCCAATGTTCATCAACAGGGGTCTGACCGATCCCCAGAATGGCTACTGAACGCATCTATCACTCCTCGAAGCAAAATTGGAATCGTGAAGGAGGATATACGTTCTGCCTCTCAAATCCTCTCATCTTGCGCTTTCCGCCGGAAGACCAGCCAGAAGAAGAGCGCGCTGGCAATGATTTGGGCAATCAGCCCGTATACGGCATCCAGCTCGCGAATGGCGAAGATGGCCGGGATATTGATGGCGCTGTTCGGATAGTTGGCAATCAGCGCGTAGAGATTGTTGGCGGCATGCATGCCAAGTGCCAGCTCCAGTCCTCCATCCCGCAACGTGATCCAGGCGGTGAATGCGCCGGTGAGGAAGTACGATCCCATCACCGGCCAAAAGCTCACCGAGACTTCCGGGTTGAAAATATGGGGCAAAGCAAAGAAAAAGCCAGAAAGCAGGACGAGCAGGGGCAGGTTGCGTATCTTCAGCCCCAGTGCCTGGAGCAGATAGCCACGGAAGAAGACCTCTTCGGTGCTCGTCTGGATGGGGATCAGGATCAGAGCCGGGAGCAGGAAGCGCCACCACTCCGTCGAAAAGGACAGCGTGTAACGTCCCCGGTAGAGCCAAGCTTCGACGAAGGAAGCCAGGGCCATCAGGATCAACCAGTAGCCGAAGCCCTCGGCAATGCGCCGCCAGCGCGGTTGCGGCGCCGCGGTGACCAGGCTACGGATCGGCCTGCGGTGCACCCAGCGCACGACGATCAGGGTCGCCAGCAACCAGGGGACGAAGGAAAGCATGAAAGCAATAAAGGCAAGCGGGGTATCCAGCTCGAAAGTAATCGAAACCGAAGGCTCGACAGAAGCTTGGAACAAGAGAAGCACCGCCACCACTGCCGATCCAAAGAAAATCCAAGAGCCCAAAATAAAAGAGAATCCAATGGTGTAATGCCAAAAGGTATTTTTGCCTTGCGTGGCAAGTTCTAGAAAGGGTACAGATTTCATAGCGCCATATTCTATCATAGACGGTAGACAGCAGATCGAAGACTGTGGAAGGTCGAGGGAGCAACCGCCTCGCAAATTTGCCTCTTCGTTCATCCGTGAGATCCGTGCTTATGGGCGTCTGTTCCAATCTGGTGCTCGGCAATCCTCAAGAGGATGTAGACAGACTATCCGAAGTGGCGTAAACTTTAGTCGGCAAATTTTGAACGCACACCGAACTTATTTGTCAGTTGCCATGCCTCGCATCCCTCTGATCGTCATCCTTGGTCCAACCGCAGTGGGAAAGACGGAATTCGCCATTTGCCTGGCCGAACGGCTGAACGGCGAGATCGTCTCGGCAGATTCGCGCCTCTTTTACCGCGGCATGGATATTGGCACCGCCAAGCCAACGCCCGCAGAGCGCGCCCGCGTCCCGCATCACCTGATCGACGTGGCCGAACCACACGAAACCTGGAGCCTGGGCCGCTTCCAGCAGGAAGCCCGCGCAGCGATTGAAGCGATCTATCGACGCGGCCATCTCCCCTTCTTGGTGGGCGGCACCGGGCAATACGTGCGTGCCGTGATCGAGGGCTGGCAACCGCCGCGGGTTGAAGGAAACGAGCGTCTGCGCCTGATCCTGGAGAACTTGGGAAAGGATCGGGGATATAATTGGCTATACGAAAGGCTGCAGCGCATCGATCCGATCGCCGCGGCCCGCATCGACCCACGCAACCTGCGCCGCACCGTGCGCGCCCTGGAAGTGATCCTGCTCACCGGCCGCCGCTTTTCGGAGCAACGCGCCCAAGGCGAATCGCCCTACGACCTGCTGTTGATCGGCCTGCGCCGCCCCCGTCCGGAGCTCTATGCCCGCATTGATGCCCGCATCGAGGCCATGTTCCAAGCCGGCCTGCTCGAAGAGACGCGCCGCCTGCTCGAACAGGGCTACTCCCCCGACCTGCCGGCCCTTTCGGCAATTGGCTATCGCGAATGCATAGCCGTACTCCAGGGGAAGATCAATGTGGAAGAAGCCAAAGCGCTCATGAAGCGCGCCACCCGGCGCTACGTGCGTCACCAGGCAAACTGGTTCAAGGAAAACGATCCCAACATTCACTGGCTGGAGGCCGGCGCGCCCGATGTGCTGGATCGGGCCGAGCGGTTGATCCGCAGTCGCTTCAAACTTCCTCTCCCGCCAAAAGACGCACCCGCTCCCACGGCTTGAGATCGGCCTGATCGGCCAAGAGTGCTTTCAGCTCGAAGAGCTCATCGCGCAAGGCTGCCGCCCGCTCGAATTCCAGGTTACGCGCCGCCTCTTTCATTTCCCGCTCCAGCTCGCCAATCAGCTGCTCCAGTTCAGCGCGCGTGCCGGCTTTCTCTCGGCGCGCATGGTACTCGGCGCGCTGTTCGGCCACCGCCGCCAAGCTGCGCTCACGCGCCTGTGGCGATATGCGGTCGGTCAGATCGCGAATGGATTTGACGATGCTGACCGGCACAATGCCGTGCTCCTGGTTGTATTGAATCTGTTTGGCGCGGCGACGGTTGGTCTCATCAATGGCGCGCTGCATCGAACGTGTGACGGTATCGGCATACAGGATCACCTTCCCGTTGACGTTGCGCGCCGCCCGTCCGATCGTCTGGATCAGTGCCGTCTCCGAACGCAGGAAGCCCTCCTTATCCGCATCCAGAATCGCCACCAGCGAGACCTCGGGCAGATCGAGGCCCTCGCGGAGCAGGTTAATGCCGACGATCACATCGAAGACGCCCAGGCGCAGATCGCGCAGGATGCTGACGCGGTCAATCGTTTCGATCTCCGAGTGCAGATAATGGACCTTGATTCCTAGTTCCATAAGATAGTCGGAAAGGTCCTCGGCCATGCGTTTGGTCAGGGTAGTGACCAGGGTGCGCTCGCCGCGCTCGATCCGCTTGCGGATCTCGCCCACCAGGTCATCAATCTGCCCTTTGGTCGGGCGCACTTCCACTTCTGGGTCCACCAAGCCAGTGGGACGGATGATCTGCTCCACCACCTGCTCGGCTTTTTCCATCTCGTAGGGACCGGGCGTGGCTGAAGTGTAGATGGTATAGCCCATGTAGGTCTCGAATTCCTCGAAGGTCAACGGGCGGTTATCCAGCGCCGAAGGCAGGCGGAAGCCATAATCCACCAACACCTGCTTGCGCTGACGATCGCCATTGTACATGCCGCGGATCTGCGGGATGGTCATGTGCGATTCGTCAATGAAGAGCAGATATTCCTTCGGCAGGAAATCCATCAAGGTCCAGGGATGGGTACCGGGGGCGCGCCGATCCAGGTGACGGGAATAATTCTCGATCCCAGAGCAATAGCCCACCTCGCGCAGCATCTCCATATCGTAGCGGGTGCGCTGTTCCAGACGTTGAGCTTCGAGCAGCTTCCCCTGGGCTTTGAACCAGGCGACGCGTTCTGCGAGCTCGGCCTCGATATCGGCCAGGGCAGCGCGCAGCTTCTCTTCCTGGGTCAGGTAATGCTTGGCAGGGTAAATATCCAGGGTCTCCAGTTCCGCCAGGCGCTCCCCGCGCAGAGGATCGAATTCAACGATGCGCTCGACCTCATCCCCGAAGAAAGAAATGCGGTAGGCGCGGCGCTCCAGGTAAGCCGGGGCAACCTCGAGGGTATCGCCGCGCACGCGGAAGGTGCCGGGTCGCAGCTCGAGATCGTTGCGTTGATACTGGCTTTCGACTAGGCGACGAAGCAGGGCATTGCGGCGGTAGATCTCCCCCACCTTCAGGTGCACCACGCCCATGTTGTACTCTTCCGGGTTGCCCACCCCGTAAATGCAGGAAACCGAAGCGACGATAATCACATCGCGGCGCGACATCAAGGCGGTCGTCGCAGCCAGGCGTAGACGCTCGATCTCCTCGTTGATCTCGGTTTCTTTTTCAATGTAAAGGTCATGCTGTGGGACGTAGGCTTCCGGTTGATAGTAATCGTAGTAGGAAATGAAGTATTCAACCGCGTTTTCCGGGAAGAATTCTTTGAATTCAGCGTAAAGCTGGGCGGCCAAGGTCTTGTTATGGGCCATCACTAGCGCTGGCATTTGAAGCTGTTCGATCACCGCGGCCATGGTGAAGGTCTTGCCGGTGCCGGTGGCGCCGAGCAACACCTGGTGACGCAAGTCGCGCCGCACGCCTTCGACGAGCTTGGCGATGGCTTCCGGCTGGTCACCGGTGGGTTTGAAGGGTGCATGGAGTTTAAAAAGATTCGGGGCGGGCATGAATAAATCAGAGATACTGGCTTGCCACTTCGTCAAGGAAGGCTACCTCTCCATCGGTGAGCAAAATCACCCCTGCTTTTGGTGCGAGTTCCCTGGCGCCAGCGGTGGACATTTCTCCGGCGGCTACCGGAATAGCCTTGAGGCCGGCACGCCGCATGATGAAGGCACGCCGCGCGGCGCGCTCAATATCCTCCCGATCGACGGTCACCGAGATCTCGACTGCTAGCCAGACTTCTGGTCGCGGCTCTTGTGCCTGTCGCCATTTTCCGCGTACGACCAGATCAAGATTAAGAAGATCATCTAGATCCTGATCGCTAAGTCGTTCCTCCACCAATGCTTCCAGCTCATGCATCTCAACAGCGCGAGCACGGCGCAGCAGCCGCCCGAAGAAAGCTGCTGCACGATCCCGATACTTGATCTCCAACATCGCTCCGTCTAGCCGTCCAACTCGGTCCACCAGCCGCTGGATCTGAGATTCGGTCCGCAGTTGGGCCGCCGTCAGCTCACTCACCCTTTGGCTCAGCTCGTCCATCCGCTGGGCCAGCTCATCTACGCGCTTTGTCAGGATAGCGACTTGCTCCGCCAGCTGCTCCAGTCGTTTTTCCAGAGTATCTACCCTGGCAGTCAAAGCTTGCAACTTCAGTTCTGTCTGCCGTTGGGCTTCGGCCAAGGCATCCACCCTGGCAGTGAGCGCCTCTAACTTGACAGTAAGTTCATCTACCCTGGCGGTGAGTGCATCTACCCTCTCGGTCAAAGCTTGCAGCTTCAGCTCCGTCTGCCGCTGAGCTTCAGTGAGTTCATCCACCCTGGCGGTGAGCGCCTCTAACCGCACATCAATCTGCTGCAGATGTAAATCAGTCCGATGCTGAATTTCAGCTATCTCACGCACCAGCTGCGGCAAGGTGAGCAGCTCTTCGGTGAGCATCATGCGGCGCAACTCGGCCCGCCAGTCCGGATGCTCCTCGAGCAGACGCAACATATCGCGGAAGTCATTGACAGTAAAGGTCATCTCTCCTCCACGGTTCAATTATAACAAATTCTCACCGCTCACCGACGTGCAACGTGAGAGCAAGAAGATGAAGGGCTTTTCGTTCTTCTACAATTGATGGAAAGTGAGCTTCATGGGAATACCAAGTGGAAACAAATGTTTACAGAAACATTTGCTCTACAAGCGAGAACAAATCTGTGTGGTAAAATAACAATATCCGTGTGGCTCTTTCCAATCAGGAGGTTGCGATGGACGATTTTCTCTCCCGCATCAGGGTGGAGCAAGATGTTTTCAAAAAACTGGCCTCGTACATCCCCGGTTTCAGCGGCTATATTGACCGCCAAAACCGGCGGGCGGCAGATAAACTGTTACGTGAGTCAGTGGCCCGTCAGTTTGAAGCGCTCTGGAAACAGGTCTCTTCTTTGCAGGTGGAATTGGTGCAGCGTGGCCAAATCGAGTTGATGGACGATCTCGAGCGTGCCGCGTTGCAGCTGCGCACCTTCGCCGATCGCATCAAGACGGCCTCCTATGGCTACAGCGGCTTTTTCGACGCAATTAAGGTGGATTCCGCCGAGTTAGAACAACTTTACCAATTTGATTTGGCGTTCTTCGAGCTGGCAAAGGAGATCGAGCAAACCCTGCAGACCCTTAGCAATGCGTCGGAGGACCCAGCAACGCTGATGCAGGGAATCCGTCAGCTGATCACATTGACAACCCAGGCCAATCAGATTTTCGATCGCCGCCAGGAAGTGATCAGCGGCGGTGCTTCCCAAACCGGCTCTTGAGCCGCTCAACATCTGAATGAACGGCTACGATCGGAGCAGCGCCCAAAAGGCGCCTGGGTTCGGTAAGAGCCGATTGAAACGATCGCGGTAAACTGGTCTTCCCATTAGAGATTTCTCTCACTCACAGGAATCGGCTATGTGGCACGAATATCTCTCCCCCAAGACGTTAGACGAGGCGCTTGAAGCGCTGGCACAATATCGCGAGCGGGCACGGATTATCGCCGGTGGTACCGATTTGATCCTGGAACTGGAACGCGGCGTGCGCAAAGGGATCGAGGTACTGATCGACATCACTCGCGTACCCGGGCTGGATCAGATCACCTTGGACGAGGATGGAATGCTCCACCTGGGGCCGCTGGTGACACACAATGATTGTGTGGCATCCAGATTGCTGCGCGAAAAGGCCTTTCCGCTGGTGCGGGCGGCCTGGGAGGTGGGCGCGCCTCAAATCCGCAATCGCGGCACGGTGGCCGGTAATCTGATCACGGCCTCGCCGGCCAACGATACGATCACGCCGCTGATGGCGCTGAACGCCCAGGTGGTGCTGGCTTCCAAGCGCGGCGAGCGCCGCGTTCCGCTTTCGGAATTTTACCTTGGCGTGCGCCAGACGGTAATGGAAGCCGATGAGATGTTGGTGGATATCGTTTTCCCATCCCTACGCTCCACCCAACGCGGCACATTCGTCAAATTGGGGCTGCGGCGGGCTCAGGCGATCGCGCTGGTGAACGTGGCCGCCGTGCTCGATTTGGACGAAGCAGGCCTCATACGGCAAGCAGCCATCACGCTCGGCGCCGTTGCTCCGACCATCATTCACGCTCAGCAAGCGGAAGCGTTCCTGATCGGGAAGCCATTGAACGAGGAGACGATCGAACAGGCCGCCGAATTGGCAATGCAGGCAGCACGTCCGATTGACGATGTGCGCGCTTCGGCAGAATATCGCCGCCACCTGGTGAAAGTGGGCACCAAGCGCGCCCTACGCACGTTGCTCACGGGGCAGGAGCAGCTCGAGGTCCCAAACGATGCGGTGCTCCTTTGGGGGCAGGCGGCCTCGGCGCCGCGCCCGTTCCATGGGGCACGCCACGTTGCGGGAGAGGTCATCCGCACCCGGATCAACGGGAAAGAATATACTTTCACTAGCGGCTTCGAGAAGACCCTTTTGCGACTGCTGCGCGAAGAGGCCGGCCTGATCGACACCAAAGAGGGTTGTGCGGAAGGGGAATGTGGCGCTTGCACGGTATACCTGGACGGAAAAGCGGTGATGGCCTGCCTGGTTCCGGCGCCGCGCGCCCACGAGGCCGAGATCGTGACCATAGAAGGATTGCAACAGGATGGACGCTTGCATCCGGTGCAAGAGGCATTCATCGAGGATGGCGCCGTGCAATGCGGCTACTGCACCCCGGGCTTCCTGATGTCGGCGGCAAAGCTGTTGGAAGAGTACCCCCATCCCACCCGCGCCCAGATCGAGCAGGCTCTGACCGGCAACTTGTGCCGCTGCACCGGCTATTACAAGATCATACAAGCTGTAGAAGATGCGAGTAAGAGATGAGCAAATACCGCAGTTACACCTACCAGCAGAAAAAAACGGTAAGACAGCGTGAGCCGCATCCTATCTGGCGCGGCATTGGCTGTGTGCTCCTACTGGTAATGCCACTGCTCGCTTGGGGGCTGGGTGAACTCCTATTGCAAATAGCCCTACAGCAGCATTGGCCTCTGCCTGCAACATGGCTCCTACCTCCCCAATGGCCAACTTGGCTTTGGAAAGTGAATTTCCTTGTGCCTTTTTTACTCTATACCCAGAGATGGTCCTATTTCCTGGCACGCTTGATTTTCTGGTTCGGAACCCTACTGATCCTATGGGGCGGGAGCATTTTGATCTATGGCTTTATATACAGCCACTTGGCGCCTCCCGATCCATTACGAGACGTTGTTCCTCCCCCAAAAGTGAAGCGCTATCGTAGATAGGAGTTTGCTATGGTAGAAATAATCGGCACCTCTATCCCTCGGATCGATGCTCGTGAAAAGGTAACCGGAGAAGCGCTTTATCCGGGCGATCTTTCGATGCCCGGCATGGTGCATATGAAGATCCTGTTCGCCGAACGGCCTCATGCCATCGTGCGACGCATAGACACCTCGAATGCCGAGGCCTTGCCGGGAGTGCTGGCCGTCTTCACGGCAAAGGACGTGCCGGTGAACGAATACGGGTTGCAGATCAACGATCAGCCGGTGCTGTGCGGACCTGGATCGAATATCCCCGGCGCCGATCGGGTGCGTTTCGTTGGCGATCAAGTGGCAATGGTAGTAGCCGAGAGCGAGGCACTTGCCGAAAAGGCACTGCGCCTGATCGAAGTCGAATACGAAGATCTGCCGGTGGTGACTGATCCGCGCCAAGCAATGCAACCCGGAGCGCCGCTGATCCACCCGGAGCGGGGTGATAGCAACATCTGCGTGCACTACCGTATTCGCAAAGGGGATGTGGAGGCCGGCTTTGCCCAGGCGGATGTGATCGTGGAAGGGGAATACGCTTTGCCCCCACAGGAGCACGCTTACCTACAGCCTGAGGCCGGGGTGGCATACATAGACGAAGAAGGGCGAGTAACGGTAGCCGCCGCGGGTCAATGGACGCATACCGATCGCAAACAGATCGCCCATGCGCTGGGGTTGCCGCTCGAACAGGTGCGGGTGATCTACCCGGCGATTGGCGGCGCCTTCGGCGGGCGCGAGGACCTTTCGGTACAAATCGTGCTGGCGCTGGCCGCCTGGAAGTTACAGCGACCGGTGAAGATCATCTGGAGCCGCCGCGAGTCCATCATCGGCCACGCCAAGCGTCATCCGGTCTACGCGCGGGCACGCTGGGGCGCGACCAAGGACGGGAAACTAGTAGCAGCGGAAGTGGAAGTGATCGGCGATAGCGGCGCGTACATGTACACCACCAACAAAGTACTCGGCAATACCACGCTGACCGTGAGCGGCCCGTATTTCATCCCGAACATCAAAGCCGATGTGTACGGAGTCTATACGAATAACCTGCCGAGCGCGGCCTTCCGCGGTTTCGGTGCGCCGCAGGGATGCTTTATCGCCGAGATGCAGATGAATAAGCTGGCCGAGGCCCTGGGCATCGACCCGGTGACGATCCGCCTGATCAACGCCGTGCGCCAAGATCAGACGATGGCGACCGGCACGCCGCCGCCCAACCCGGTCACGTTGCCGCAGGTGGTGCGGGCAGCTGCCGAACGCTTCGGTTGGCAGGAGACGCCACAAGGCTGGGTGTCGCCGGCCAAGCCCGAACCTTCGGCGCCTCATCTGCGAAGGGGCTACGGCTTCGCCGCTGGTTTTAAGAACATTGGCTTTTCCTTTGGATATCAGGAGAATTGCTGGGCACGGGTGGAGCTCCACGGCGATACCGAAATCGAACGCGTGGTGCTATACCATGCTGGAGCGGAGGTCGGGCAAGGCGCACACACGGTGATGGCCCAGATGGTTGCACAGGCAGTGGGGGTGTCGATCGAAAAGGTAAGCCTGGTGCTCTCCGATACGGCCAAAACCGGTGATTCCGGCAGTGCTTCGGCCTCACGCATGACCTTTATGGCCGGCAACGCCATTCGCGGCGCCGCCGAACGCGCCTTGCAGGAGTGGCGCGCCGAGCAGCGACCGGCGATCGGCGAATACACCTACCTGGCGCCCAAGACGACACCGATGGATAAAGAAACCGGTCATTCCACGCCGAATTTTATCTATGCTTACGCAGCGCAGGCAGTGGAAGTGGAAGTGGATACGGAAACCGGGCAGGTGCGACTGGTGCGCGTGGTCTCGGCGGATGACGTCGGACGGGCGATCAACCCGCAATTGGTAGAAGGGCAGATCGAAGGTGGCGTGGTACAAGCGCAGGGGTATGCCATCCTAGAAGAATTCAAGACACGGGATGGGTATGTGCTGACCGATCAGCTGAGCACCTATTTGATCCCCACCGTGCTCGATATTCCGGAGCGCGTCGAGTCGGTGATCCTGGAAACGTCGGAGCCGATCGGCCCCTGGGGAGCACGTGGCGTGGGCGAATTGCCCTATCTCCCACTGGCACCAGCCATTGCCACAGCGATCCGAGAGGCAATTGGGATCTGGATTGACGAATTCCCTTACACCGGGGAAAGAGTGCTGAGAGCGCTGGGCGTGCTTGCCAAGTAGCCTCTTCGCTCTCGTTCCCATCCACCATCCCTCTTCACGGCACCGTGATCACCAGATAGGTGATCTGGCCGGCTTGGATGACAAAGTGACGCTCAATCAGAGAACCATTGCGGATGAGGGAAAGGCGATAGTTGCCCGGCGGCAGGTCACCGCGGGTGAAGTTTTCCTGCCAATATACATCGGATTGCAGCGGTAAGCGTTCTTGCAGGCTGTAGGTTTCGAGCGTTTCGGTCCAAGCCGCTCCTTTGCCATCAGGAGAATAGGCCTGCAGGCTCAAGTGAAAATGAAGCGGGTGGCCGCGCCCATCCTCTAAGCGGCCGATCAACAGGCCGGTTTGTGGGGAAGGAAGGGGTAACCATAGTTCGGGGTTGCGCGTGTCGGCGTAGCTCAAGCCTGCTGATCGCACTTCAAAGTGTAGATGGCTGCCAATGGCTACGCCGCTCATGCCCACTTTGCCGATCACCTGCCCAGCGCGCACGGTTTCCCCCTCCACGACACCGATCGCCGAGAGATGTCCGTAGAGGGTATAGAAGGGGGCTTGCATATCGGGTAGAGAATGTTCTAAGACGATCAGGTTACCGTAAAAATTCGGCCAAGGGGCAAAACGGGGCTCTTGATCGGGACCGGCGAAGAGGACCTTCCCTTCCGCTGCGGCCAGGACCGCAGTGCCGAAAGGAACAGGAAAATCCAAGCCATGATGTGGCGCGCGCTGGCCGTTTTGAGTTTGACCATACCGATAGGTGGCAGCCGGAGGGGTCCAATGCTTCGGCAAGAGGGGGGGGTGCAGATGCGGCAGATAGGGATAGAGACAGTAGCCGATCCGGGGATCGCAGGAGGGGGTGGTGGGCTTTTGAACCGCGTTCAAAGAAGGAACCGGGTGTATGACGGTGACCTGCAAGGAAGGGGAAGCCGCCACCGGCGGAGATTTTGTTTCGGTGGCGGCAGGAGTTTCTACGGCTGAAATAGCCTGGGTCCCTCCCGAGCCGAGCGGCAGCTGAGCTTGAGGCCGGCAGGCGGCCAAAAGGAGCAGGAGGAGCCAGGGCAGGCAGCAACGCCTGTTTGCTCGTCGCTTTCTCATAAGTTCGCCCGCTG
Organism: Chloroflexota bacterium; assembly: GCA_037447295.1. Classification (GTDB taxonomy): domain Bacteria; phylum Chloroflexota; class Anaerolineae; order Anaerolineales; family Villigracilaceae; genus 630D-37. Next base: position 18,803 of record JBBIGZ010000020.1, on the reverse strand, counting down.
TGCTAGAACGGATGCTAAGCTTTGGGAAAGGTGCTCTGTGCGGGTTTCCAGTTCCCGTAGCGCGGCGAGGATCTCGGCAGATTCGGGATGTCCGGAAAGCGAGGTCAAGTTAATGCGCACGTTGTAGGCTGCGGAGCGAAAGCCGGCCTGAGCCAGTTGAAATCCACTGGCAGCGTCGGTAATGGCATTGAGATTGCCTTTTTCGGCAACCAGGAGCACCAGCTCCATCACGCGCAGGGCGCGGCGGGCAGTTTCGAGAGGGACGCGAGCGGCCTGCAAAGTGGCGGCCTGAATGGCCTGTTGACGGGCGGATTCTTCATCCAAATTGCCCTTGGGCAGGCGCATGGCATTCATCAGGGTCTCAAAGGCGGCGGCATCTTCGCGAACGGCGGCGATGAGTGTCTGTTGCAAGGATCGGGCCTCGTTTTCCACAGCACGCATTTCGGCTTCAACTTCGGCATATTTCTTTTTGCCTAGGGTCAATCCGGCCACCATGGCGACCAAAGCCGCGCCCATGGCCGCACTCGCGGCAGCAGCAGAACCGCCGCCGGGGGTAGGAGTGGGCGCAACCAGGGGTTCGAGAAAGTTTGCCAGGCTGTGTTCGAGAGAAGTCGCAGCCGCAAGCAGCGGATAGAGACGGCTTTCGAGCACCTGATTGGGTTGAAAGGCATCCAGCTGCAGATACCAGGTGGCGGCATCGATCAGGGCACGCTGGGGAATGAGGCCGACCAGTTCGCTGTGATGGGTGGCAACGCCATAACGCGCTGCTTCGCGGCGGATCATTTCGACAACCCGGGCGATGGGAGTTTTCTGGTAGTTAGTCAGGTTCATGGAAACCTGGGCGCGGCCTTCCACCAGTAGTCCAAGGGCTTTGACATAGCGCAAACCGCCGGAAGAGTGACGGACAGCAGCGGCAATGCGTTTGGCGATCTCGACGTCATCGGTGGTGAGATAGACGTTGAAGGCGATCAGGGGATCACGGGCGCCGATCACCGTGGCGCCGGCGGGACCCAGGCGTGGCGGGCCGAAATCCGGGAAGCGCTCGGGATTGGTGGTAATTTCTTCCTTGAGGCCTTCATATTGGCCGCGGCGGATGTTCTCCAGGTTGACCCGATCCGGGCGGGTGGCGGCATACTCATAGAGGTAGACGGGGATTTCCAGCTCTCGACCGACGCGTTCTCCCAGGCGACGAGCGATGGCCACACATTCTTCCATGCTCACGCCTTCCAGAGGGACAAACGGGCAAACGTCGGTGGCGCCGATGCGCGGATGTTCGCCGCGGTGCTGATTCAGGTCAATCAGGCGGGCGGCGGTGCGGATGGCGCGAAAAGCGGCCTCCTCCACCGCTTCCGGCGAGCCGACGAAGGTGAGCACAGTGCGGTTATGATCGAGATCGGAGGAGCGATCAAGAAGATGGATTCCGGGCACGGAGGTGATCGCGGCCGCAATTTCATCGATCACTTCCGGCCGTCGAGCTTCAGAGAAGTTGGGGATGCATTCAACGAGTCGCATAGGCAGTTACATCCAAAGGGAGTAGGATGTGGCAATTGTACTATGTCCCTTTGTACTATGTCCCTTCACACTTGACATCCCTCCCCCTCTCCCTGATAATAACCCTGTGCGTCATTCCACATTCCGAAGGTGAGCATGAAAACCGATCTCGACCGATTGATGAGTGAGCAAGGGCTGGAGGCACTGCTGGTCTTTGGGGATGCCCAACACAACCCCGCTATGTACTATTTCACCGGCGGTGGTCACGTGAGCCACGCAGTGCTGATCAAACCACGTCAGGCCCCGGCCGTGCTCTTCCACAACGACATGGAACGCGAAGAAGCAGCACGCAGCGGTTTGCAATGCGTGTCGTTCAGCCGCTATCCGTTGAGCGTTTTTCTCAAACAGGCCGGAAACGATATGCAACAAGCGTTGAGCCTGCGCTTGCAAGCTATGCTGCGCGACCTAGGGATCACCCATGGAAAGATCGCCGTATACGGCATGGATGAGATCGGCAGTGCCTGGGCATTGCTTTCCCGACTTGCGAAGGTGGTGCCAGAATTAGAGATCGTCGGCGATTCACCGACCCTGCCGATGGCTATGGAGACCAAAGACGAAACCGAAGTAGCGCGCATTCGCCGCATGGGCGCGATCACAACGCGGGTAGTGTGGCGCGTGGCCGAGTGGCTCAGCGAGAGCGAAGTGGCGGCGGATGAGACCCTGCGCAAGCAAGATGGCACGCCGCTCACGGTCGGCGATGTGAAGCGCAAGATCCATCTCTGGCTGGTGGAAGAGGGAGTGGAAAACCCGAAGGATACGATCTTCGCCCCCGGTCGCGAGGCCGGGATTCCGCATTCGACCGGCACGCCCGATCTCCCCTTGCGCCTGGGGCAAACCATCGTCTTTGACATTTTCCCCTGCGAAGCCGGCGGCGGCTATTTCTACGATTTCACCCGCACCTGGTGTCTAGGCTATGCCCCCGAAGAAGCGCAGGCAATCTACGAACAGGTCAAAGCAGCTTACGATTTGGCCATCGGCGCGCTGCAAGCCGGCATTCCGTTCCGCGAGGTACACCGGCGCGTCTGTGAATTCTTTGAATCGCAAGGGCATCCCACGCCTCTCAATCGTGATACACCGCCGCTCGAGGGCTATGTGCACTCGCTCGGTCACGGCGTGGGGTTGAACATCCATGAGCGACCCTTCTCCTCGCTGCAAGGCGAAGAACAGCGCTTGAATCCCGGTTGTGTGATCACCATTGAGCCGGGGCTCTACTACCCCGATCGCGGCCTGGGCGCGCGCATTGAGGATACCTTCTGGATGCGCCCGGATGGAACGGTCGAGCGCCTGGCCGAATTTCCTTATGACCTTGTCATTCCAATGAAACGATGGAAGCGTTGAATTACCCTGCGGCGCGCGTGTTGGCGATTGAAACCTCCTGCGATGAAACCGCCTGTGCCATCTTGGAGAACGGTCGGCGGGTGCTGGCGAACGTGGTGGCCTCGCAGATGGAGATCCACGCGCGCTACGGTGGCGTGTTCCCGGAAGTGGCCTCGCGGCAGCACATTTTGAGCCTGGTGCCGGTGATCGAGCAGGCGCTGGCCGAAGCCCATCTCACCTGGCGCGAGCTGGATGCCATCGCCGTGACGCGCGGCCCCGGCCTGGTCGGTGCGCTGCTCATCGGCCTGAACCTGGCCAAAGGGCTAGCGCTCGCCACCGGCCTGCCGCTGATCGGCGTGAATCACCTGGAGGGGCATATCTACTCGGCCTGGGTTTACCGGAATGGCGATCCTCCCCCGGCGGAGCCGGCCTTTCCGCTCCTGGCCTTGCTGGTCTCCGGCGGTCACACCGAGCTGATCGTCATGGAAAAGCACCTTTCCTATCGCCGCCTGGGCGGAACCCTGGACGATGCTGCCGGCGAAGCCTTCGATAAAATCGCCCGCCTGCTGGGGCTGGGCTACCCCGGCGGGCCGGCCATTGAGCGCGCCGCAAGCAATGGCGACCCGCAGCGCTTCAAGTTTCCCCGTGCTCGCCTGGGAGGTAGCTGGGATTTTTCCTTCAGCGGCCTAAAGACGGCCGTGCTACGAGAGGTTCGGCGGCTAGAAGCCGCAAGCCAAGAAGGCGAACCCTTGCCCGTTGCCGATCTGGCCGCCTCCTTCCAAGCTGCCGTGGTCGAAGTCCTGGTCGAAAAGACGCTCGCCGCGGCGCGTTCCGTTGGGGCAAGTGGCATCCTGATAGCCGGCGGTGTTTCGGCCAATCAGGCCCTGCGGGCGGCATTCTTCGCCCAATCCGAATTCCCGGTATATATCCCCCCGCTTTGGGTATGCACGGATAACGCCGCCATGATCGCCGCGGCCGGCTACTTCCGCCTGATCCACGGCAAAACCGATTCGCTGGAAATCGACGCCCTGCCCACCTGGCCGCTCTCGGCACTCGGAGGCTGAACATGCGCCTGTACTCCCAATCCATGCTCCAGGATTACCTCGATTGTCCCCGTCGCTTTCAGTTGCGCTATGTGCAGCAATTGGAATGGCCGGCGCCGCAAAGCGAACCGATTGCCGCCCAGGAACAGCACATCGCAGAAGGCAATTTTTTCCATCGCCTGGTACAGCAATACTATCTGGGTCTGCCGGAAGAAACCTTAGAGCGCATGGCGAACTCTCCAAATCTCCGGCGCTGGTGGCAGAACTTCCTCCACAGCACCACCCGTCCACCGCGCCAAGCCCCGCAGACCCGTCTACTCACCGAAGCCGTGCTCTCGTTCCCTATCCACCCGCAAGCCCGGCTGATCGCCCGCTTTGACCTGGTCATGATCGCTGCCGATGGCTCAATCCGCTTGGTAGACTGGAAGACCTCCCTCAAGCGCCCCTCCCCCTTGCGCCTTTCCACGCGCATGCAAACGCGCCTCTATCGCTTCCTGATCGTCGCTGCCGGCCGGGTCTGGAACGAAGGTCGGGAGATCGCCCCCGAAAAAGTCGAAATGATCTACTGGTTTCCCGAACATCCCCAGGAACCGATCCGCTTCCCGTATCACGCCGAAGAATATCGCCGCGATGCCGAATGGCTTCCTCTGCTGATCCAAGAAATCGAACAAGCCCAGGCCTTTCCGCCTACGGAGGATGAAAAACTCTGTCTCTACTGCCCCTACCGCTCCTATTGCGCTCGCGGCATCCATGCCGGCGCCTGGGAAGAAATCGAAGCCGAGCAGGATCTTGAGACGATCTTCGACATCAACCTAGAGCAGATCGCCGAAATCGCGTTTTGATGTAGGACAAACGCTTGCGTTTGTCCCTTGCTTGCGTTTGTCCGTATTGCTATTCCTTGCGTTTGTCCCTACCGATTGCACCTGCCCATCACAATCGCCGGCCGACCGTAGCCCGGCGCCTCTGCTTAGAACCTATAGGCCAGCGGTAGACCGTAGACGGTAGACCGTTTGGTATAATCAACCCATGAAATACATCTGGTCCCCATGGCGTATGACTTATATCAAAAATCACTCCAAAGAAGAAGGGTGCGTCTTCTGCCGCGCCCAATCCATGCAGGATAGCGCAGAGAACCTGATCGTTTTTCGCGGCCAACACGCCTACGTCATCCTCAACCGCTATCCCTACACCAGTGGACACCTGATGGTCGTCCCCTTCCTCCACGTCTCCACCCTGGAAGAGCTCGATGCTCCGACGCGCGCCGAAATGATGGAGCTCACCACTCAGAGCATGCGCATCCTGCGCCGCCTCTATCGTCCTCATGCCTTCAACATCGGCGCCAATATCGGCGAAGCGGCCGGCGCTGGCGTCAAAGAACACGTCCACATCCACATCGTCCCGCGCTGGGTAGGGGATACCAACTTCATGTCCACCCTGGCTGAAACGCGCGTCTTACCAGAAGCATTGGAAGACACTTACCGCAAAATCCGAACTGCCTGGGAGCAAGAGCATGGGGTGGAACAAGCACAGTCGTAACCTGGGCCTACTCCTGCTTTGTCTTTGGTTGGCCGCCTGCACACCCTCGCTTCAAACAGACCCTATCCCCACACATACACCTTCTCCTTCGGCCACGGCAGCGGCAACCCTCACCATCCTACCCTCATTCACCCCCACCCCAACCCCTTCACCCACACCGCAGCCACGAGAAACCCCGCGCCCCTACGGCCCGGAGCTAGAAGACTTCCCACCGGGCATCAACCCGCTGACCGCCCTGCGGGTCTCCGAACCGGCTCTGCTCGAACAACCTGCCGCCCTCATCTCGATCAGCAACATGCCGGTCACCACGCGCCCCCAGGCCGGCCTGCAATTCGCCTCCTGGGTCTTCGAGCTCTTCATCGGCGAAGGCACCACCCGCTTCCTAGCCGTCTTCTACGGCGAATACCCCCGCTATATCCCCAACCTACCCGGCGGCTGTCCCGTGCGTCCGGCCGGCGGCATACCAACCGAACCCTGGCTAGGCGGCCGCGCCTGGCTGGATGAAAACGAAAACGGCCGCCTTGACCCTTGGGAAGCCGGCGTCGGCGGCCTGTGCCTTCACCTATACGATGCCGCCGATCAACTGCTCCAAAGCATCGCCACCGACTCCAACGGCTACTACTTTTTCAACCTCCCTGCTGGCGGCGAATACCGCCTCAAAATCTCTCCTTCACCTTACTATCAATTGACCGCCCCGCACCAAGGAACGGAAGAGGGGGATAGTGACTTTGATCCGCAAACAGGCGCAAGTGCCCTCCTGAGCGTTAGCGGCGGCGCACACAGGCTGGACCTTGGCCTGATCCTGCTTCCCGAAGCGCCGCCCACATCGACGCCTTCGATCACCCCCACCCCTACCCCTTGGTACATTCCCAACGAAGCCTATGTCGGCCCGATCCGCTCCGGCCGCCTGACGTATAACCACATCTACGCAATGTTCCCCTTTAGCTGTCTGGTCTATTCTGGCGCCGGGCGCGGCATTCGCGAAGTGCTCCATGGCTGCGAGATCGCCTACGGCGTTGATCTCACCACCCCGAATAGCGCCCTGCTCACCGTCTCACGCATGCGCCAGCTCACCGCTGCCCGCAAACCATCCTCAGGCAAACTAAACTATTCCGGCAACCTTTTCGATCCCTCCCCGCCCGCGGGCGGCCAACCGGCCAATTCCCTCCACGTCTTCTATCATGCCTATACGCAATCCGCTTGGGTTTACGATCCGCTCAGCGGCGCTTACCTGCGCTACACCGACCAAGCCGATGGCAGCGGCACCCTTGTCCCTGCCCTGGATCGCCTGACCGGCCGTCAGCAGCTCTTTGAAAACATCATCGTCCTTTTGGCCGATTACCAATGGGTGCGTCATCTGCAATTCGATGTGCAGCTAGGCATCGGCCAAGGAGGTCGCGCCTGGCTACTGCGTGATGGCCGCATCTACCCCATCCGGTGGAGCACCGCCAACCGCGAATGGGAGCGCAAAACCGGCCTACCGCGTCCGATCCATTTCACCGATGCGCAAGGCAACCTGATGCCTCTCAAACCGGGTCACACCTGGATTCACCTGATGACCCCAAACTCCGCTTTGCGCGACCTGGGGAACGGCGCTTGGCAAGCCTTCTTCGTCCAACCCCCCGATCCTCGTCCTGGAGAGAATTAATGCAACGTCTGATCGAAGAGGCCCAGCGCCTATTCGGCATCCGCCTCAGCAGCGCGCAGGTCAAGGCGCTGAGCATCTATGAGCAGGAACTGCTGGAATGGAATCAAAAATTCAACCTCACGGCCATCCGTGAAGTCGAGGCCGTGCGCGTGCGTCACTTTCTCGATTCCTTCTCCTGCGTCCTAGCCTGGAAAAACACCCCCCCGATGCGCCTGATCGATGTCGGCACCGGCGCCGGTTTTCCCGGCATCCCGCTCAAGATCCTCTATCCCCATATGCAATTGACCCTGGTCGAATCGGTGGGCAAAAAGGCCATGTTCTGCCAGCACATCGTTCGTCTCTTGAAGCTGGAAAAAGTGGAAGTCATCCAAGCACGGGCGGAGGAAGTAGCGCATCGGCCGGAACATCGAGAACAATACGACTGGGCGGTAGCGCGCGCTGTGGCCGAATTGCGCGTCCTGGCCGAATACCTACTCCCCTTCCTCAAACTTGGCGGCAGCATGCTGGCGCCGAAAGGGGAAAGTGGCCCCGCCGAGGCCCAAAAAGCAGAAAACGCCTTTCGCATCCTCGGCGGCAAACTGCGCCAGATCATCCCCGTCACCCTACCGGGCATCACCGATGAACGCTTTCTCGTCCTAGTGGATAAAATCGCCGCCACCCCATCCCAATACCCGCGCAAACCCGGCATCCCGGCGAAGAAGCCGTTGTAGCAGTAAAGGTTTCCTAACGCCTAAGGTGTTGCAGTTGCAGTGATGGTAGCCGTCGGAACAGGGGTAACGCTTTGTGTGGCAGGATGAACTACGATCCCCACGGCTACCCAGTTCAACTGGGAAGGATTGCGCGGCGCGATGATCGTCACCAAGGCACCGGGGGCGAGCTGAGCAGCGCGATCGGCGGGGAGGATTTTGACTTGGGGAGCGAGCTGGAAGGTGTAGGTATTGCCATCACGCGCCTGAATGGTGATGCTCACGCCGGGCTGATAATCCGTCACCCAACCAACGCGGTGCGCTCGTGATGGCTTTCCCGGAACGGCAACCACCCGCTGCGCCACCAAAGTACCGTTCGGATCGCTACGAGCCTGGACAACCACCTGCATGTCAACCTGCAAAGTGGCACTCCCATCCTTGCGAGCGGCAGGGAGATGGATTCGTGTTCCGGCATCCAGCGATACGGTCACCGAGGAGCCATCTCTCAGCGTAATCGTCAGGCTCGAATCGCTCACAGCGGCGATCACCCCGCGAAAAATCTGCGGTTTTCCTTTGAGATTCGGTATTTTGGTATGCTTCGGTCCCGGTGTGACCGCGGGCCCAGGCGGCGTTCCAGGGGTTTTCTTGGGCCCACCTGCGGCCGAGGGGCCGGCAAAAACCTGGGTCGTGAAGAGGAAAAACGCGCTAAGCAACGTCAGAACAAGCAAAAACTTTTTCATCGTCTACCTCCGAATTACGGTTGATAGGTGATCACCAGGATCACGCTCTCCTCGTTCCCTAAAAGGTCACTGGCTACGATTTCAAACACATTCGGGCCTTCTTCGAGCGTGAGCGGGATCTCAAATTGACCTTGCGGGCCAACGAGGTAAATGTCATCGTTGATGCTGATCACCGTTTCCGGTGGGGCAAAACCGCGTAAGAGAATGGAGGGCACATTGATCACATCCCCATCCTGAGGAGCCACGATGTGCAAAATATGTTCACTCGGAACCTGCGAGGAAGGTACAAAAGGCGTGGAAACAGGCCCCTCAGAAGACGCACCGTCCGGAGATGCCGTGGCCGAAGCCAAAACCGCGGGAGACAAGAGTATAGAGGGGGAAGTCAATGCATCCGGCGATGCGTCGGTTGACTGCACTCTTTGACAGGCGGTCAGGAGTAGAAAAAGGCACAAAACGAGGCAATGTAGGGTCTTCACGCTTTTAATTATGCAATGAATAGGGGAGAATAAATTACAGCATAATCGCACTACAACCCTACCCACGCTAGGACCTGTTCCTCGATCGCAGTCGGTGAAGGAGGAGGCTCCGGCAAGCGCGGTGGGGAAACACAAAGCGATTCGACGCGGATGCCGTGCGGCATCAACTCTCGCCGCGCCTGAGCGACCAGCCCCCACAACCCCATCTGAGCGATGAAAAAGGCCGGGTGAGAGGCGGCCTGATCACCATCCAGCGAAAGTAGCACCAGGATCAGACCGTTCCCCTGCTGACGCATGATGCGGCCCACGGATTGGGTCAGCAAGAATGCGGCACTCAGATTGAGGTCCAAACTCCGATGCCAATCCCATTCGTCCATCTCCAGCAAGGAGGCCGTCGGTGCAACCGCGGCGTGATGGACCAGGACATCAATTCTCCCCCAATCATCTTCCACCTGTTTGACCAATGCCTGGGCGACGATCTTGCGCGTCGGGTCTTCCGTATAGGCACGGATGGAGTACCCTTGGGCTTCCAGCTCCTGCGTCCAATCCAGGGTGATCGGCGAAAGATCGTTGGCGGCTACTGCGGCGCCGCGTCGGGCAAAGGTTTCGGCCAAAATACGGCCCAAGCCGCGCCCGGCTCCGTTGACCATGATCACTTTACGGTTCATGTGAAGACTCCATAGAAGAGTTACAAACCACGATCTGCTCGCGATTCTTCGGCCCGTTCAACGGCAGTCCAAAATAGGGCGAAGGATCGAGGGTGTTGCGAATATCCAGCTCGTTGCGAAAGTTCCCATTTCCATCATCGAGCACAATGGAAAAGTGCAGGTGCACGCCCACCGGGTTGAGCGGATCGCCGGAATAGTTCCCTTGATAGCCGAGTAAAGTTCCGGCGCGCACAAAACGTTCTCGGGTGCCGGGCGGGAAATCAGGCAGGATGAACGAATTGCCATCCCGATCGGCCAGATGGGTGTAATAGAGCCAAATCTGCCGTCCCGGCAGAAGCGGGTCCTGGGGCACGCGCAGAATGAGCGAAGATTTCCAGGATGACAGGCGCGTCAGGTAACCGTCATAGGCAGCATAGACCGGCGCCTTACCAGGCAGCTCTCCCCCGAAGACATCTATCCCCTGATGACGATGCCCAATGCGGAACGAATCATCCCAAAGATACCCGATGAAGCCATCAGTAGGAAAGAGAAAGGGGGCAGATTGGTTGCAGCGGGAAAGGGCGCGGCTGCGCCATTCCGGATGCGCCTCGGGATGGCGCAACCATTCCAGGACCCAGCGCGTGCGCGGCGAGAACAGGCGCCACGGGCGAAAGTACACGATCAGCCCCACCAGCAGACCAAGCAAAAGCATGAGAAAGTGGCGCGAACGCATGAGCGTCATTATACCAGCCCTATCTTTTGAAGAACTTTTTCGTACCTTTACAGCCTCTTCACATTCCCCTGTTATCCTGAAAGCGTACGGTAAAACACCGTAAATCTTCTTGAAAGGAGCGATACCATGAAAAAGACCCTCTTGCTACTTGCTGTTTTGGCACTGACCTTCACCCTCTTCGGGGTAGGCATAGCATATGCGCAGGGAAGCACCCTTCAAGGCCCTACGGACCGATTCATGATTTCATCGAGCGCGCCCTGGCCGAAAAGCTCGGCCTGACCGAATCTCAGGTGGAGCAGGAATTCGCGGCGGGGAAAACGTTGGCACAGATTGCCCTGGATCACGGCATTGCAAGCAATGATCTGCCTGCCTTCCTGGCCGAAATCCATCAGCTGGCCCTGAACGAAGCCGTAAAAGCCGGTGTGATCTCCCAGGCACAGGCCGATTGGATGCTGCAGCACATGGCACGGATGGGGTATGGCTATGGCTACGGCTATGGCTATGGTCCGGGAAACTGTCCGATGGGCTATGGAGCCGGTCCGATGGGGTTCTGGAATCAGAACGGCGAATACGGCTACGGATATGGCCGCGGCCCAATGATGGGTGGATGGGGTCGGCGCTAGATATGCCGATTCGCATGGAAGGTCGCCTTACGGCGGCCTTCTTTTTTTGTAGCACAAAGCACAAACGCTAACGTCCCTACCACAGACCCTTATGCTACACCGTTGTTAACACTTCTCTTATCCATATCCTATTGACGTCCAACAGTGGGGATGTTATGATGTTAAACTGAGTGTTTAGCACTCAAAAGATTAGAGTGCTAAAAGGTGAAGTGAGATGATGCCTGTCCTAAGTGAACGTCAAAAGCGCATTCTTCTGTTGGTGGTGCGCGAATATATCGAAAGTGGTCAGCCGGTGGCCTCGCAAACGCTGGTGCGGCGCTATCACCTGGAATTCAGCCCAGCAACGGTACGCAATGAGATGGCCGCGTTGAGCGAGATGGGCTACCTGCGCCAGCCGCATACTTCGGCCGGCCGAGTTCCGACCGAGGAGGGATACCGTTTTTTCGTCACCCACCTGATGAACCAGGTGGAGCTCCCTGAAGAGCTGCAGCATACCATTACGCATCAGTTCTACCAGAGCAAGGCCGATGTGGATGAATGGATGCAGCTGGCGGCCACCATTCTGGCGCATCAGACACGCGCCGTTTCCCTGGTGACTGCACCTCACCCGGAGCAGGTACGCTTCAAGCATGTGGAGCTGATCTCCACCCAGGGACGCCAGGTGTTGATGGTGCTGGTGATCGAGGGTGGAGAGGTTTCGCAGCAGGTGCTGGCGCTCAGTGAGCCGGTACCTCAGGAGCGCTTGAGCCAGGTAGCTCAGCGCCTGAACCAGTCTTTGCGCGGCCTGACGCTGGAGGCGATCTTGAACCAGCCACGGCGCAGTGATGCCCTGGAGCAGGATATTTTCACGCTGATCGTGCAGGATCTGCGCCGCATAGCCGAACAGCCGGCCGGCGAGGTCTACTTTGATGGCTTGACCAATGTGCTCGAGTCGCCCGAGTTCATCGAATCCGAAGAGCTGCGCCATGCGCTGCGCTTGCTGGAGGAGCGCACATTGCTCAAAAACCTACTGGCGCGCACGGTGGAGCAGAGTCATATTGGCGGGTTACAGGTGATCATCGGAAGCGATGCCGGCTGGGAGGAATTGCGTCAGTGTTCGATGGTGCTTGCACGCTACGGAGTGCCAGGTATGCTCACCGGTGCGCTAGGCGTGCTGGGACCAATGCGCATGTCCTATGCGCGCACAATCCCAACTGTGCGCTTTATGGCCGATTTGCTGAGCAATCTGTTTAATGAGCAGATGAGCAATCTTTAGACTATCTAACGAGGTGTGAAATGAGCGAGGAACGCCAGGTTTTGCATTCCGATAATAACCATGATGAATTAAAGGCGATGCCCGAAACGGGCAGCGTAGCAGAGGTCCAGCCTGCATCCGCCGAGCAGGAAGCCGAAGCCGGCACCCAGGCAGAAGTGGAGGAGGTGTCTCTGCCGGCAGCGGAGTTGGAATCTCTCAAACAAAAGTTAAACGATGCCGAGGCGCGGGCGGCAGAATATCTGGATGGCTGGCAGCGCACCCAAGCGGAGTTCATCAATTTCCGTCGGCGTCTGGAGCGCGATCGGCAGGCTGAATTCTTGGCAATGAAGGCAGAGATCATCAAGAAGTTCCTGCCGGTGCTGGACGATCTGGAGCGTGCCTTGCAACATCCGCCGCAGGAAGCAGACTTGCAGGCTTGGGTGCAAGGTGTGGATCTGATCCTGCGGAAGATGCAGAGCATTCTGCAAGCCGAAGGCGTGGAGCGGATCGAGGCCGAGGGGCAGATGTTCGACCCGAACCTGCACGAGGCCATCGGCCATGAGGATGTGGATGGGCAAGAAAGCGGTCGGGTAATTGCGGTGGTACAGCAGGGGTATCGCCTGGGCGAGCGAGTGATCCGCCCGGCGTTGGTGCGCGTGGCGCGCTAACGGGCGAGTTCGCCCGATTTTTCTTTTGGAGGCTTTATGGGTAAGATCATCGGGATTGATTTGGGCACGACCAACTCCGTAGCTGCCGTGATGCTCGGTGGAGAACCGGTGGTGATCCCTTCGGCAGAAGGGGATCGCCTGATCCCCTCGGTGGTAGCAGTGACCAAAAACCATGAGCGCATCGTCGGACGGGCCGCGCGCAACCAGGCAATCATCAACTCGGAAAACACTATTTTCTCCATCAAGCGCTTTATGGGGCGCAAGGTGGGCGACCCAGAAATGGAACGCGCCCAACAGCGAGTGCCCTATCGGGTGACCGAGGCGCCGAACGGCGATGTGCGCGTGATCTTAGACGGGCAACAGTATTCGCCGCAGGAGATTTCGGCGATGATCCTGGCCAAGATTAAGCGCGATGCCGAGGCCTACCTAGGGGAACCGGTGACCCAGGCGGTGATCACAGTGCCGGCCTATTTCAACGATGCCCAGCGCAATGCGACCAAGGATGCCGGTCGGATCGCCGGGCTGGATGTGCTGCGCATCATCAATGAGCCAACCGCCTCGGCACTGGCTTACGGCCTGGATAGTAAAAAGAACGAGATCATCGCCGTCTACGACCTGGGCGGCGGCACGTTCGATATTTCGATCTTGGAAGTGGGGGATGGCGTTTTCCAGGTGCGGGCGACAAACGGCGATACTTTCCTAGGCGGTGATGATTTCGATCAGCGAATTATAGATTATCTGATCCAGGAGTTCCGTCAGGAGACTGGGATCGATCTGAGCCGGGATCGCCAGGCGCTGCAACGCCTGAAAGAAGCGGCGGAAAAGGCGAAGATCGAGCTTTCTTCGATGCTCCAAACGGAGATCAATTTGCCCTATATCACCGCCGATGCCAGCGGGCCACGGCATCTGGTGCGCACCCTAACGCGCGCCCGGCTGGAACAGCTCACCGCCGATCTCATCGAACGCACGATGGAGCCGGTGCGGCAGGCGCTGAGCGATGCCGGCCTGAAACCGGAAGATATTGACGAGGTGGTGCTGGTGGGCGGGATGACGCGCATGCCGGCCATTCAGGAACGGGTGCGCCAGTTCTTCGGCAAAGAGCCGCATAAGGGCGTCAATCCGGATGAAGTGGTGGCGATCGGCGCGGCGATCCAGGCCGGAGTGCTGGGCGGAGAAGTGACGGATATCCTGCTCCTCGATGTCACCCCTCTCACGCTCTCGGTGGAGACCTTGGGCGGCGTAGCCACCCCGATCATCGAACGCAATACGACCATCCCGACGCGCCGTAGCCAGATCTTTTCCACCGCCACCGATAACCAAACCCAGGTCGAAATCCACGTAGTGCAAGGCGAGCGCCCACTGGCGGCAGACAATAAATCGCTAGGAAGATTCATCTTGGATGGCATTCCGCCGGCGCCGCGCGGCGTGCCGCAGATTGAAGTTACGTTCGATATTGATGCCAATGGAATCCTGAAGGTCACAGCGCGCGATAAGGCGACCGGGCGCAGTCAGCACATCACCATCACCGCTTCTTCCGGCCTGACGGAAGAGGAGATCGAGCGTATGCGGCGCGAAGCCGAGGCCCATGCCGAAGAGGACCGCCGGCGCAAAGAGCTGATCGAAGCACGTAATCAGGCCGATGGGATGATCTACGCGGCGGAAAAAGCGCTGCGCGAGGTGGGCGATCGGCTGCCGGCAGAAATTCGGCAACGCGTGGAGGCCCGCATCGCCGAAACGCGACAGGTCATGCAGGGAGATGACCTGGCCGCACTGCGCACCGCCCTCGAAGCGCTAGGACGCGAAATGTCGCAAATCGGTGCCAGTCTGTACGATCGGCCGGAAACGCCTCCGCCGGCCGGCAGCGGCAATCCAAATGTGGTGGATGGTGAAGTCCACGATGCATGAGGCAAGGAACGATGCCTAAGGATTACTACGAAATCCTCGGCGTGCCACGCAACGCCAGCCAGGAAGAGATCAAAGCCGCCTTCCGGCGCCTGGCGCGGCAATACCATCCGGATGTCAACAAATCACCGGATGCGGAAGAGAAGTTTAAAGAGATCAACGAGGCCTATGCCGTGCTCTCGGATGCCGAAAAGCGCGCCCGTTACGATCGCTACGGTCACGCCGGGCTGGGCGATATGGGCGGAATGCCCGATTTCAGCGCCGATATCGCCGATATTTTCGAGGAGCTCTTCGGCTTTGGTTTCGGTGGATGGCGGGCGCGCCACATGCCGCGCCGTGGGCGCGATTTGCAGATGGAATTGACACTCAGCTTCGAGGAGGCCGTTTTCGGCGTTGAAAAAGAGATCGAATTCGAGCGCCAGGATACCTGTTCCACCTGTAACGGCTCCGGAGCGAAGCCGGGCACCACGCCCACACGCTGCGCCACCTGTAACGGGCAAGGAGAAGTGCGCCAAGTGCGGCAAACCTTCCTAGGCGCTATGGTGCAGACGATGACCTGCCCAACCTGCAACGGACGCGGCGAGGTGATCCTTTCGCTTTGCCCAACTTGTCGCGGGAGTGGATGGGAACGGCGCAAAGTACGCAAACGGGTGCAGATCCCGGCCGGCGTGGATAGCGGCACGCAGATCCGCCTGCCCGGCGAAGGAGAACCCGGCGAATACGGCGGTCCAAGGGGCAACTTGTATCTTCTGCTCCGAGTGCGCCCTCACCCCTTCTTCAAGCGCCGCGAGGACGATATCTTGCTGAACCTAGACATCAACGTAGCCCAGGCAGTCCTGGGTGCAGAGATCGAAGTACCAACCCTCGATGGACCTACCAAACTGGTGATCCCACCCGGAACTCAACCGGGGAAGATTTTTACGCTCAAGGGGAAAGGCGTGCCCCATTTGAAACGCAACGGGCGTGGCGATCAACTGGTGATCGTCAACGTCGAAATTCCCACCCAGCTAACCCGCGAGCAGCGCCAGCTTTTTGAAAAACTGGCTGAAACCATGGGCAGCGCGCCCAAGCCGCACGAAAAGGGCATTTTGGATTGGCTGAACGAGGTCTTCGGCGGCGGATGAGATACAATCAGAGAGCTCAGGCCTGAGGTCCGATAAGCCGATCGGCCTTCACCCATCCCACTTTCAAAGGAGAACCCGATGTCTCTGAATCAGGCATTGCACTACGCGCGCCAGCACCGCGAGCGTTTTTTGGAGGAATACAAAGAATTCCTGCGCATTCCCTCGGTTTCCACCGATGACGCCCATCGCCAGGATATGCAACGCGCCGCGGCATGGGTCGCAGATCAGCTGCGCCGCATCGGTTTTGAACAGGTTGAAATTTATCCTACCGCTGGGCATCCCATCGTCTACGCCGAATGGCTGAAGGCCGGCACGGCACGCCCCACGGCGCTGATCTACGGGCATTACGACGTGCAGCCGGTCGATCCGTTGGACGAATGGCAAACGTCCCCCTTTGAGCCGACGATCAAGGGGGAAAATCTCTATGCCCGCGGCGCTTCGGATATGAAAGGGCAGGTCATGCTCACCCTCAAGGCACTGGAAGCATTGGCACAGAGCGGCGGCTTCCCGATCAACCTGAAGGTGCTGATCGAGGGGGAAGAAGAGATCGGCTCGCCGAGCCTAGAAGGTTTCTTGAGCGAACACCGCGAAATGTTGGCCGCCGATTTTGCCTTTAACCCGGATGCCGGCATGTTAGGAGCCGATAAGCCTACCATCACCTACGGGCTGCGCGGCCTGGCCTACTTTGAGCTGCGTGTTTACGGTCCGGCACACGATCTGCACTCTGGCGTTTACGGTGGCGCGGTCCATAACCCGGCGCAAGTGCTCGCCGAGCTGATCGCCGGCATGCATGATGATCAGGGACGGGTGACTTTGCCGGGGTTCTATGATAAAGTGCGCCCCCTCTCGGCCGAAGAGCGCGCCGAACTGGCACGCCTGCCGATCGATGATGCCTTTTTCCTGGAACAGACAGGAGCACCGGCGCTCTACGGCGAGGCCGGTTACACCGCCTTAGAACGGGTGGGCGCGCGGCCGACCCTGGAGATCAACGGTCTCAAAGCCGGGTTCATCGGCTCCGGAGCAAAGACGGTGCTGCCGGCCATGGCCATGGCGAAGATCTCCATGCGCCTGGTTCCAGATCAGGACCCGGAAGAAGTCCATCAGCAATTGCGACGCTACCTGGAAGAACACGCCCCCAAGACCGTGCGTTGGGAGCTGGATGCACTGCACGGCGGACGTCCTTCGATTTCCCGGCGCGATACACCCTGGGTACAAGCGCTCAGCCGGGCCCTGGAAGCCGTCTACGGATGCAAGCCCTATTTCCGTCGCGAAGGTGGTTCGATCCCGGTGGTAGCACAAATGCAGGAAATCCTGGGGCTGGAATCGGTGATCACCGGCTTCGGTTTGCCGGATGATAACCTGCATGCCCCCAACGAAAAGCAAAACCTGCCGAACTGGTATCGCGGCATCGAATCGGTAATCCACTTTTTCGCCGGCCTGGGCGAGTGAGCTTGCTAACACCATGAGCCGCGAAGATCGCCTCATCACCTATGGCGGCCAGGCGCTGATCGAGGGGGTATTAATGCGCGGGCAAAAAGCCCTGGTCATCGCCGTGCGTGCCCCTAACGGTGAGATTGTCGTCCGTCAAAAGGCGCTTGGTAGCCTCTATCGTTCCCGCCTGACACGCCTGCCCTTCCTACGCGGCATGATCCTGCTCTGGGATGCGCTCGTGCTGGGATTGCGCGCACTGACCTTTTCGGCAAACATCCAGGTCGGAGAAGATGAAAAGCTGGAAGGGCCTGCCCTGTATGGGACATTGGCCCTTTCCCTAACCATCGCCATTGGGCTGTTCTTCCTGCTGCCGGCCGCAATCGCAAGCGGAATCGAACATTGGATGGGCCTCGGCTGGTGGATAAAAGCCTTGATCGAAGGGGGATTGCGCCTGGGGCTGGTGATCGGCTATATCTGGGCGCTCGGCTTTATGCCGGACGTGCGCCGTCTCTTCGCCTACCACGGGGCCGAGCATAAGACGATCAACGCCTACGAAGCCGGCGCCGAGCTGACCCCCGAATCCGTAGCCCGCTTTCCCCTCGAGCACCCGCGGTGCGGCACTTCGTTCCTGCTCACTTTGGTCGTGCTGACCGTGCTCGTCTTCCCCTTCCTGGACGGTTTGCCGATCTGGGCACGTCTATTCGGACGCATTTTGCTCATCCCCTTCTTGGCCGGGATCGCCGTGGAATATATCCGCTGGATGGCCAATCACCTGGATCGCCGCTGGGCGCGTTGGTTGATCCGTCCAAACCTGGCACTCCAGCGCCTGACGACGCGCGAGCCAGATGCTGCTATGCTGGAAGTGGCCATCCGGGCCTTCAGCGAAATGCAGCAGGCAGAAGCTTCGCCGGCTCACGGCCACGGACGATAAGGTCCCTCACCGGGCGTGCCGCCGCGGATCAGCTCCCAATTCGATTGCTGATCCCCTTTGGCCAAATCCTTCAGATTCGCCGATCGGCATTCGGGCAAGTCAAAGGGAAGGGCATCGCGATAGTCATCGCGGATCTTTTCGATAAACGTATTCAAAAGCGGAGTACCATAGGTGGCAATTGCCTCTTCTAGGATCGTTTTGCCACCGCGGTAGAGCACGATCACATCTCGCCCTTGGCCGTAAGCAACGATCCCCACTTTCGTCGCACCTAAGCGGTTTCCGTCCACCGTCAGAATCACGGTTCGGGGGGGAATATCGTAGGGCATATTGTAAGGTGGAGACGCATAGGCATAGCGCGGTGAAAGAATCAGCGCAAAACCACCCGGCGGGATAATGGTTGAAGATGTAACCAATTGCGCATCCGGTGCAGGCAGTTTGGGATCGTGTGCATCCCAAGCGATAATCCTTTGGGTAATACCGGTATAGAGCCAGAGCCCATCTACATTTACAGGC